>CABZHD010000004.1:0-98837 GCA_902525435.1 uncultured SAR86 cluster bacterium | reverse complement strand
GTTAAACAAGTTGTTTACACCGAAAGTTAAAGTTAATGGATCAAAATCGAAACTAGCTCTTATGTCATGATACATAACTGCATCAACATCCCACATAGTACCACCGTAGTTTTCCTCTTCAGCAGGACCAATGTATCGAATTGCATATTCGATGGAATAAATATCTTTACTCCAAGTCATAAATCCATTTGCTCTGATGTTAGGAATCAAACCAAACTTAGTTTCTACTTGCGTACCAGCGTAATCAGTAGCAACGCCAAGAATCGTTTCTTCGTATTTAGCAGTGTAAGCTACTAAACTTCCAAGAGACATATTCCATCCATTAATAGTGTCTGGGTGATCGTAATTGATATAAAGATCAACACCGTTATAAGACTGTTCACCAACGTTTGCATTTAGGTTAGTGATAAGTTTTATGTAGTTTTTCAACTCAGGTGGAGTGTCATATCTTTCAATTTTTCCACAGTAGACTGGTAGACCAGTATTAGCACACTGATCAAGAAGCACCTGAGGACCATAAGTACTGATAGTTTCTTCGATATCTACTTGCCAAAAATCAATTGTTAGATCCAAGCCATCTGTTGGTTGGAATACAAATCCTAGAGTAGATGAAACAGCAGATTCAGGTTGAAGAGCTGGGTTACCACCAGCAAGCTCATTAGATTGATCTTGCTCGTTTATGTAACCTTTTCCAACTGTAGCACACCCTGGAAGAGTAGCTAATCTTGCTGCGTATTCTGCATCTGTTTCACCGGTTCCTTTACCAGCCTGTGCACACGGGTCAGTAACTTCTGGGAAAGTTGTAAATTGACCACCGTATAATGCAGGAGTTGAAGGAGCTCTAAAGGCCTCTGAATAAGAACCTCTTAAAGTGAAGGTGTCAGTTGCAAAAACTTCAAAACCAAACTCTGAAGTTGTATTGGTTCCAAAAGAAGAGTAATCAGAGCTTCTTGTAGCAAACTGAAGCTCAGCTCTTTCGTATATTGGAACAATTATCTCTGCATACACTTCTTCAAGTGAATAAGCACCAGATGTATTCAGACCACTTCTATCAGTAAGAAGTCCTTGAATAATCAAAGAATCTTGAAGAGTCTCACCGTATTCGGTTCTGCTTTCGTAACCAACCGCCATATATACAGTTCCACCGTCGTATTCAGCAATCGGTCCATTGAAGTTCATAGAAGTAACTTCTTGCTCATTCAAGCCACCGACAGTTGCATTATCACTACTGTAGGCAATCATTTCATCGGTAACTGAGTTAACACCAAATATGTTTAAAGGAACACAAGCAGCTGGGATAGTTGTATCCTTATCAACTCCACATCTAAGAACTCCTGAATCATCTGTATATGTAGGACCGACCTGCTGTGCAACTTTGGCTAAGTTAAAGTAACCTTTTGCAATAGCGGCACTGTCATTCTTACCGTAGTGATAAGTTAAATCCCAGTTCCAACCAGAATCACCAAATTCACCTTCTAATCCAACTAACACTCTGTAGTTATGAACATCACGATCGTCAAATCTTCCTAGTCTTTCAACTATTCTTCTTCTCCAATCTTTAATTTCCATAGTCTCACCGTTTGCATCAAGCGTTCGAACTATATCAAAAGCACCCTCTCCGTCAGCGTTAGCAACGTATTCACCGCCTACTAAGTCATATCCACCTTCGCCGTCTTCGTTTGCTTTGTAAGACGTAGCAAATTTAGGACCGTAAGTTTGGTTGTAGTAGTTGTCTGGAGAGTAAGGCGCAGCTTTGCTGTAGAAAGCTAGTGGAGCGAGAGGTTGTGGAGCAATTCTCATTTGACTCTTAATGTTGGAGTACATAACTTCTGTAAAGACTTTAGTATTTTGAAATACTGAGAGGTCTGGAAGATTGAGTTTTCCGTGAACCGTACCATTCCATCTTTTCTGAGGAGATGATAGCCAGTTAAGAGGATTGTAGTTATACCAATCGCCATCAAATGCTCTATAGTCAGCTTGTGTTGGGTATACAGGAGCAACGCTTTGATCAATGTAACCTGCTTGCGGACCAACTTTATCACCATCAATTCCAGCAGCTTGCCAAAATTCAGGACCAAGAGTAGCAAATCCAAAACCAGGGACGTTAACTCTTGTCCATGGAGGCGCTGAACTTCCACCGAAGTCACAACCATCAGGACAGTTTGATCCTGGAATAGTCGTTCCAGCTAAGCTCTCAATACCAGCATATATTTCGTAAAAAGAGTTTCCTCTAGCACCCATGAGAAGTCCGTGCTTTTCTGCCATAGAAACAGAGAAAACAATACTTCCTCTGTCGCCTTGGACTCCGCCAACAAATGACATCTCATCCATTCTATCATCACCTTCTTGAGAAGCTCCGCCTTGGATGCTCAATTCAGCACCATCGAAATCATCTCTTGTAATGATGTTAACAACACCAGCGATCGCATCGGAACCATAGATAGCTGAGGCACCGTCTTTAAGTACCTCTACTCTTTCAACCATAGCCGAAGGAATTGCAGATAAATCTGGCGAAGAAGCAGCTCCTGATCCCATAGGCTGGAGTCGTCTTCCGTTTAATAAAATAAGAGTTCTGGCAGTACCAATTCCTCTTAAAGAGAATTTAACAGTACCATCACCACCATTACTGGTATTACTATTTGATACTGAACCTTGAACCAATGGAGTAGATCTTAAGATGTCTCCAAGGTTTGATAGACCTGTTCTTTCTATATCAGCTCTATCTAAAACTGTAACTGGCACATTAGAAGATATTTCAGGTCTTTCAATTCTTGAACCTGTAACAACTACTTCCTCTTGATCAGCATCGCTTTGTGCAAATGTAAAACTTGCAAAAGTTAATCCTGATAAAGAAATGGTCAGTAACAGTAAGTTACGTAAATAAATCATTTTTACCCCTCAAAAATGTAATAATGTCGGCAATTATAGGAAAAAAACCAATAAATAGCGAGAAACATTCATCATGACCATTCTTAAAGGAAAAAAAATACTCATTGTGGGAGTAGCCAATAAAAATTCAATCGCTGCAGGTATTGCTGAATCAATGAATGATTTTGGTGCAGAAATTGCACTATCTTATCAATCTGAAAAACTTAAATCGCGAGTTGAAGCCCTAGCTGAAAATTGGAATTGCAGTTTATTAACTGAATGTGATGTCAGCGATGATTGTGCTATCAATGAAACATTTAAAAATATAAAGGATAAGTGGGGACATTTAGATGGAGTTGTCCATGCCGTTGGTTTTGCTCCAGGAAATGAATTAGATGGCAACTTTGTCGAAGCATCTACCAGAGAAGGGTTTTCAATTGCTCACGATATCAGCGTGTTCAGCTTTATTGCTTTAGCAAAAGCTAGTAGAGAGTTGATGGCAGACAGATCATCATCTCTATTAACATTATCCTATCTTGGCGCCCTAAGAACTCTTCCAAATTATAACGTGATGGGCTTAGCTAAAGCATCTCTTGAATCATCTGTTAGATATCTAGCAAATAGTCTAGGAAAGGAAAATACAAGAGTAAATGCTATCTCAGCAGGCCCGGTAAGAACTCTAGCAGCCTCTGGAGTTAAAAATTTCAGAAAAATGCTTTCCTATAATGCTGAAAGAACTCCTTTGAAAAGAAACATAACTGCTAGAGAAGTTGGTGATACAGCTTCATTTTTATGTTCTGATCTCGCAAGCGGGATAACAGGGGAAATTACTTATGTTGATGCTGGTTTCAATATCACAGCTATGGGTGATCTAGAGGAGATTTCCTAGTTTAATCGATGCATTAGATCTCAATTGCTCCATTAATAGGGAGTCCTCAATGTTTATCACAGCACTTTTAGCAAATTCATTTTGCTGAGATTCTTCTTCAGAAGAATCTTCTAATTGAATCTCATCTATTGAATCAAGTGTATAAACGTAAGTATCCCCTTCTAGAGCATCAAATCTTCTTATTTGATTTATTTGATCTTTTCTCAGAGAGAATATCTCTGAAACCATTGAATTCGGTAGCAAGCTGGTATCGCGTTTTAAGTCTTCGTAGCTTGTCAATTCAGATGAGCTGGTTTGAGCAAAAAGGAGTACTGACTCATCCACTAAATTATTGAGATTATCTTGAACTTTTTGGAATTTTAATATTTCTGCAATATCTCTTTCTGCTTCTTCCAAAGTTTTTTGTCTTTCTGGAAAGAATTCTTCTACTTCAAGAAAAACCAAGCGATCGTTATCGATTGGGAGTTCAAAAATCTCACCAGGCGAGAGAAAATCGTAAGCATCTAGAAAATCTTCTGATGTTTTTAAATATTCTGGAGCATCGTTAAATGAAACGTTTGAAAAAGATTTAATGGGAAGATCTACTAACTGAGATATTTCAATAAGATTTTTATTTTCCTCAATGGAACTTAAGATATTTTCTTCGATAGAAACAAAGAGGGATTGAGTTTTTTGATCTATCAAGGAATTTCTCGCATCTTTAGCTGTAAAAGAATCTACATTGCTTTCAGTAAGTTTAATTAAATGGAGAGAAGAGCTTAGCTCAACAACTGATGATATTTCATTGAGAGACAAATCTTTGATAACTTCCTCAAATTCAACTGGAAAAATAGTGCCATCGGTATAGCCAAGATCACCTTCAAGGCTTTTAGAACCTAAATCATCAGAAAAGTTAGTTACAGCATCTTCAAAACTAATCAATCCCGAATCAATTTGATTTTTAATATCATCAACTTTCTGAAGAGCTTCAATTTTTGAAAGGCTATCAAAGTCAACTTGAATATGACTTATTCTTTTTTGACCTGAGTTTGAACTTTGCTCCTCCAGGTTAATTAACTCAGCCGATACCTCAGAATCCGTAACTTGTACTTTTGATTCTAGAAAATTTGTATTTAAGTCAATTATTGAGAATGATGTCTTAGACTCAATCATAAATTCATTGCCTTTCTCATTGTAATAATTGATTACCTCTTCTTCAGATAAACTTTCTTTATTTGCTTCATCAGCTAGAGATATTTTCTTAAAAGTAATGTCTCTGTGATGGTTAATTGAAGAAACGAATTTATTCAGATGATCATTAGGAATAAAAGCAGAGGCATTTAGTGCTTCATTCAATTGAATACTTTTATATTGCGTCCTTAAAATATTTTGAAATTCTTCTGCCCCGAGGCCAGACCTTAATAAGAATCCTCTAAAAACATCTAAATTAAATTCGCCGTCTCTGGAAAAAGTTGGATCAGCCTGAATAATTTCTTTTACAAAGGATTCGGTGACATAAAAGCCGTTATCATCTGATTGTTGAGCTAGAAGAATTCTTTGAATTAAAGAATCTTGAGCAATCTGCGTGACTTGGTCCTGCTCAAGACTGATTTCTTGATTAGAGAAAATAGAATTAAGTCTGTTGGCCT
This sequence comes from uncultured SAR86 cluster bacterium, assembly GCA_902525435.1. Lineage (GTDB taxonomy): Bacteria > Pseudomonadota > Gammaproteobacteria > Magnimaribacterales > AG-339-G14 > CACNYO01. The sequence goes on along the minus strand of CABZHD010000004.1, from coordinate 93,452 downwards.
CCAGAGAAAATTCTTGAATTGAAATATCTTGCCCGTTAATTTCAAGAACCCTTTGATTGCTAAAAGCATTATCTGTGCCCAAAAAATTTCCAAAAGTAGCAACCAACCCAACGATAAGTATTCCAACGATTAAAGTTGATCCTGAGCTGGATAGACCTTTTCTTATATTTTCTAAAGCTGACATTCGTGGACTCTACCATAAAAAAAGCGCGCCAATAAGACGCGCTTTTTAAGTATATTCTTACAGGCTATCTTTTAATGCTTTTCCAGCTTTGAAACCTACACCTTTTGAAGCAGCAATCTGAATTGTTGCACCAGTGGCTGGATTTCTTCCCATTCTTGCCGCTCTTTCTCTTACGTTAAAAGTTCCGAACCCTACTAAAGCAACGGAGTCACCTTGAGATAGTGCACCTGCTATTCCATTAAGAACTGCATCAAGCGCTCTACCAGCTTCAGCTTTAGACATATCAGTAGCGTCTGCTACAGAATCAATTAAATCAGCTTTATTCACTACACTCTCCTAAATAAATTAAAACTTGAAATCATTTATACCCTTAGAAAAGGATTAATTCAACAAGTATATCGGGCTGTAATACCTAATTTAGAGTGTTTTGAGAAGTTTTTTTTGATTTAGTTTTTTTTCTGCTAGATTCTGATGACTTTGAATTTCTCTCTGACCAAGGTTGAGGCTCTTCAGTAAAGACAATTTTGAAAACTTCATCAACCCATTTAACAGGCTTGATTGTTAATTTATCAGTTATTTTGTCAGGTATCTCTTTGAGGTCTCTGACATTATCTTCAGGAATAATGACTGTTTTGATTCCGCCTCTCTTAGCTGCTAATAATTTCTCTTTTAGACCACCTATTTTTAAAACTTCTCCTCTAAGAGTGATTTCACCAGTCATAGCCACATCTGCTCTTACTGGCAATTGAGCTAAAACTGAGGTTACAGCAGTACACATCGCGATTCCTGCGCTGGGACCATCTTTAGGTGTTGCTCCTTCAGGAACGTGAATATGCATATCTTGATTTTCATAGAATTCGGGATCAATACCTAAAGATTCTGATCTATTCCTCACTACTGAAATTGCTGCTTGAATTGATTCCTGCATCACATCACCTAGTTGACCAGTTTTAATTATTTTTCCTTTACCTTTGAAATTAGAAGCTTCTATAGTAAGCAGCTCTCCGCCAACTTGAGTCCAGGCTAGTCCTGTGACTTGGCCGATCTTGTCTTTTTCTTGCGCTTCACCAAAATCAAATTTTCTTACTCCACAATAGTCTTCGAGATTTGAAGGTGAAACAGTAATTTTTTTGGGTTTTGTTGCCTCACCTATTTTTTTGATAGCTTTTCTACAGATTTTTGCAATTTCTCTTTCTAGAGCTCTCACTCCTGCCTCCCTTGTGAAATACCTTATAACATCAAGGATGGTTTTCTTAGAGACAGATAATTCATTTTCGTTTAAACCGTTCATTTTTAATTGTTTAGGGAGCAAATATTTATCAGCAATACTTGCTTTCTCATCCTCTGTGTAACCTGGTAACCTTATTATCTCCATTCTATCCAAAAGTGCTGGCGGTATATCCATCGAGTTAGCCGTACAAACAAACATTACGTCTGATAAATCATAATCGACTTCAAGATAGTGATCGTTAAACGTGTGATTTTGCTCAGGATCAAGAACTTCTAATAAAGCTGCTGCTGGATCGCCTCGAAAATCCATTCCCATTTTATCTATTTCGTCTAAAAGAAAGAGCGGATTTTTAACACCTACTTTTGACATTTTTTGAAGAATTTTTCCAGGCATTGAACCAATATAAGTTCTTCTATGTCCTCTTATCTCTGATTCATCTCTTACTCCACCTAGGGACATCCTAACGAACTTTCTGCCTGTTGATTTTGCAATAGATTCGCCCAGGGATGTTTTTCCAACACCTGGAGGGCCGACAAGACATAAAACCGGGCCTTTTATTTTTGATACTCTTTGCTGAACTGCTAAGTATTCAAGTATTCTTTCTTTAACCTCTTCAAGTCCATAATGATCTGAATCTAAGACTTCAGAGGCTTTTGTTATTTCTGTTTGAATTTTTGATTTCTTTTTCCAAGGAATACTGGTCATCCAATCTATATACCCCCTCACAACAGAAGCTTCTGCTGACATTGGAGGCATCATTTTGAACTTGTTTAATTCGCTGTTCACTTTATCTTTAGCATCCTTAGGCATGCCAGATTTTTCTATATTTTTGGTAATTGTTTCTATTTCATCTTGGTCTTCATCTTCACCCATTTCCTTCTTTAAAGCTTTCATCTGCTCAGAAAGGTAATAATCCTTCTGGCTTTTCTCCATTTGCTTTTTGACCCTATCTCGAATTTTTTTCTCCATTTGAGTAAGGTCTAGTTGATTTTCAAGGAAAGATACTAAATATTTAGCTCTTTCTTCGAGGTTGATTTCTTCTAATAATTTTTGTCTATCAGATATTTGTAATGATAAATATCCAACCAGGTTATCAATGAGTTTTTCTAGTCTTTCAATAGCTCTGATTTGAGTTATCACCTCAGGTCTAATTTTTGATGATGTTTTCGAAAGCTCTTTGAATTGAGTTTGCAGAGTGTTTAGGTAACTGCTTTTAAGATCATCATCTAGTTCGTAATCTTCTAAAACCTCTACTTCAGATTCCATGTAACCATTGTTTTCTGCAACTGATAAAATTTTTGCTCTTTTGATACCTTCAACTAAAACTTTGTAAGTTCCATCTGGTAATTTGATCAACTGTAAAATAGTTGAAACAGAACCCACCTCATACAAATCTTTAACTTTAGGATTTTCTTGCGAGGAGTTTTTCTGAGCGACTAACATCACTGACTTGTCGGATTCCATAGCCGTTTGGAGGGACTTTATTGACTTATCCCTGCCAACAAAGAGTGAAGTAACAACTCCAGGGAAAATAACGACGTCTCTTAAGGGTACTAAAGGTAATTGCATATTTGCCTCGCTTTATATTTATATGAGGAGTTATTTGTAAAAAACAATAGCCTGTTAGTTAGAGCTTTCTTTTGGTGTTTCTGATTGTGAATAAACCACAAGCGGCTCAGACTCTCCTGAAACAGAAGACGAGTCGAGAACGACTTTTTCAATGTTCTGATCAGACGGTATGTCGTACATCAAATCTAATAGAATATTCTCCATAATCGACCTCAGTCCTCGAGCTCCAGATTTTCTTTCAATAGCTTTCTTTGCTATTTCTAATAAAGCGTCGTCTCTTATTTCAAGATCAACATTCTCCATAGAAAAAAGCTTTTTAAACTGCTTCATAAGAGAATTCTTAGGTTCTGTAAGAATCATAATTAAAGATTTTTCATCTAATTCTTCTAGTGTTGCTGTAACTGGAAGTCTGCCAACGAATTCGGGAATAAGACCGTATTTGACTAAATCCTCAGGTTGAACTTTTTTAACTAAATCTGCTGAAAAAGAAGCATTGGAATTTTTTGAAATTGTTGCTTCAAAACCCATGCCTCTTTCTTCACTTCTTGATCTAATAATCTCATCAAGGCCAGCAAACGCACCGCCACAGATGAAAAGGATATTTGAAGTGTCTACTTGAACAAATTCTTGCTGAGGATGCTTCCTTCCTCCTTGCGGGGGAACAGAAGCCACTGTGCCTTCAATTAATTTTAGAAGTGCTTGTTGCACTCCCTCACCAGATACATCACGAGTTATGGATGGGTTATCTGATTTCCTTGAAATTTTATCAATCTCATCAATATATACGATACCCCTTTGTGCTCTTTCAACATCGTAATCACATTTTTGAAGAAGTTTTTGAATTATGTTTTCAACATCTTCTCCAACATATCCAGCTTCAGTCAAGGTAGTAGCATCAGCAATGGTAAATGGAACATCAAGCAATCTAGCAAGAGTTTCTGCTAATAAAGTTTTACCACTTCCTGTTGGTCCCAGAAGAAGGATATTACTTTTGCCAAGTTCAACTTCTGAATCAACATCCATGTTTTGCAATTTCTTATAGTGATTGTAAACGGCAACAGATAATGTTTTTTTGGCATCTTCTTGACCAATTACGTAATCATTTAAAAAAGAATTAATCTCTTCTGGAATCGGTAATTTTTTTGTTTCAGAGTTTTCGGCTTCTTTACTTTCTAAGTCCTCTTTGATGATGTCATTACATAAAGAGACGCATTCATCACAGATATAAACGGATGGACCGGCAATTAATTTTTTTACTTCGTTCTGATTTTTTCCACAAAATGAACAGAAAAGAAGCTTTTCATCAGTGGTTGAGATATCTGTCATTTGGCCTGCTCTCTTTCTGAAATTACTTTATCAATTAAACCATATTCTTTGGCTTCTTCGCCATTCATAAAGTTATCCCTTTCCGTATCTTTTTCGATTTGGTCAACTTCTTTTCCGGTATGAGAAGCTAGTATTTCATTTAGTTTTTTCTTCATGGAAAGAATTTCTTTTGCATGAATTTCAAAATCAGAAGCCTGTCCTTGAAATCCTCCCAAAGGCTGATGAATCATAATTCTTGAGTTAGGAAGCGCAAATCTTTTGCCTTCTGTTCCTCCTGCAAGAAGAATTGCCCCCATGCTGGCAGCTTGTCCGATACACAAGGTACTTATATCAGGCTTTATGTAGGTCATGGTATCGTATATAGACATTCCAGAAGTTATGGCTCCACCCGGAGAATTTATATACACATTTATGTCTTTATCAGGATTTTCTGCTTCTAAGAAAAGCAGTTGTGCCACAATCAAGTTAGCCATGTAGTCTTCAATTGGGCCTGTGATAAAGATTACTCTTTCTTTAAGCAGTCTAGAGTAAATATCAAATGCCCTTTCCCCTCTTGGAGTTTGTTCAACCACCATTGGTACCAATTGGTTAAAGAATTTGTCAGTCATACGTTTATTCCTAGAACTTTATCAAAATCCATACTTTCATCAGTTGACTTTCCTTCTTTTTCTAGCAGCTCAGTAACCTGCTCCTCAAGGGCCAATGATTCAATGTTTTTTAATTGTTCTTCATTACTATAATACCAATTTACAACTTTTTCGGGTTCTTTGTAGTTTTTAGATCTTTCTTCTATAAGCTTTTTAACTCTATCAGCATCTGCTTTTAATTCATGCTCTTCAATAAGCTTATTTAGTATGATGCCAAGCTTCACCCTTTTTTGAGCGTTTTCCCTGAAATTTTCAACGGGAAATTCTTCATCTTTTAATTTTTCATACTCTTTTCCCATCTGAGCAGCAGAGCCTTTCCTGAGATTAATCATTTCGTTCATTATCATAGACTCAGGAATCTCAAATTCGTTCATTTCAGCAAGCGCATCGAAAATTCTTTCTTTTTTCATTCCGGTAAGCGCAGAATCTAAATCATCAGATAGTCTTTCTTTTAAGGTTTTTTTAAATTCAGCCTCGTCTTTAGATGGTATGCCAGCCATAGTGAAAAACTCTTCATTCATTTCCGGCAATTTTGGTTTTAGAACATCCAGAACTTCTGTTTTAAAGACTGCTGGCTTCCCTTTTAAATGATCTACATGATAGTCATCAGGGAATGAGACATTTAAGTCTTTTTTATCGCCTTTGGATAAATCTTTTAAGCCATCTTCAAACCCAGGGATCATTGTGTTAGAACCAATTTCAATGGTGACCTCGTCAGCTTTACCGCCTTCAAATGGTTCATCATCAATAAATCCTTCAAAATTAACTTTTACCACATCGTTATTTTCAGATTTTCCTTCTTTGGATTCCAGTTGAGAAAATCTTTTACGAATATTTTCAATCGTTTTATTGATGTCTTCTTCAGCAACTTCTGAAATAGGTTTTTTGAATGCAAGTTGAGATATCTTTTTTATTTTAATTTCTGGATAAACTTCAAAAGTTGCCTCAAATTGAACGTCCTTATCCAATTCCATAGATTTAGGATCAAATTTAGGTTGCCCAACAACTGGAATATTATCTTCGCTTATTTTTTTAAAGAAGCTCTCAGACATCGCATCAAAAATAACGTTGGCCTTGATCTGGCCTCCGTACATTTGCTCAATTATGTCTTTTGGTGCTTTACCTTTTCTGTACCCTTTAACAGTGGATGAAAATTGTTGGCTGGCAACCCTTTTATCATATTCTTTTTGCAGTTCTTCTTTCGGAAGAGTGAATTTTAATTTTTTTTCTATTTCGTTTTTTTTACCTAACCCAAACATTACAATTCCTGAATTTTAAAGAGCGCGAAACTTTATCACAAAAACTTAAATTTCTTCTGCTTTTAAATGGGGTGGATGATGGGGCTCGAACCCACGACAACCGGTACCACAAACCAGCGCTCTACCAACTGAGCTACATCCACCACTCTGGCCTCCCGGGCAGGATTCGAACCTGCGACCCTCTGCTTAGAAGGCAGATGCTCTATCCAGCTGAGCTACCGGGAGATGGTGACTATTCTATCGAAAAGGAATTAATTAGTCTTCTTGCTTAGGTATCGCAAAATTCACAGCAGTATGCATTAGTGTTGCAACCAACTTATCATTTTCATCAAAAATTCTGGCCTCCATAGTCGCAATTTGTCTTCCAATTTTAATAAATTTGACTGTGATTTTTGCTTCGCCCAAAGGCAAAGATCTATGAAATAGAGTATGTAAATCCGTAGATAAGGGAGCAGCAGTTCCATTATTGTTTCCTATGAAGGCCATAGAAGATGCTTGATCTAAGGCAGCTGTAATCATTCCCCCTTGAACAAAACCTCTAGGATTCATTGAAGATTCATTAAAAAGGACTGAAAAATAATGTTCATCATCATTTGAAGAAAGATACTTCAAATTCAAAAATTTATTAATCCCAAAAGGATTACCCAGCATTTCCTCTAAAAATTCTTTCATGTTGTACAGTGGTCGGGGTGGAGGGATTTGAACCCCCGACATCCTGCTCCCAAAGCAGGCGCGCTACCAGGCTGCGCTACACCCCGCTAAAAGGCATTATAATTAATAATACTTTTTTTGATACTGTTAAAGCTTATTAGAATTTAAAATCTATATAATATTTAAATGTCTATTATCTTAGATGGGAAAAAATTAGCTTCTCGTTCAGAGGAAGAATTCAAAATAAGAGTCTCTGAACTCAAAGAAAAAACTGGCGCAACTCCCATTCTTGCAACCATATTAGTAGGAACCGATCCTGCATCTGCAACATATGTAAAAATGAAGGGCAATGCCTGCAGAAGAATTGGTATGGATTCCTTAAAAATTGAAATGCCTCAGTCAACTTCCACAGAGGAATTATTAGAAAAAATAAATGAATTAAATGGAAACGACAATGTTCACGGAATTCTTCTTCAGCACCCTGTTCCCAAGCAAATCGATGAAAGAGTCTGTTTTGATGCAATTGCAGTAGAAAAAGATGTTGATGGTGTTACATCAGAGAGTTTTGGTTTGATGACAATGGGTTCTGATGCTTATGGGTCATGCACTCCGTATGGGATTATCAGGATTTTGAAACATTATGAAATAGATTGTTCTGGTAAAAGTGCCTGCGTGATAGGTAGAAGTCCAATTTTAGGAAAACCTATGTCCATGATGTTATTAAATGAAAATGCAACCGTTTCAATTTGTCACTCAAAAACGACAAATCTTTCAGAGATTATAAGCTGCTCAGATATTGTTGTTGCAGCCTTAGGAAAAAAAGAATTTATAAAATCTTCTTGGTTAAAAAAAGGATGTGTTCTTATCGATGCAGGATTTCACCCTGGGGGCTATGGTGATGTTGAACAAGAAGGATTAGATTCTATCTGTTCAGCTTACACTCCCGTTCCAGGAGGAGTTGGTCCAATGACGATAAACACATTGATTATGCAAACTCTAGAGAGTTGCGAGGCTAAATTTAAATAGCCTTTCCTTTACCCCAGTATTCGTCTTTCAAAAGCCTTTTATAAAGTTTTCCAGTTGGGTGACGAGGCAGTTCTTCACGAAAATCAATACTCTTTGGGCATTTGACATGGGAAATGTTTTCTCGACAATAAGCCATCAATTCCTGTTCCAGATCATCGCCTGCCAAACTCATATCTTTTGGCTGAACTACAGCCTTTACTTCCTCTCCCATTTCTTCATTTGGTACTCCAAACACAGCAACATCAGCAACTTTTGGATGCATGATCAAAGTATCTTCCGTTTCCTTGGGATAAATATTCACTCCACCGGAAATTATCATAAATGCCTTCCTGTCAGTTAAATACAGATAACCCTCTTCATCTAGATAACCAACGTCTCCTAAAGTTGTGTATCCTTGTTTTGATGTAGCCCCTTTAGTTTTTTCCTCATCATTATGATAAGAAAAACCGGTGGATGTGGGCCCTTCAAAATATATAGTTCCTTCTTCACCAGTGGGAACCTCATTTTGGTCGTCATCCAAAATGTGTACCGGACCCAATAAAGACTGACCAACCGTTCCTTTGTGAGCGAGCCATTGCTCAGAATTACATGCAACAAAGCCATTAAATTCAGTTCCTGCATAATATTCATGGATGATAGGACCCCACCAATCAATCATTTTTTCTTTGACCTCAACAGGACAAGGTGCAGCTGCATGAATAGCAATTTTATGAGTGGATAAATCATACTTATCCATAATCTCAGGATCGCTTTTTAGAAATCTGATAAACATGGTCGGAACCCATTGACTATGAGTGACTTTATATTTCTCAATAGCTTCTAGGGCTGCCTCGGGATCAAATTTTTCTAAAATAATACTTGTAGCACCTAGAGCTAAAAATCCGGTATTAAAGCCCATTGGGGCGGAATGATATAAAGGAGCCGGCGATAAATAAATTGATTCTTCATCTGCTGAATAAAGGCCCTGCACAACTCTAGTTAATCCAAGATCGTCATCGGCAGAATCATAAGGCAAAGGACTTAAATTTATCTCTCTGCTTACGCCTTTTGGCTTTCCGGTAGTGCCTGAAGAATATAACATTGCTGCTCCTTGGCATTCATCCTCTATGGGCTCAACTGGCATTGATTTAATTGCATCTTCAAAGGATTTGAAATCTCCTGATTCGCCATCAAGCATAAATTTATGAACGCCTTCAAGCGAGCTTGCTAAATCTTTAGCTGATTCCTCTAGAAATTTTGACGTAATGAAAACTTTTGCACCGCAATCTTTAACAATATATTCAACTTCGTTTGCTTGTAGTCTCCAGCTGATTGCCGTGTACTTAAGTCCGCTTCTCCAAGCAGCAAAGGCAATTGGAAAGAACAATTTATGATTCTCCATCATAAAAGCCATGCTATCGCCAGGCTTTAATCCCAGAGACCTAAACAATTGAGCTCCTTGATTAGATAACTCATTTAATTGTTGGTGAGTGATTACATCTCCGCTGCCAGCCATGATAATTGCTGGTTTATCTTTTAGTTTTGGGCCATTAATACCTGGGTGCATAATCTTTTGTATTTTTAAAGTAAAATAACTCCTCCGAAATAAAAAATATCATATTATGAACTCAATAAGAAGATTGCCGGTGATATGTGGATACGGGGGTATTAATTCTGCAGGTAGATCTTCTTCAGATCTTGCTTATAAAAGGCTCGTTTTCGATCTTCTGTCTGAAGATATGAAAAACGAAGTTGTCAAAGACCTCAGCAACATTACAAATAACGAAACAAACAAAGAGAATTTTAAGAATCAAACCTTAGTAAGAAAAATTGATAAGGAAAAATATGACTCAGAAGGTTTGATGACTGAGACGATGAACGTCAATGCTGCCGGTCAGTATCCCACAGGCTTTAAATCAGGAAGCTTTTATAAATCACGACAACATCCCGTTGGTTTAGAAACAACAATATTTGGTGTATCTGATGCTTTAGGTTACTCAGGGATAGATTGGGATGTCGATATCAAACCTTTTGTAGATCCATCAAGGGTTGGAGTTTTTTCAGGCCCTGCCATAGGACAATTAGATTTTCTTGGGATGGGCGGATTAATGCAATCAAGACTTAAAGGAAAAAGAGCTAGCTCTAAACATTTATCTATGTCTTTGTTAGAAATGTCTGCCGACTTCATCAATGCATATATTCTCGGTTCGGTTGGTGTTACCGGGGCTAATGCAGGAGCTTGTGCCACTTTTTTATATAATCTCGATCTCTTAGTGAATGGGATTAAGGAAAATCGTTTAGATATAGGGATTGCTGGATCTGCTGAAGCCCCCATTACTGCTGAGGTTACGGATGGGTTTGTCGCTACCACAGGGATTGCGGACGATAAGAAGATTCTTGCAATGCAAGAAAGAAACAATGATCAAGCTGACATCGACTACACAAGAGCGTGCAGACCGTTTGGGGATAATGCAGGACTCATATTGGGAGAAGCAGCGCAGTTTGTTCTTGTCTCCAGTCTTGAAAAAGCAATTGAATTGGGACTTGAAATATATGCCTTAGTGCCTTCTATTAAAATAAACGCTGATGGAATAAAAAAATCCATTTCGTCTCCAGGTATTGGTAACTACATCACCATGGCATCTGCTGTAAATGAATCAAAAAATTTTTCTGATAATTTGAATAGAAGTTTTGTCATAGCTCACGGCACAGGCACTTTTCAAAATAGGAGTACGGAATCTCATGTTCTCAGTTCAGTAGCAAATGGAATGAATCTCAAAGATTGGAAAATTACTGGTTTAAAAGGGCTTCTTGGTCACACTATGGGTCCAGCTGCCGGCGATGAACTTATGACTGCAATAGGATTTTGGAAGCATGGATACGTTCCTGGAATCAATACCACCGAGGTTTTAGCAGAAGATGTCTATAAAGATAACTTAGATTTTATTTTAGAAAATAAAGAACTAGATAAAGATTCAATTGATTCTATATATCTCAATGCAAAAGGATTTGGCGGAAACAATGCATCAGCGGGAATTATCTCTCCAACCAAAGGAATGGATTTAGCTAGAAAAGAATTTTCAGCTTCAGATTTAAAAAAATATGCGGAGAAGAAAGAAAAAGTATTAGAAACGTCAGAAAAGTTTCAAAATGATTGTCGAAAAGGAGAATACAAAGTTATTTATCGATTCAATGAAGAGGTATTAGAGGGTCTCGATGACATCGAAATATCTGATAAAGGAATTCAGCTTAAAGGTTTTACCCACCCTATCAAATTTAATTAATTTTATCTTTAGGAAACAAATTCCTGATGATTGAGACTAACGGAAGAAAATAGATGTACCATTTTGGAAAAATTCTTTGTAATAGATCGTAAGCATGGGCATCAACACCCACCAAAATTCTCTTATTTTTCTTTCTTATGTTTTTTAAAATTATATTTGCAGCGCTCTTAGCACTTGTTGGGGCGTTCTCTTTAAAAATTTTGCCTGCTTCTTCAGGAGTATTTGCTTTACCAAACATAGTTGTTCCAGGCTCAAAATTTTTAAATCTTGAAGCAGAGAATATGTTGGTGCCAATATGCCCTGGGTGAACTGAATAGACTTCTACTGTTTCTTTATTTAACTGCATTTCCAGAGCAAGGCTCTCGGTAAAAGCTCTTACGCCAAATTTTCCTACGTGATAAATAGATTGAGATGGCACGCTTAAAAGACCAAATATGGATGAGGTATTTACGATAGCGGATTCAGACCTTTTTTTTAGGTGCGGTAGAAAGGCTCTTGTTGAATTGATGACACCGTGTAACAAAATTCCTAGCCCAAAATCCCAATCTTCATCAGTACTTTCTTCTACCGTAGCCGCAACAGATAAGCCTGCATTATTAAAAACTATATCAACTTGACCGTGATGCTCTATGACTTCATTGGGAAGATTATCTACAGCTTCTTTATCGCTAACATCCAACAAATGAGAGGATACCCCAACATTATGTTTTTTTAGTAACTCTCTAGTTTCATTCAAAAGTTCTTCTTTCCATTCAACCAAGGCTATATTGCATCCTTCTGAAGCAAGTTGAAGGGCCAGTGCCTGCCCCATTCCTGAGCCAGCACCTGTTATAACGGCAACCTTATCTTTGAAATTTTTCATAAGAAATAAACCTTAACAAATTATTTAAAAAAATTCTTTATGGCTTCTAGGGGCAGCCCTTGAATCACATAAGGATCCCCTTTTATATATTCAAATAAATTTTTCCCAAGTGATTCGTATTTATAAGATCCACTGGACATTAAGGGGTCGTCCTTTTCAACGTATTCTTGAATTTCTTCTAGCGAAAGATCTCTCATTTTCAATGTAGCCTTGAAATGTTTTTCATGAACAACCTTGTTATTGATTGCAATTGCAAGACCGCTTATTTGGAAATGTTCTCTACCAGAGAGTTTTCGAAGATTTTCTATCGCTTTGCTTGCAGTTAGGGGCTTGCTAAAGATCTCTGAACCAAGAAGACAAATTTGATCTCCACCAATTACATATTTGTCAGGAAATATTTTACTAACGCTTAAAGCTTTTTCTTTGGCAAGCATCAAAGATAAATCTATTGGTGCGAGACTGCGATATTGTGATTTTAGCTTGTCTTCATCTACAAGAGGTTTATGTGTATCAAATTTAAAACCAGCTTCAAAAAGAATTCTTTTCCTAATTTCAGATTCGGAAGCAAGAATAAATGCAGTGGCCAAATTATTGATTGTTACCAGAATGAATCAAAGCCATAAATTCATTTCGAGTATGAATATTTTTTTGAAATACTCCAGTCATTTTACTGGTCACGGTACTTGTTTCTGACTTATGAATACCCCTGGTAGTCATGCATTGGTGAGCAGCATCCACAACCACGGCAACACCTTTTGGTTTTAAAACTTTGCTTATAGTGTCGGCGATTTGAGCCGTCATAGTTTCTTGTGTTTGTAATCTTTTACCAAAAACATCAACAATTCTTGCCAATTTACTTATTCCTACGACTCTATTATTTGGAATATAACCTATATGAGCTATACCCAATATTGGTACCATGTGATGTTCGCAGTGAGATTCAAGCCTTATGTTCCTGACGATAACCATTTCATCGTAACCTTCAACTTCTTCAAAAGTTTTCGATAATATTTCTTCAGGATCGTCATGATAACCTGCAAAAAATTCTTGGTAAGCTCTTGCAACTCGATCAGGAGTTTCAATTAAACCTTCCCTATCAGGATCATCTCCTGCCCAGGCAATTAAGGTTCTGACGGCATCTTTAGCCTCTTCCATGGAAGGAACAGGTGTTTTTAGTTTTGTTACTTTTTTCATAACTTATAAGTTTGAGGTGCTAACTCTAGATGTAATTTTACAATATAGCAAAGTTAATAACAGGAATAAGGTTATTTCTGAACTATTGATCCTCCGCCTTTTGCAAACTCCTCTGCAGCTTTTTTATCTTTCAATAGGTTTTCAACCTTTTCTGGCACTTCCAAGCCTTTGAGCATTCCTGGTTGTTCATAACATCTATCAATCCAGCCTTTTAGATTATCTAAGTCATCGGTTGAAACTCCTGACCAACGATGCGTCCTGACCCAGCACCAATTTGCTATATCAGCTATCGAGAATTCATCAGCTAACCAATCTCTACCTTCTAAGCGAGTGTTTAAAACTTCAAAAAGCCTTCTGCTCTCATTTTGGTATCTATCGATTGCGGGTTGTATTTTTTCTGGGAAATATCTAAAAAATACATTTGCCTGCCCCATCATCGGGCCGATCCCTCCCATCTGGAACATTAACCATTGAATGGCTACAGATTTTTGATGAGCGTCTTTTGGAAGCAATTTTCCTGTTTTCTCAGCCAAATAAATCATGATTGCTCCTGATTCAAATATTGCTAAATCATTGTTAGCTCTATCGACAATAACGGGTATTCTGCCATTTGGATTCATCGCTAAGAATTCTTTGGTTTTTTGCTCTCCTTTTTGCAGGTTTATCGCATGAGAAGTGTATTCAAGATTTAAAGCTTCAAGGGTGCATGAAACCTTATGCCCGTTTGGTGTGGAGGTTGTGTAAAGATCAATCATCTTCTGAATTTTTTAAAGAATTAAAAGGATACGGTCTTTCTTCTGTTTCAAAAGTCACAAAATCGATAATTTGGTTAATGAATTTTTGAAATACATTGGTTAGATCGCCTAAATTTTTATTTGGTTTTTTTGTTATCAGTTTAAAAATAAACTGTGCAAAAGCAATCATCCACAACAAGAATATTGAATAGGATATAACTATCAAATAAACAATGACGAGAAGAGCATCTATCCAAGTAGAACTGTCTTTAATATTTGACATTGCTTCATCAGAAACTGACTCCTGAGTTGTTTCTACTTCCTTGTTTTCTTCTTGTATTTTTTTATCTTCTTCACTCATTTATAAATCTCTTCCATTAGACTCAATAACCATTTTATCAAAAGATTCTTTTACTGAGCCTTTTTTAAAGACGATATTGTATAGTTTTTCCACTATTGGCATATCTAATTCTAGGGCAGTAACTTTTTCATAGACTATTTTTAAAGTTTTTTCTCCCTCAATAACCTGATTTATTATTTTTTTTGCCTCGTCTCGCGTTTTTCCTTTACCCAAAAGATAACCGAAAGAATAATTTCTACTTTTTTCTGAACTGGCGGTGGCAAAGAGATCGCCGACTCCAGCTAAACCTAATAAAGTTAATTTTTTTAATTTCAAAGCCTCAAAAAGGTGAGACATTTCTACCAGACTTCTTGTCAAAATCATTGCTTTTGTATTTTTTTTGTTTCCTAATCCATCGGATAATCCAGAAACGATTGCATAAATATTTTTTAGAGCCCCAGCAAGTTCAACACCTTTAACATCATTGTTCAGAAAAACTTTAAAACTTTGGCTATCAAAAATGTTTAAAAAATCTTTCCCTGTTTTTTTGTTTTTAGCAGCGATCACACAAGCTGCTGCCATGCCCTCGATGATTTCGGAGGCTAAATTAGGGCCAGATAAAACACTTATGTTTGATTCCATCGTGAGTTCTTCCTTGAGAATTTCACTCATTGTGTAAAAAGTTTTCTTTTCCAGACCTTTTGAGGCTATTAGAAAGGAAGTCTCTGGCACTATGTGTTTTTTATTTTTTCTGAAAAAACTCCTTACAGATGATGACGGTATGCAAACTATTACATGGCTTAGATTCAATACCTCTTTTTGATTTGAAGTAGCATTTATATTTTTATGTAATTTCTTGTTACCAGAATATTTTTTATTTGTATGATTTTTATTTATTTCATTAATGATGCTTGAATTACGTGACCAGATTGACACTTCATATCCATTATTTGCTGCGATATCAGCGAGAACTGTTCCCCAAGAGCCAGATCCTAAAATTCCAATTTTATTATTTTTAAGTTTCATCTAAAAATTTCAGAGAAGAGTTTTCAAATTTATCCCACCATTTAAGACCCATTTCTCTCATTAATTCCAAATTACTCATTGTTTTGATATCTATTTTAGAGGCAACTTCATTCAGATTAGAGTCAACTCGAAAATAATTTTGACCAATAATTTCCTGAGCTAATTGATGTTCGAGATTTGATTCTAAAAGCATTGGAATGATTCCTCCTCTCAGCCAAGATAGAGATCCCCAATATTTTGTTTTAGAACCCTCAACGAAATTATTATTAAACCCAGTACCAACACTAAAGACTTTTATTTCTTCTCCTGGAAATAATTTTTTTCCTTCAGAATAAGCTATTAAGGCAGGATTATTAGTTGAAACCGCACCATCAACATACCAATTTGATTCAATTTCGACTGCGGGAAAATATGTTGGCGCTGCAGATGTAGCAGCCGCAATATCAGCAACAAACAAATCCGGATGTTCTCTCTCAGAGAAGATTGTTGGAAATCTTGTATCTAAATTATGTGCAAGAATTGAACAAGGTAAATCTGCATTAAACATTTTCAAATTTCCAAAATACTCATGAAGTACTTCCATCTTTCTATCGCCGCTGTATTTGGTTCTAAAGAAACTTGAAAAGGATCGTGAAAATATTTTTTTTAAGTTTGCCTCTGAATAGATTTCTAAAAGTCTGGGGCCTTCAATTTCCAAAACTGAAATTACCAGGGCAATTATTCCGCCCGTTGATGTTCCAACAACTAAATCAAACTTAGACGAGAGAGGTTTCTTTAATCGCTTTTCTAGCTCAAATAAATATACAGAAGTTGCTAGCCCTCTAACTCCTCCACCGTCTAAAGATAAAACATATTTTGCCATGTAGGTTGATCAGCTCAGTTATAATTATAGGATGACTGCAATTGAGCAATTTACTGATCACATTCTACACTCAAATTATCCAGTTTTTTTTACTGGCGCAGGTATAAGTACTAATTCAGGAATACCAGATTTTCGGGGACCAAAAGGTTTTTGGAAAACAAATACTCCCATTATGTTTCAGGATTTTATGAGTCAAGAATCAATGAGAATGAAATATTGGACCCAAAGCGTGGAATTTAAGTCAAATTTTCAAGAAAAAATTCCCAATGAGGGGCATACAATAATCTCTGAGATAATTAATTTAAAAAAAGCTGGGCATTGCATTACACAAAACGTAGATAATCTTCATCAAAAATCTGGGCTCGATGATGCATCTGTCACAGAACTTCATGGTAATGCAACTTTTGCAGTTTGCTTGGATTGCAAAAAAAGATTTGAACTTTCTTTCATTCATGAAGAGTTTAAATCTACCAATAAGCCACCTAAATGTGATTCTTGTAACGGATGGATAAAAACAGCAACGATATCTTTTGGGCAGCCAATGCCTGAAGATAAAATGATTATTGCACATGAAGAAACATTAAAAGCTGATGTTTTTATTGTTGCTGGATCATCCTTGTCGGTTTTTCCTGCAGCAAATTTTCCTTTAATCGCAAAAGAAAATGACGCCAAGCTATTGATTGTCAACAATGAAAAAACGCAATTCGATCATTTTGCAGATGTTTTAATTCATGATGATATTTCGAAAACCTTCTCAAATTTAAAGATTACTCATTAAATAAATGGATTCAAAAAAAATAGGATTTTGGTCGGGGATTCTTTTATTTATAACAATCTTAATCTTTTTTAATCCGGATGATTTATCTCAAAGAGGTCAGATAACTGCAGCTGTTTTTATTTTGATGGGTATTTGGTGGGCAACAGAAGCATTACCCCTTCCTGCAACAGCGCTTATCCCCATTATCGCCTTCCCTCTTTTAGGTGTAGAAGAAATTGGAGTCCTTTCAAAAGAGTATATGAATAAAGTTCAATTTTTGTTTGCTGGAGGATTCATGATTGCTATTGCCATGCAAAAATGGAATTTACACAAGCGAATAGCTTTGATTGTTTTATCTATTACTGGATTCAAAAGTGAGAGATTAATTGCAGGCTTCATGATAGCGAGTTTTATTTTGAGCATGTGGATTATGAATACCTCTACAACCATTATGCTTCTTCCTATCGGTATCTCTATCATTCAAGCAATCAATGATTCCATCAAAAATTTATCCGAAGATCAGAAACTAAATTTTCAAGTCTGCTTACTTCTGGGAATTGCATATTCTTCATCTTTAGGTGGAATAACTACACCTATTGGAACAGCACCCAACGGTGTTTTAATTCAATATGCATTTGAAAACTATAATTTAGATATAGGTTTTATAGATTGGTTTTCAATTGCAGCACCTTTTTCAATTATCTCTTTACCAATCATTTGGTTGGTTCTAACAAAATTCCTATTTCCAATTAATTTTTCTGATACCGGCAGTGCTGAAAAAATTCTTTTTGAAATTAAAGAAGAATTAGGTGTTATGAGCCGAGAGGAAAAGATAGTTTCTCTTGTATTTTTGTTTACTGCTTTGGGATGGGTGTTTCGAAAAATAATTGATGACCTTCCTTTTCTATTTTTACTAGAGGATGCGGTTATATCGATGATGGGTGGTTTGAGTCTTTTCTTTTTGACTTCAAATCAAAAGTGCTTACTGGACTGGGAAGATATCCAAAATAAATTTCCTTGGGGTTTAATTTTTTTATTTGGTGGCGGAATGACTCTTGCTTATGTCGTCAATGATAGTGGCCTAGCCATTTGGCTTGCTAACTTAGTGCCAAACGAAGCCAGCCTGATTTTGGTATTGTTCATCGTAATCACAATGGTCATCGCATTAACAGAATTGACCAGTAATTTAACAACAACCATTACATTCATTCCCATCATTGCAGGGATTGGTATAAACATTGGGGTCAATCCCATGCTGCTCATAGTTCCTCTTACTATCGCTGCTAGTTGTGCATTCATGCTTCCGGTAGCAACTCCTCCAAATTCTATTGTTTACGCATCGGGTTATATTCCGATAAACCGCATGGTTAGAGCGGGTATTTTCTTAAATATAATCTGTGGCTTGCTCCTATTAGCTTTGAATTATTTATTTCCAAATTCTTTTCAGTTATTTGTGTAGTATTTAATTGTTCTCAACACAATCAAGTATTAAAATTAGATTAGGTGTCGCAGCTAGTGAAAAATATCAGGGATTCTCTAGAACTGCTTTCAAAAAATTTACCCTGTACAGGAGGTGGTCCAAAATTAATATTAACGATTTAGCAGGAATATCAGGGGGTGCCTCTTGACAACGGGTTGACCCGTATTCCGGCTAGAGGCCGGTACGTCCCGCCTCTAGTAAGAGATTAGTTGAGATACTTTCTCTTGAAAAACCCCGCATAATGCGGGGTTTTTTTCATTCAGATGTAAGGTCGTGACCTGATGAAGCTGTTAAACCTCCATCGCAAATAATGGTCTCACCAACAGTGAAATTTCCAGCACGTGAAGATAAAAAGATTGCAAGACCTCCAACATCCTCAGCAGTGCCTATTCTTTTCATAGGGTTTCTTTCAACTAAAGGATCATAGTTATGAGCCACTGCAGACCCCAACATGTTGCTTGGAAATGGTCCAGGAGCAATTGCATTTACTAAAATATTATCTTTCACCAATCTTGAGGATAGATGTCTAGTCAAATGATGAACTGCCGCTTTAGAAGCGCTGTAAACATAGTTTTCAAAAGCCGGTGTATTAATACCATCAATCGAACCGATATTAATCACTCTGGCTGGATTTTCTTTGGTAGATCCTTTCTTTAATAAAGGTAAAAATTTCTGCGTAACAAAAAACATACTTTTGACGTTTAAGTCCATTACCTTATCCCAACCAAGTTCTGAGAATTCTTCAATCGGCTCTCCCCATGCTGCACCAGCATTATTGACTAAGATATCTAATTTTGATTCTTTTTGATTTATTTCTTCGAAAAGTTCCTGAATACCCTCCAAACTAGATGCATTATTAGGAATTGAAATACATTCAGCATTGTATTTTTCACTTAGTTCAATTGCTTTATTGTCGCAAGCTTCTGCTTTTCTAGCAGTTATATAAACTTTTGCTCCATTAGCTAAATAAGCGGATGCAATCATCTCGCCAACCCCTCTTGAACCACCTGTAACTAGTGCTACCTTATCTTTGACAGAAAAAATTTCTTCAATTTTCATATATAACCTTTTATTTATGGCGGACCGGACGGGACTCGAACCCGCGACCTCCGCCGTGACAGGGCGGCGTTCTAACCAGAACTGAACTACCGGTCCAATTGAGGTAGACAATTATACATAGTATGTAAAGAAAGTAACTTACTTAAAATGAGAATGTATTTCTTTTAAATTTATATTGGTTTGTTATGTTCTATTCTGAAAGAAATTGGTTTAAGTTTTCGATAATTCTTTGATTTTACTGTAGAGACATAATGAAACTTTGCTTCAATAAAATCAGAATGAACTGAAATTTCCGTGTAACCTTTATTCTTACCATCCATCCAAACTAAATCTCTATTTGATTCAACAAAGGATTTCTCTATTGAATTTACAAGGCTTCCAAAAGTGTCAACAAAATTTGGGGAAGAAATGGAAGGCGCACCTATTTCAACTCCAATGAAATTACTTTTGTCATATAAATTAGATACCCAAGAGCAGTGTGAATCTCCGGCCAAAATTACATTTGCTTGTGAGTTGCTAATAATTTTGTAAAATTTATCTCTTTCTTTAGGATAACCATCCCACTGATCTGTGTTGTAAGGAATTTCTTTTCCAGATAGAGCTCTGAATCTCTGTATGTATGATGGAAATTCGTCGATATCAATTTGACTTAAAATATTTGGCAAATATTTTGGTCCAATTAATATTTGCTGTCCAAAAATTGACCATTTGAATTCATTTGAATTATTATTTTTAATCCATTTAAACTGCTCATTTCCAAGAAGCTTTCTAGGTTTTTGTAAGTCTCTCTTATATGATTTTGTTTTGAAATTTTTACCCTCAAAATAACTTTCGATATCCAATTGCTTATCTCTTGCAACCGATCTTGTATCTAACATCATTAGATTTATAAGATTTCCAATTTTAAAACTTCTCCAAATTTTTTCTTTTTTACCTTTCTCGCGAATGGGCATCCATTCATAATATGCTTTGAGTGCATTTCGTTTTCTTTCTTGAAAGTTTCCCTCGTTCTTTTGGTGATTTTCAGCTCCATCTTTCCATGTATCATTAGTGAACTCATGGTCATCCCAGACCGCAATCATTGGTTTATTTGCGTGTAGCTTTTTAAGATCATTATCTTTTCTGTAGGTTGCATGTCTCTTACGGTAATCATCAAGTGAGATAATTTCGTGTTTGGGTTCAACTAATCTATTCATCTCTTTTGCATTAGAAGATGCATATCCATCGACTGCATATTCATAAAGATAATCGCCCAAGTGAAGAACAAGATGGATATCTGTATTTTCAGCAATTTCTTTGTAAGAATTAAAATATCCTGCTGGATAATTAGAACAACTACAAAAAGCAATATTGAAACTTCTTGGATTGTAAGAAGGTAAAGTTATTGTTTTACCAATTTCAGAATAAATTTTGTCGGCAGTAAACCTATAAAAAATGCTTTCTCCATTAAATTGATCTGGGATTCTTGCATCAACTTTCACAGTAAAATCATCGCTTAGTTTTGCAGTTACGTGCCCTTTAGCAATAATTCTGGAAAAGTCTTTTTGATCAGAGACTTCCCATCTAACTTTCTTCTTTTTGCTTTCTACTCCTGATAATTTTGTCCAGAGAATGACGTTTGAATTAGTTGGATCTCCGCTTGCAACTCCATATTTAAAAGAGATTTTTTTATCTTGGCTAAAAGGGAAAATTCTAAATGGCAAGAGAACTAGAAGGATGCCAAGGGTACGTAAAAATTGTCTTCTTTTCATTTATAAAAAATAACATTTTTAATTGGAAATAATGTTACAAAATTGGATATTTTGAACTCAAAAAGGAGAATTCAAATATTTAGATAAATGGTGGGCGATACAGGACTTGAACCTGTAACTTCCACCTTGTAAGGGTGGCACTCTACCAATTGAGTTAATCGCCCAAAGAAACGAGGATTATAGTATTCAAGTCTATGCAAGTCATCACTTAGTTAGGCTATCAAAAAATAGACAATATAGAAATATTGAGGCATATTTTATTTAAAAATTTCTTTAAAAAATCATGTTAGAAACACAACCATTAAAAACTCGTTTAAACCTAAACGATGATGAATTTATTTCAAATAAAAAATCTATGCTCGGAAAGCTCGATGAGATTGATGAACTACTCGATGAAGCTGAAGCTGGTGGTGGTCCGAGGCATCATGAAAGACTTGCTGCTAGAGGAAAGCTTCCTGTAAGAGAGAGAATTTTTAATTTTTTAGATCCTGATAGTCCATTTTTAGAAATTAGCCCACTAGCCGGTTATAAGTCTGACTATCCAGTAGGAGGAGGTTGCGTAGCCGGCATAGGAGTTTCTGCCGGTGTTGAATGTATTATTTTTGCTAATGATCCAACAGTTTTGGCTGGGGCAATGCAAGCGTTCTCAGTAAAAAAATGGATGAGAGCAATGCAAATTGCCAGAGACTGCCGCATTCCTTTTGTGCAATTTGTTGAATCAGCTGGCGGAGATTTGAGACCTAGAGGAAACCGCTCTTCAGTTGCTTTAAATGTTGGTCATTTTGCTGAGTCAGGAAGACAGTTCTATGAGATAACCGAACTATCAAAGCTAGGTATTCCAACTGTTACAATTACTTTTGGATCTTCCACTGCAGGGGGCGCTTACCAGCCGGGAATGTCAGATTACAATATTTTTGTTAAAGAACAGTCTCAAGTATTTTTGGGTGGTCCGCCATTAGTTAAAATGGCAACAGGTGAAGAATCTGATGCCGAAAGTCTAGGTGGAGCAAAGATGCATGCTGAAAAATCTGGTTTAGCGGACTATTTTGCGGAAGATGAAATGGATGCAATAAGAATTGGCAGAGAAGTTATGTCTCATCTTGATTGGTCAAAAGAAGGTAATTCTCCCGATTCTATCTATGAAGAGCCAATTAATGATCAAGAAGATTTATTAGGTATTGTGAATCCAAGCTTGAAAAGACCTTTTGATGTTCGCGAAGTAATTTCAAGAATTGCAGATGGTTCAAGGTTTGAAGAATTCAAACCCCTCTTTGGACCAACAATTATATGCGGTTTCATGAAAATTCATGGGCACACAGTTGGAGTTTTGGGAAATAATGGTTCCTTATTTCCAGATTCATCTCAAAAGGCAGCCCACTTTATTCAACTATGCAATCAGATAAGCATACCTCTTGTTTTTTTACAAAATATTACAGGTTTTAATATTGGAAAAGAATTTGAGCAGAATGGATCGATTAAAAAAGGTGCACAAATGCTAAATGCAGTTTCAAATTCTGAGGTTCCTCATTTGACAGTTATTCTTGGAAACTCATACGGTGCCGGTACATATGCCATGTCTGGAAAAGAATTTGGTAATGCTTTTACCTTTTTATGGCCAACAGCAAAGATTGCCGTAATGGGAGGGGAACAAATAGCTGGAGTTATGTCGATGGTAAGAAGAGCAAAAGCTATGCGTGATGGTCTCCCCTTCGATGAAAAAGAAGATGCGAGAATTGTAGAAGGTCAAAAAATTTCTCATGACAAAGGTTCTGAAGCTTTAATAGCCACAAGTGCAATTTCCGATGATGGGATTATTGATCCAAGAGATACTAGGACAGTTCTTGGTATTTGCCTTTCTGTTGTAAACAATAAAGAAGTTAAGGGATCAGATGGATTTGGAGTGTTCAGACTATGATCATTAAAAAATTACTAATTGCAAATAGAGGCGAAATTGCAAGTAGAGTGATCAGCAGCACTCAAGATATGGGAATCTCATGTGTTGCTATTTATACACAAGATGATGCTAATTCTCCTTATGTTAAGGAGGCTGATGAAGCTTATAAGTTGGAAGGCAGTTATTTGGATGCGAAAGAAATAATTTCTATTGCAAAAAATTCAGGTTCTCATGCAATTCATCCGGGATATGGCTTTTTATCTGAAAATGCTGGGTTTGCAAACTCTGTGAAAAAAGCAGGGATCATTTGGATAGGACCAAGCGGGAATGTCATTAAAAAAATGGGAGATAAAATTACCTCTAAGAAATTAGCTGAAAAGGCTGGCGTTCCAACTCTTCCTATGACTTCTGACGCCAAAGATGCAAAAAAAATTGGATATCCAATTCTTGTTAAAGCTTCTGCTGGAGGAGGTGGTAAGGGGATGAGAATTGTTGAAGATCCCAAAAAGTTAAAAGAGAGCATATCAGCTGCCGAGCGTGAAGCAGAGAGCGGTTTTGGCGATAAAAGAGTTTTTTTAGAAAGATATGTAGAAAAATCTCGTCACATAGAGATTCAAATTTTAGGTGATTCTTTTGGAAACGTTGTTCACTTAGGAGAAAGAGAGTGCTCAATTCAAAGAAGGCATCAAAAAATTGTTGAAGAATCTCCTTCTACAGTTATTGATCAAGAGCTCAGAGACAAAATTGGATCTGCGGCTGTTCAGCTTGCTTCTGCACTTAAATATGAATCTGCAGGAACAGTTGAATTTTTGTTTGATGATAAAACCAAAGAATTCTTTTTTTTAGAAGTAAACACAAGACTCCAAGTAGAACATCCGGTAACAGAAGAGGTAACTGGTCTAGATCTTGTTAAAGAACAAATAAAGATTGCTCAAGGCAATGAATTAGAGTTTGTTCAAGATGATGTTGAATTGATAGGTTCTTCAATCGAAGTTAGGCTTTATGCGGAGGATCCTGCAAATGAATTTCTCCCAGTCACTGGAGATATAATTGCCTTCGATCCATGCGATAACCCTTCTGTACGCTGGGATGTAGGGATTGAAAAAGGAACTGTTGTGTCCTCAAATTTTGATCCTATGCTTGGAAAAGTTATTTCATATGCTGAAACTAGAGAGGAAGCTGCTCAAAAGCTAGCCTTGGCTCTTGAAAGAAGTCATTTTGGTGGCATGAGGACAAACCGTGATTATCTTATTTCAATCTTAAGGTCTGAAGATTTTCTCAAAGGAAAAACAACAACCGACTTTGTTGAGAGAGTAAATCTCAACACAGAAATTGATTTATCAGAAAAAGAAATTTTTGATCATGCTGTAGCGGTAGCCATGTGGAATCAAGCTAAAAACAGAGAAAATGCTAGTGTTCTTTCTAACATTCAATCTGGTTGGCATAACGCAAGGCTTCCACATCAAAAAGTAGATTTAATTTTTGGTGATGATGTTATTGAGGTCAAATACAAGTCAAAGAGAGGTGGAGACTTTTGTCTTTCAAATGATGCTTTAGTAAGAATTTATGAATTTGATGATGAATCAATAGATATTGAAATTGATGGAAAAAGGATCATTTCAAAAATTACATATCATGAAGGAAAGTTTCTTATTCAAACTATTAAGGGAGACTTACTGTTTGAGATGAAAGAAAGGTTTGAATCCAGCTCGATAAACGAAATAGCCGGCGGCTTAACTGCTCCTATGCCTGGAAAAGTGGTTGATGTACCTGTCAAAAAAAATGAGTCTGTTAAGTCTGGCCAAACTTTAGTGATTCTTGAAGCTATGAAAATGGAGCATAAGGTAACCGCTCCAAGTGATGGAAACGTTAAAGAAGTATTGATTGCTGTTGGAGATCAGGTTGAGAGCGGCTCAACTTTGGTGATTTTAGAAGATTAATCCCACTTTGGTTCTCTTTTTTCCAAAAAAGCTGAAATGCCCTCTTGAGCATCTGGACCCGCAAAGGTTTCCGCACTTTTTTTACCTAAATAAGGTAAAGCTTCATCAAAATTCATTCCATCCTGATTGACATAGGCTTCCAGTCCAAATTGCATGGTACCCGGAGCAAGGTTAGCAAGGTCACTTGCAAGGCTATCTACCCTTTCATCTAACTGATCGTTGGGTACAGATTCATTTATTAAACCCCACTCCTCTGCTTTTTTTGCATCAATCGCTTGGCCTCTCATGCAGAAATCTAATCCAGCTCTTTTAGGCATTACTCTAAATAGGCCTGCCATTACCATATGCGGCCAAACTCCTCTGAGTATTTCTGGCGCTGAAAATTTTGCATTTTCCACTGCAATAGCATGAGTGCAATTTGTAACCATCAATAATGCGCCGGCATGGACAGAACCCTGAATTTTGCAAATTACGGGTTTATATAAATGCCTTATGGACATACTTATGTCATCAGAGCCTTCTATCCTCGGAACATTTGATTCTTCTTGTTTTCTATTTAAATCTGCTCCAGCACAAAAAACGTCACCTTCGGCAGCGATGATAACTACCCTGATGCTTCTCTCTTGTTTTGCGTAAGCTAGAGCATAATTAATTTCATTCATCATGACGTTATTTAAAGCGTTCTTTTTCTCTGGTCTATTTAGGGTAAGAGTTAAAACATTGTTGGCAATGTTTAACTTAGTTGCTTGAAAATTTAAGCCCTCTAAAGATAATTTATCTGTCATATTTTTTCCTATAAAAGTTGTTTGGGTGCTTGAATTATTTTTGCCCTTAAATATTCCCCGAGTGATTTAGCTTGAGGATCCATTCTAGTCGAAGAAGAAACTCCATCTTGAAGAATTCCACGGACATAGAAATTTAGTGAAAGAATGTTTGGTAATTCATACCTTTCAATTTCAAAGTTACTTAGATCAGGCAATAATTCCTTAAATTTGTCTACAGTTAAAAAGTCATACAGGAAAGCATAACTGTCTTTATTTTTTGCCCAAACTCCAACATTCGCACATCCACCCTTGTCGCCTGAACGTGTTCCGTAAAGATTGCCAAATGGAACTTCTTCCAGAATTGTTTTATCAACTTCTGGATTAGAGTAAGGTTTTTTTTGATAGAGAATCTCTTCGTAATCAAGCTGGCTGGTTGGAACCACTTCTTTCGTCTCTCCTAGAAAATGAACTTGTTCCCTAACAAATTTGCTGTCGACTAAAGCTGGCCAATATTCTATGAAAGGTCCGCTAGGTACTACCCCACTTCTTCCTGTCCAACCAGGAAAATTAGCTAAAGCTAGTTCTACAATTTTTGCATTGAATAATCTGCCAACTTTATCAGCATCCTTAGACATTACATCAATTCTTAAGAATGCTTGGGCCTCCTCATTACTGTTTGGATTAATTTTATCGGTTCTGTGGAGTTGAACGTCTACCTTATCAAATTGTTCTCTTCCGCCTACATTTTCGAAAATTGAATCAGTAATCAAATCTGCTTTTTCTTCTATATCTAAACCTGTTAATAAAAGTTCAATTCCGTTTCTAAAACCTCCAGCTAAATTAATACAAACCTTATGTTTGTCTGGAGGGCTGCTTCCTTTGCAACCACTGACATAAACTCTATCGTTGGATTCTTGTTCGATTTTTAGAGTATCAAAATTGGCAATTACGTCAGGATTAATATATGCGGGACTGCTTATTTCATATAGAAGTTGTGCCGTTACAGTACCAACAGAAACCAATCCTCCGGTATTAGGATGTTTAGTAATTGTAAAATTTCCATCCTCTTCTATTTCTGCAATGGGATAACCAACGTTACTGAATGAAGGCACTTCTCTAAAGAAAGAATAATTACCTCCGGTAACTTGTGCTCCACATTCAATTAGGTGGCCAGCTGCAAGAGCACCAGCTAATTTATCGTAGTCATTTCTTTGCCAATTGAACTTCCAGGCAGCAGGACCAATTACTACTGCAGCATCTGTGACTCTTGGACAAATAACCACATCTGCTCCTGAGTCCAGCGCTTCTTTAATACCCCAAGCGCCAAAGTAAGCATTTGCAGTTACAGCTTTTTTATCATAATCAAAAAGAGATACATTCGTATCAATATTTTTTATTTCCTCTCCTGATTCATTTAATTTTGATAATTCAGGCATGAGGTCATCACCATCGATATAAGCTACTTTTAACTCTAAGTTGAGTTCTGAAACAATGTCTTCAATCATTGAAGCCATGCCTTTTGGGTTTAATCCCCCTGCATTGGTAACAATTTTTATTCCTTCTTGCTGACATTTTTCGGCTACATCCTTAAATTGTTTTAAAAAGGTTCCCACATAACCATGATCTTCACCTCTTTTAAGCTTTTGGTTATAAAGAATGGTCATAGTTAATTCAGCCAAGTAATCTCCAGTTAGAACATCTATCGGACCTCCATCAACCATATCCTTAGCAGCAGAGAGTTTATCTCCATAGAAACCGCTGCAATTTGCAATTTTTATTACTTCATTTTTTGTCATGATTACTCTTTCTCTCGTTTAAACCCGCAATATAAATTCCTATAATCAAAATAATACCACCTAAGATCTGTTGAAATAAGAGCAGTTCATTAAAGAGAAACATACTCAATATTGCTGCCGTTAAAACTTGTAAAAGCAAAATGAGAGATGTGAATTGCGCGCTTATCTGAGATAAGCCATAAATGACTAATCCTTGTCCAATGATTTGAACCAGCGTGGACTGTAATAAAAGATTCCCTACTCCCTGAAGAGAAATTGGGAACTTTATACCGGTCTCAAAAAAACCAAGAGCTAAAAGAGGAATGCAACCAAACAAAGCTGAGTAAAGCATGAGCTGAAATGTATCTAAATTGCTTGATAGTCTTCTCACAGATACCAAATATCCTGCATAAAAAATTGCAGCCAGCAAAGAAAGTAAGTCCCCTCTAAGGTTTTTGCCTAAAAAAACATCAAAATTTTGAAGATTAAGAATAATTAAGCTGACGCCTATAAAAGAAAGAATTAAGGAGATTAGAAACAATTTACTAATTCTTTCCTTAAAAAATAAAAAGGATATGATTCCGACGTATATTGGCGCAGTGTTAACTAACAAAGCCGCATTAGTTACAGGAGTGATCATGATTGCCGTATGCCATAGTGCAATGTCTGCACCAAAAAATATTCCAGGCAATGCAAGAATGTAAAGATTTGTATTTACGAAAAATTTCTTGCCTTTAATAGCTCCGTAAATCAGTAAAATTAAGAAAGCAAAAAAGAAACGATAAAACCCTGTCATCGAGGGAGAAACTTCACTGTAACGCATAAGTATTGGAGCTAATCCAATTAATATCGCACCGATTACCGTGGAAAGGTAAAAAGGATATTTATTTTGAACACTCATCTTTAAGCATTTATTCAAGATTAGCTATACTGCACTAATGAATTGGAATGATCAAAAGGGCAATAGATACATCTTCACAGTTAGCGAATTAAATAATTCAGCAAAAAAAACTTTAGAAAATTCATTTTCAGATATCTGGATTAAAGGTGAGATATCAAATTTTAAATCTTATCCATCTGGGCATTGGTATTTCACTCTTAAAGATGAAGAATCTCAAATTCAATGCGTTATGTTTAAGTTCAAAAATTCATTATTAAATTTTATCCCCAAGGAAGGAGATGAATTTATTGCTTTAGGCAGTGCTTCAATGTACTTGGCAAGAGGAAATTATCAGTTTCAAGTTGAATCACTGGAAAAAGATGGGATTGGAAAGCTTTATGAAGAATATGAAAAACTTAAAACTAGACTGAACAATCAAGGATTATTTGATGAAAGCAACAAATTAGAAATACCTAGCTATCCTCAAAAAATTGCATTGATTACATCTGAAAAAGGAGCGGTGCTTCAAGATATTAAGAATGTCTTAAATAGAAGAGCCCCGAGTATTGAGGTCAATTTATTCTCATCTCTTGTTCAAGGAGAGGAAGCAGAACAGAGTATCCTCAACAACTTAAATCTGATAAATGAAATTCAACCAAAATATAAATATGATTTGCTTGTATTTGCCAGAGGTGGAGGATCGATTGAAGATCTGTGGGTTTTTAATTCAGAAAAAATTGCTTTAGCAATATCTAAACTAAATATTCCAACTATAAGTGCAATTGGTCATGAGACAGATTTTACAATATGTGATTTTGTTTGTGACTTAAGAGCACCAACTCCGTCCGGTGCAGCGGAAATTATTTCTTCAGAAATATTTCAAATTTCTAATTCTTTAGAAAATTATGAAAAATTTTTAAATAAGGTTTTTTTTAATAATTTAAATTTTCTTAATCAAGAAGTTAAAAACCTTAGTCAAAGAATCGTAAACCCATTGAATAAAATAAATGAAAATTTTCTTAAACTAGATGAGAGCACTCTTAGATTGCATAATTCTTTTTTGAGTGGATTCAATAAAGTGAGGGAAATCATAAACTTCTCAAAAAGGTCCATAGATTTATTAAACCCAAATTCTAAATTGGCTCGATTTAAGGAAAATATAGATGATAATTTATCAAAAATTAAAACGC
The DNA here is from genome assembly GCA_902525435.1 of uncultured SAR86 cluster bacterium. Lineage (GTDB taxonomy): Bacteria > Pseudomonadota > Gammaproteobacteria > Magnimaribacterales > AG-339-G14 > CACNYO01. The sequence goes on along the minus strand of CABZHD010000004.1, from coordinate 63,788 downwards.
TTCATTCAAAGCATCTTAGTGAGAAACAAAATCTCATCACATCGTATTCTTCACAGATTGAGCAACTAAGTCCTTTCAATGTTTTAGAAAGAGGTTATTCAATTGTCAGGAATAAAAAAGGAGTTGTGGTCAAATCAATAGATGATATTTCTTTGGAAGATAAAATATCTGTCACTTCTGCGAAAATATCGTATGAAGCTGATGTTACAAATATAAATAATGATTAGAAAATTATTTCCGATAATTTTTTTAATTGTTATTTCCTGTTCAAATAAAATAATAAGTATTAAAAACGACTGTAACTTTCCTAAATCTAATCTTGTTCCAGGCGGACACATCACAGTTACTTCAAATGATTATCAGGAAAATTTTCAAGGTATTCAGTGTTTTAATAGCGATAAAACCTTTACTTTGGTTTACCCAGTCCCATTGGAGCTTAAAAACCAAAGAATTTATGTTTCTGATAGAGTTTTTGTTATTCAAGAAAAAAAATTTAGGGAGTCCAGAATCACTATAGAGGACCAAAATTTTATAAAAATATCTCCTGAATCAAGGAAAAGAATAAGAGAAGAACAAGTAATATTAAATTCCAAATATGCAGTTAACTCAGATCAAATAAATTTAAATTGGCCTATGATTCAGCCAGTTTCTGGTTATATTTCAAGTAGATTTGGATTGCGTAGATTTATAAATGGTTCTCCTAGAAACCGCCATCTCGGTCTTGATATTGCTAACAGCGAAGGTACAAAAATAATTGCTCCATTAAATGGAAGAGTCATTTTTGTAGGAAACCTTTTTTACAAAGGGAACAATATAATACTTGATCATGGGAATGGATTTCTTTCTTCTTATTCTCATTTAAATGAGATATTTGTAAACGAGAATGAATATCTTGAAAAGGGTCAACTAATTGGAACCGTTGGCTCTTCAGGAAGGGTGACCGGCCCTCATTTACATTTTGAAATCTTCATTAAGGGAAGAAGAATTGATCCCGAAGGTCTAATTAATGAGCTCCAATCTTTGGATTATTGACTCTTTTGTTTGTGGACCTCTCAAAACTTCTTTCACATTTAAATCTCTATCAATGATTACCGTCACGGGAAGAGTTTCTGGAATGTCAATTCCAAAGATTTGATAGGGACTTGTTAAGAGAGAAGGTATCCTTGCATTGAACCTTATTAGTTGTTCGTCTAATTCTGCTCCAGCAAGTTCATCGAAATGAAATAAGTAAACATTAAGTTCATCTTTATTCTCTTCATATAAAGCATTCAATTCAGGAATCTCTTTAATACAAGGTGGGCACCAGTCTGCCCAAAAATTTATCACTGTGTTCTTTTCCTTTAAATCTTCCAGCATCAAACCATTTTGTTTATGAATCATAAGATCTGATTCGGAGCATGCCGTAATGATTAGTAAAAAAAAGGATAATTTTATAATTCTCATGACTCTAAGATTTCTTTTAACAAAGGCACCGTGATATTTCTTTTTTTTGATAGGGAGTATTCATCAATTTTTTGAACTAAGTTAATTATATTCTCAAGGTTTCTAGAGCTTCTTTCTAAAGCGTACGATAGTACAGACTTATCAATCGATATGCCTCTTTTATTGAAAATTAATTTCATCAATATTCTTTTTTCCTCATCGTTTAATTCAGCAAAACTCATAGCAGAAATTGATGCGATTCTTGATTGAAGATCCTTCAAATTAAATTCGATTGAATTAAGAGGTTTATCAGAAAGAAAAATAATTTTATTTTTATCTGCTTCATTTAATTCGTTGTAAAGGTTAAAAATTCCTAACTCCCAATTGGAATCAGTATGAGCAAGATCTAACCTATCCAATACTATTACATCGAAATAAGATATACCTTCTAGGATTTGTTCAGAAAAATAATCATCTTCTAGTGATGCATAAAAAATTTTTTTATCAAAATGAAAACAATTGATAAACGAATTTAAAATATACTTCTTCCCTGACTTTTCGTCTCCGTAAAGCAAAATAAATTTATTATTTTCAGAAAAGAAATTCTGAAGCTGTTTAAAGTTTTTCTCAAATGTATCAATTGACTGCAAATTCTCTTTTGATAGATAAATTTCTGAATTGAACTTGAAAGTCTTTTGATCCATCACTTTATGTTGCGTAGGATTTTTATGCCAGGATCAATGAAATAAACTATCAAGCTTAAGGTATTTGTGAATATAAAAAGGATTGATATCCAGTAAATTGCTATATCAGTAACTAAAAAGCCAACGGCATCAATTAAAATAATGCCAACCAATAAGAGTAAAATTGTTGTATTTAATTTTCCAAGATAATTTGGAGCAACTTGATAATCAGATATCAAGTAATTTGCCAGTACTACCCCTACAATAATTAATAAATCTCTGCCAAGAACCATAAACATAAACCAGTTTTCGATGAGGTCTATTGAACCTAAAGAAATTATTGTTGCCACCACCAATGTTTTATCTGCAACTGGATCAGCAATTTGTCCAAATCTTGATTGCCATGAAAATTTTCTAGCTAAAAATCCATCTAGTAAATCTGATATCCCCGCTAAAAAAAATATTCCTAAGGCCAAAAAAAATTGTTCCTCTAATATGAAAATTATGAGGGGATACACAGAGAGAAGTCTCAATACCGTAAGGATATTTGGAATATTTGAAAGCATTTAGTTTATTTTCTGAAAAATTATTTCTTCAGACGATTTGCTGCTCAAAGTTAGTAAATTATCAGTCAGCATTACTTCAACAAGGTCATCGGAATCAGAGTCAGTGGTAACCATAAAACTAAACATATTATCCTCTAGTCTGTGAAGAAATGACTTTTTAACCAAGAAATTTTGGTCAAGGAACTCTTTGAATGTCTGAAGAGCGTCAAAAGATGTATTTCCTTGAACGGTAATGAGAATCTTTTTAATTTTTGATCCAGATTTCACTCTGTAAGGATCCGATATATTGTCTAAAAGACCTTGGATAGCATCGAAAGGAAGAAAGCTATTATAGGGATTTAAATTAGAAAAAACATTATTTGGTTCCTTAGGCAGGTAACAAAGAAATCCTTTTTCTCTATAACAATACATCCATCCATCGGGAGAATATTTCTCATTATTAAAATAAATGTTTTCAAAGCTTTCCATATTTTTCCCTTCATAGAAGGTGATTTCTGTTGAGTCTAGAATTGGATATATAGCTCTCCCTCCCCTTTTTTTGGCTTCAGAAGAAATAATGTCTTTTAAAACGTTACATTCATCTAAGGCCATCTGATATGTTTTTGATTTTAGTTCGCTTGATAAATTACAGTTTACCCAAACGACTGCTTTTAATTTTTTTTCTGTAAATAAAGAAAAATTTAAATCAAATAATTTTGATCTCAGTTCTACAGCATCGATTTTAATTTCAATAAAATTTTTATTTTGCTCTTGTAAGAACTTGTATTCCCTGACGTAAGAGTTTAAGTCAAGATCCATAATTTTTTTTGAATTCCTTGTCTCCTCAAAATTTCCAGTTGCTCTAACAATTGCTTCTAGAACTGCTTGATCTAAGTAAAAAGAAATATCGTTTCCAGTATCTTCAATTTTTACTGTATAGACCTCAGGAAGATCAGATTGACTGGCTAAAAAAATAGCTTGGAAAAAAAGAAAAATTAAGAATACCTTCCTCATTGCTAAATCATTATAATGATTATTTCAAAAAAAAATTCACTGAAATATTGAGCAAGCAGAAGAAGATAACCTATAAATCGTCTGGCGTTGATGTCAACTTAGGTTACAAGCTTGTCGACATTATTAAACCTTTTGCAAAAAAGACGCTTAGAAAAGAAATAGATTCAAACATAGGTTCATTTGCTGCTCTTGCTTCAATACCAAAAAACTATAAAAGCCCTAAACTTGTTGCATGTACTGATGGAGTTGGCACAAAAGTTTCAATAGCAGAAAAACTTAATGATCACAGCACTATTGGTGAAGATCTTGTTGCCATGTGCGTGAATGATTTGATAACTGTAGGTGCTGAGCCTCTTTTCTTTTTAGATTATCTTGTGACAGATAAAATTAATTTAAGAAAAAAGAAACAAATCTTTAAAGGAATATCAAAAGGCTGTCTGGCAGCTGGATGCTCTCTTATCGGAGGGGAAACAGCTGAACATCCAGATGAATTTCCTAAAGGAAAATATGATTTGGCAGGTTTTTCAGTTGGAGTAGCAGAAAAAAATAAAATACTAAAAATTAGCAATGTAAAAAATAATGATCTTATTTATGGCCTCTCATCTACTGGGTTACATTCAAATGGATTCTCATTAATAAGAAAGCTCATACAAGCGAGAAAGATAAATTTGAAAGCTCGAATGGGGAAAACAACTTTAGGCAAAGCACTTCTTAAACCAACGAAAATTTATGTAAATGTTATCCGTGAGTTATCCAAATCTATTTCTCTCAAACAAATTTGTCATATTACCGGAGGCGGCATCGTAGAAAACTTACCAAGAGTTATTCCAAATGGTAAATGTGCTCATATAGATTTTTCCAGGGGATACCCTTTTCATAAAGATCTTTTTGATCTAATTTCCTCAAAAGCTAACCTAACAATTAAGGAAATGACTGAGGTCTTTAATTGTGGAGTTGGGTTGATAGTAATTATTCATCCCGCTGACAAAGCTAATTTAGAATACAAACTGAAAAAATCTAGACAGCCGTTTGTCAGACTAGGAAAGGTAGTAAACGATAAAACGAAGAAATTAGAGATACAATTTGGGTGATATCAAAAAACTCGCTGTTTTAGTATCTGGAAACGGAAGTAATCTTCAATCAATCATTGATTCTATAAATATTGGTGAAATTAATGCAAACATTTCACTTGTTATATCTAATATTGAAACCGCTTTTGCATTAACAAGAGCTAAACAAGAAAATTTGAATAGTGCTTTCTTGAATCATAAAAATTTTTCATCAAGAGAGAGTTTTGATCAAGCACTGAGTGAACTATTGATTAAACATGAAGTAGATTTAATTGTTTTAGCAGGTTTCATGCGGATACTGTCTAATAGTTTTATAGAAAAATTTAATAGAAAAATTATCAATATCCATCCTTCTCTTCTGCCTAAATATCCTGGTCTCAACACTCATGAAAAAGTAATAAATAACAAGGATAAGTTTCACGGAGTGACAATTCATCTTGTAGACGAAGGCTTGGATAGCGGTCCAATAATTGCTCAAGCTAGATTTGTAGCTACCAAATATAAAGATATTGATGGTTTGATTACAAAAGTTCACTCAATAGAACATAAACTTTATCCAATGATTATCAAGATGATAGTTGAAGGAGAAATTAACCTTAATGAACTTAATGGAAAAAATTTTAAATGTTACGAGGATGAATTTGATTTATAAAATCAGCTTAAGCTTTCTTTTTGTGATAGCTAGCAACCTTTTTCCTATTAATGAAGAAAGCTATACATTTAAATATAAGGAATCAGAGTTTAAAGTAAATCTCACCAATCTGAAAGATGAGTGGAATATTACTTACGAAATCTCTCATCCTTTCTTTAAGTTAAGCCAAGATACTCAATTTAGTTATACAAATTTAATTCAGATATCTGAGATAAAAAGAAATTTAATCGTCATGGGAGGATTAAGGAAGATAGAAGAAAGTTACAAAATAGATCATTCAAGAAAAAAAATTAAATACATAAAAGGTCAGCTAACCGAAACTCTTCAATATGATGGAGCTATTTACGATGATTTGACTGCTCATCTTTACTTAAGATTGTTAAATATTCAGACTGACGAAGAAATTACTCTTAATGTATTGGAGAGAGGAAAAATAATACAGAAAAAGTTTATAAAAACAATTTCTAGTCCTGACACTATTAAAATCAAGGAAAAAAAAGAAAAGGATAAATTTGAACTTTTTTTTAAGGATAACTCAAAAGAAATATTAAAAGTTATTCAGAATGTTAATGGTAGAGAGTTTGTCTGGGAGAATCTTTAAACTTTGGGGGGTGTAACACCCAATTGACCTTGATATTTGCCTTTCCTATCCGCATAACTTGTTTCGCATAATTCGTCTGATTCAAAAAAAAGCATTTGTGCTACACCTTCGTTTGCATAGATCTTTGCTGGCAAACTTGTTGTATTTGAAAATTCAAGAGTTACATGGCCTTCCCATTCAGGTTCGAGAGGGGTTACGTTTACAATTATGCCGCATCTAGCATACGTAGATTTTCCTAAACAAATTGTTAGTACGTTCCTAGGAATTTTAAAATATTCCACAGTCCTTGCTAGGGCAAAGGAATTTGGAGGAATTACACACACCTCAGATTTAATATCAATGAAGCTATCCTCATCAAAATTTTTTGGGTCCACTGTGGCTGAATTTATATTTGTAAAAATTTTAAATTCATCAGCACATCTCACGTCATAACCATAACTTGATAGCCCGTAAGAAACTGTACTTCCAGCCTCTTCTGTATGTTTAACTTGTTTATCAATGAAGGGGTCTATTAGATGACTTTCTATAGCCATTCTTTTTATCCATTTATCTGATTTTATACTCATAAAAATAAGCTGTTATTATATATTAATGATCACTTTCAAAAGGTATTTAAATCGCAACGTTTACTATTTATTTCTAATAATTTATGCGGTATCACTGCCTTTAAAATCAAATGAAGATTTTTATGAAATTTATAAATATCTTCATCAAAATCCTGAATTATCTCTGCAAGAATTTGAGACTACTAAATATCTCGAAGATTTATTAGAAGAATATGGATATGAGATTATCACCAATATTGGAGGAAATGGTTTTGCAGCTATCCTCAAAAATGGAGGAAACAAGACAGTCTTATTTCGAGCAGACATGGATGCTCTTCCAATAAAAGAAGAGACAGGAATTTCTTTTGAAAGCGTCAAAACTACTAAACAGAATGGAATGGACGTGCCAATAATGCATGCTTGTGGGCATGATATTCACATGACGTCTTTAATTGGAACTGCAGAATACTTTTCAAAAAATAAAGATTCATGGAAAGGAACTATTGTTTTTATTTTGCAACCTGCTGAAGAAATTGGTTTTGGTGCAAGACAAATGATAAATGCAGGATTGTTTAAAAAAATACCTTATCCAGATATAAATTTAGCCCTTCATGTTTCAGCTCAAACTCAATCTGGAACGGTCCATATAACTCCAGGCTTCGCAATGGCGAATGTTGATTCAGTCGATGTTACTTTTCATGGAGAAGGTGGGCACGGAGCTTATCCTCATTTAACTAAAGATCCCATCGTAATGAGCTCTCAATTTATTACAACTCTTCAAACAATTATTAGCAGAAATTTAAGTCCTATTAATGCAGGGGTTGTGACTGTTGGTTCCATTCATGGAGGAACCAAACATAACATAATCCCAAATCATGTTGATCTTCAGATCACCGTGAGATCTTATAGTGACGAGGACAGAGAGCTTATAATCTCTAGAATTAAAAAAATCGCTGAATCAATTGCAATTCAAAATGATTTGCCAAAAAATCTCTATCCAATTGTTAAGCTCAGAGACGAATACACTCCTGCCGTATTTAATAATCCAGACTTAGCTATGCGCGCCAAAGAAATTCTTTCAAAAGAGTTAGGAAAGGATAAAGTGTTTGATGGTCCTCAAGTCATGGGGGGAGAAGACTTTGGTCAATTTGGAAGAGTAGAGCCAAAAATACCTTCCCTACTGTTTTGGATTGGCGCTGTATCACAAAAGGATTACAAAGAATTTTTGAATAATTCTAAAAAATTACCGTCCCTTCATTCCAGTAAGTTTTTACCCGACTATGAAAAAACAATTGATACTGGCATTTCAAGTTCAATTGCGTTAATTGAGGCTCACCTAAATTAATTTTTGCCTGCTATCAAACGCATGCCTAAGGGTATTAGAGTCCACATAGTTCAGATCTCCTCCAAGAGGCACACCTTGAGCAAGTTTAGTAATGTTTAGAGAATCTGATGAACATTTCTCAAGTATGTATTGAGCTGTTGCCTCACCTTCTAAGGAAGAATTAAAAGCTAAAATAAGTTCTTTAATTTCACCACTCATAGCTTTTGAATTTAGCTCAGATAGACCTATTTCGTTTGGACCCCTACCTTCAATTGGAGAAAGATATCCACCCAATACAAAATAGATTCCCTTAAATCCGCCCAGTTCTTCTATTTGAACAACTTGAGAGGTATTTTCTACAACACATACTTGTGTATTATCTCTGCTTGAATCATTACAGATTGAACATATCTGATCTTCTGACAAAACCCTGCAGTTTTGACATGTGCCGATTAGATCTATTGCTCTGGATAGATTGTTAGCAAGATTTTTAGCATCGGCTTCATCGCCTCCTAATAAACTCATAGCCATTCGTTTTGCAGTTTTTGGTCCAACACCAGGCAGAACTTGCAAAGATTTAATCAGATCTGAGAGTAATGGACTAAATTTCATCTATATCTTTGAAACTTTTTTAATTTTTCCATCAAATTTTTCAAGCATTTCATTCAGCGAAGAGTCTTTTTTAAGGTCATCTTCTGCTTGCTTTGATTCTTTTTGAGACCTTAACTTTTCAAATTCAAAAGGAGTTTCTGTTAAATCAGATGGTTTGAAGCTAACTTTCAATTTCTTTTTAAGCAGAATTGATAAAGCATCCTCAACTTCTTTTATCTGATTTTCCGTAATTATGTTCAATCTCTCCTGGTTAATGCCAAAGTGCATCTCCGAGTCATGATACTCAATCATCGATGCATGGGACATAAATTGGGCAGTTAATTTAGTCAAATCAAGATTTGAGAAATCTTCGGGCCAACTAAAATTAGTCTCGTCTTTGTTAGTGTTTAGAGATTTTTTTTTTGAGCTTTCTGGAAGGAAAGCAATCATTTTCAAAAAAGTCATTGTGAGTAGACTTTCTGGTTTCGGTGATAACTTAAAATACTCTAAATTTGAGATTCCAAGATCATAAATCAATTGAAGGTTCTGGGGTTCAATAGATAAATCAGATAGATCTGCTTTTTCGTCAAATTGAGACAATGCAACTTCTTGAATAAGCGATAAAAGATCAATCAATATTTGTTCGGGATCATAAAAATTTATCTTAACCTCCTCGATATTTTCAATAAGTTTTTTTGAATCTCTACCTATTATTGATTTAAGAATGGATTGAATAAGCTCTGATGAAGGCAAACCCATTAATTCTTCGACTTTTTTTTCTGTAATTTTTCCCTCAGAGAATGAGATGACTTTTTCAGAAAGAGTTAAGGCATCTCTCATGCTTCCCCTAGCGAGACTGGAGAGTTTTATCAATGAATTTTCATCATATTTTATTTTCTCTTCATCAAAAATTAATTGGAGTTGATTCTTTATATTGTCTACTTTCATAGCAGAAAGATTAAACTGAACGCATCTTGAAAGAACAGTAGGCGGAACTTTATCTATTTCTGTAGTAGCAAAAAGAAAAACTACATGCTCAGGGGGCTCCTCCAGTGTTTTTAAAAGTGAATTAAAACTTTCCTTAGAAAGCATATGTATTTCATCAAGCAGGTAAATTTTAAAAGGAGAAGATGTTGGTAAGTAAGGAACAGAATCCAATAATTCTTTAGTTTCTTCGACTCCTCTTCTAGATGCTGCATCAACTTCTTGAAAATCTATAGCACTTCCATTTTCAATGGATAAACATGAATCGCATTTCCTACATGGCTGAGACTTCTTTTTTGAATTAGAGCAATTTATAGCTTTTGCCAAAATTCTTGCAAGAGTTGTTTTGCCAGTTCCTCTAGTTCCAGAGAATATAAAAGCATGAGGAAGTTTTTCCAAATCCAATGCACCTTTTAAGGCTTTCACTACATAATCTTGGCCTACTACCTCATCAAAAGTGTTGGGACGCCATTTTCTTGCAAGAACTTGATAGGTCATTAATAACCTATCACTTGCCTGTAAGAAAGATCAAAATCAAAACCTCTTCTTTGCAAAAAGTTTATTGCCTTTGCCTTTGTTTTTTCTTCTTCAAAGTTATATTTTGTCTTTGGAAATTTTTTTAGAAGCAGGTCGTTTATTTCTTTTTCCCAATTAATTTCAAGTTCAGAAAATTTTTTATCTAGAAAATTATTTGAAATTCCTTTTTGAGCTAGCTCCATTTTAATTTTTATGGGTCCATAACCAGCTTGAGTTTTACTTTTTATGTATGCCTCTGAAAACCTTTCATCTGATTGGAGTCCTTCGTTAGCTAATCTATCAATTTCTTGATCAAGTAATTCCAAATCATTAACTCTTTTAAAAAGCTTATTAAAAAGTTCTTTTTTTGAATGCTCTCTCCGAGATAAAAAATCCATTAATTTTTTTCTGATTAAATTGTCTTCAATATTATTCAATTTCTAGAGGAGTATGTAAGCCTATCGAGATCTGCTCTTAAATCTACTGGATGTCCGAGAACTTGCGTCATGTGAACTAAAACAATATCTTCTACTGGATCGGCCCAAAAAATTGTAGACGCAGCTCCTGCCCAGCTTAAACTTCCTTCAGATTGATAAAATTGACTAAAAGCAGGGTTAGTTATTTTTGCCATACATATAGCCTGACCCATTCCAAGACTAACAACACCCAATAAACCAAAATTTTCCATATAGCTTTCTGATAACATTGAAAAAGCCTCTTCGCTCAGAATAGTCTTTCCTCCAAAAGAACCTCTATCATTTAGCATCTGACCAAATTTTAAATAATCTTCAGCTGTTGAAATAAGACCGGAACCACCATCTTCAACTTTGTTCATTTTTAGATAAGGACTTTCTTCATATGAATCCATTAAAATTAAATCGTCAGGAAAAATTTCATCGTTGAATTCTCTCTGAATATCTCCAACACTGGCCCCCTTATGTGTGTACATGCTAGTGAATCTATTGATTTCTGATTCAGGTACAGCAAATGAAGTATCTTTCATGCCTAAAGGATCAAATATGTTCTCTTGCATAAAGTTTCCAAAAGTCATGCCTGATACTTTTTCTATGATGCATCCAAGCAAATCCATGCCAACACCATAGGTCCATTTCTCGCCGGGTTGATGGACTAAAGGAGCTGAAGCAAGTTCTTGTGCAAATTCACATATATTTGAAAATGGTTTTCCTGGCGGAATTGAAAAATCTGTTTGATCAGCAGTCACTTCAAGATCCATATAATAGTAAGGATGCAAATTCTTTTCTTCGTAGATATCATTAGCAATGGTTTCAGTAGGAAGCCATGCATAAATTAATCCTGAAGTATGAGTGGCTGCATCCAAGACTGTGACTGGCCTATCTAGATTAAAAAAGTCTCCAGCCTCGTTAACTACTTTTGTGTTTTTAAACTCAGGAATAAATTTAGAAATAGGATCGCTTAATTTTATGAGACCTCGATCAACCAAAATCATCAAAGCTACTCCTGTAATTGGTTTAGACATCGAATAAATTCTAAATAAAGCATCTTCCTTCATAGGAATTTTTTTATCGATGTCTTTGTAGCCATTTACAACTTTTAATATAGGTTTTCCATCTTTAGTGATGATTGTCACAAACCCAGGAAATTGTTTTTCCTCTACTAGATCATCCAACATCGCTGTGATCCTTTGCAAACGCTCATCGCTGAAACTAGAGGCGGATAAAAAATTAGTAGAAAAGATCAAGAAAAGAAAAATATTTAGGCGCTGAAAATTCATGTAGTTACCAATTATTAAAAAGATTAAATGTTTCATATAAATAATATTCTTTAAAATTATCCAGTTCAAATAAATTACAGATTGAATTTAGCTCAAATTTTTCATCGATAAAATCATAAGAATGATTATCTTTTAATTCTGTTTTCAGCAGAAAGTCATACTCCTCAGAAGTAATTTTAGGTTTAAGTAAACTTATGTCTGTTCTAGCTAAAGGTATTGAAGTATTTCTACAAAAAATAAAATATGTAAAAAAAGGATTGGTTAATTTACTTTGCTCTCTTTCTTTCTCAGAACCATATTCAAGATAATCAAAACAATCAAAAGTATTAGATCCTTCAAAAATAAAAAGATCGTGTAAATTGAAATCAATGTCAGTTTTGTCATTAACCTCAATAGTTGATTCAATTAAAAAATCATAACTTCCTACATCAAACTCGGGCTTAAGATAATTTATGGAAATTTTTTGATTATTCTTTCTTTGATTAAAAATCAGTTCGAAATCCTTTATAAATTTAAATAAATCCAAAGTATCCATTTCATCATTTAAGTAACACCATGAATATTTGTAATGAGATGAATCAATATCTAGATTGTTTTTGAAAGAACAGGAATGACCAAAAATAAAAAAGAGGATAATTAAATACTTTTTCATAGTTTTTTAAGTAATAAAGAAAAATCGATAGATTTGATGTTTTTCGTTAATTCTCCAAGTGAAATAAAGTGAATATTTAATTTTGATACTTCTTTGAACTGTTGCATGTCCAAAATACCAGATACCTCTATCTTTGATCTATTTCCAACTATATCTATACCCTTTTTTATGTCTTCAATTGAAAAGTTATCAAACATAATAACATCTGGAGAATGATTTAAAGCTGGCTCGATCTTATTTAGCGTATTAACTTCGATTTCCAAAAATTTACCTCTATCTATGTCATCCAGCACTAATTCATCCAAGGTATTAAACATTGATATGTGATTTTCTTTAATCATTAGTGCATCATATAATCCAAACCTATGGTTGCGTGCTCCTCCTATTTTGGTTGCATATTTCTGAGAATATCGAAGACCAGGTATTGTTTTTCTTGTATCCAATAAATCAATCTTTTTATTTTGCAAAAGATTAACTTTTATTTGAGTGTTGGTTGAAATTCCAGATAAAAATTGAACAAAATTGATTGCAGTTCTTTCTGATTTAAGAATTGAATTTATGTTACCTTTAATTTCAACAATTTCGTCGCCATTCTTAAAAAAATCACCATCGTTGAATTTCCACTTAAATTCAATTTTTTTATCTATTTGCCTAAAAGACTCTTCAAACCAGTCTCGACCACAAAAGAGACCATCATCTTTTGCTTTCAGGAAAGCTGTAACTATTTGATCTCTAATAATTCCATCAGAAAGATCTTTATCTCCTAAGTCTTCTAATAGAGCGAGTTGAACATCACTTTTATAAATCTTTTTGTGATTAAACAAAATCAATCATCCTTTTAACTGATTTTTGAGCTTTATCTAAAATATTTTCCTCTAATGATATTTCGTTATCTTTTTTTACCAAGGTATCTCTTAACTTAAGTAAATCATTCATACCCATCCAGGGACAATATGCACAAGAAATACACGTAGCTCCTTTCCCAGATGAAGGAGCTTGAAAAAATTCTTTGTTTGGATTTTGCAATGTCAATTGATGAAAAATCCCTGCATCAGTTGCCACAATGAATTTTAGGTTATCTGTTTTTTTTGCAAAATTTAAAATTTGTGAAGTAGATCCTACAAAATCTGAAATATTCAAAACTTTATCTGGACATTCTGGATGAGCCAGAATTAAAGCATCTGAATGTAAATGCTTAAGGTTCATGATTCCCTCTAATTTAAATTCTTCATGAACTACACAGGATCCATCCCATATGATCATGTCTGCACCTGTTTCTTTTTGTATGTAATTTCCTAAATGCTTATCCGGAGCCCAAATAAATTTTTTGCCTTCAGACATAAGCCTATCCATGACATCCAAGGCGATGCTTGAAGTAACAACCCAATCTGCAATAGATTTTACTTCTGCGGAAGTATTAGCGTAAACAATAACTTCTCTATCAGGATACTGATCCTTGAGTAACTGCAAATCCTCTACTTTACAGCCTAAATCAAGTGAGCATGTTGCTTCTAGGGTCGGCATGAGAACAGTTTTTTTTGGCGATAAAATTTTTGCAGTCTCTCCCATGAATTTTACCCCGCAAACAACTAATGTATCTGATTCTGAATTGGCGCCAAATTTAGCCATATCTAAAGAATCGGCAACGCATCCATCAGTATCTAAAGCTAAATCTTGTATGGCTGGTTCTGTATAGTAATGAGCTATCAAAGAAGCATTATTCTTCTTCAAAAGATTTCTAATTTCTGACTGCAACTCATACTTTTCCTCGTCTTCATATCTTAATCCAGAAATTTTTTTTAAATGCTCCTGCCTTAGCGACTTGGAAATAAAATTACTGCTGTCCATGTAATTAATTGTATTTTGCTGTTCCTGCCCCCATTATAAATCAGTAATATGATTTTGAATAAATGAATGATTCTTTGAGAAATAAATTCCTATATTATTCACCTGCGGAATATGAAGATAAAGACTATTTTGCTGATTCATTAATATATGTATGTGAGAATAATGAAGAAGGATCCTTAGGTCTAATCGTCAATAGGTCAATAGATGTTCAGATGGAAGATAATTTTTTAGATGTCAAAGAAAAGAAACATCTTAATCAGAAAATAGCTCTAGGTGGGCCAGTAGAGTCCACTTCTATCTTTGTCCTTCACACAATAGATAAAGTTAATAAGCCCGATGTTCGGATTACAAATGAGATAGGTTTTTCATCAAATAAACAGGTGATAGAAAATATCCTTAAGGGTAAGTTTCCGGATAAATTTATAGTTTCTTTTGGATACACTGGATGGGGTCCAAATCAGCTAGAAAATGAAATAGCACAGAATGCATGGGAAATAACTGATGCCCATCAAGAAATTCTTTTTGATACGCCAAATAATTTAAAAATTAATAAATTATCTGAAGTTAATGGTTTTGATCCTAGAATAATTAATCAAACTCAAGGTAGTTCATGAAATTAAAATTTTTCATTCTAATTTCGCTTTTCTTCAGTTTGCTTACTCAGGCAAAACTATCCATAAATGACAGCCATTCAAAACTAAATTTCTACCCTGAGAGTATTGAAATTAACGCCAATTCAGAAAATATATTAACTATAGAAATTAGTATGGATGAAGGTTGGCATACTTATTGGATCAATCCAGGGGACTCAGGTGATCCTGCTGAGTTTGAATGGGAACTTCCTGAGGGATTTCAAATGAGTGGACCCATATGGCCAAGTCCGGACAAAATTCCTTTCCCACCTTTAATGACCTATGGCTTTGATGATCAAGTAATATTGCCTTTTATTCTTAAAACTCCAAAAATCATTCCTAAACAATTCGAAATAGGTCTAAAAGCAAATTGGCTTGTTTGCAAAGAAATATGCATACCTCAATCTGGATCAGGGAAAATCAAATTCCCCTATCAAAATGTAAATTCTCTGAGCAACGACCAATTAAAAGAAATTAAAACGCGAACCGTCCAAAAGATAAACCTTAAAAACTTTAAAGTTATTTCCGATAAGAGTTTTGAGACATTCAATTTATCTTTTGACTATCCATCAAATATTTATGAGTCTTATTTTTTTCCTTATGAGTATGGATTTATAAATTATGCTGAATCACAAAATTTATCGAAAACTAATAATTCTTATAATTTGGAAATTCAGAAAGCTATTGAAAACAAAGAACTTAATTTGTTATCCGGGGTTTTAAGTATTAAGACTCAAGATGGTGTTTTTAATTATGAAATCAAAGGCGATAGCAAGGTCTTTCTTCAAGAAAGTAACACTAATGAAATCTCTTTTTTTACAGCTCTATTGTTTGCATTAATCGGTGGGCTTATTCTGAATTTGATGCCTTGCGTCTTTCCTGTGCTATCTCTAAAGATATTTAACTTTATTGAAAAGTCTGATTCCCCGAAAGAAGTTAAAGCTCATGGATTAATCTTTGCATCCGGAGCAATACTCACATTTTTATCAATTTGTAGCCTAATTTTATTATTCAAATATTTTGGAGTTCAGGTTGGCTGGGGATTTCAACTTCAATCGCCTATTTTTCTTACCTTGTTGATTTTCTTATTTATTTTTTTATCTGGTTTTTTTATTTCTTCTCTAAATCTTAATGTGGCTTTTTCTGGTAATGCAGTTTCAGGTTCATCTGGATACTCAGGTAGTTTCTTTACAGGGTTCCTTGCTGTAATAGTAGCAACTCCTTGCACGGCTCCCTTCATGGGTTCGGCACTTGGTTTAGCGCTGCTTCAACCTAGTTATCAAACTTATCCAATTTTTTTGTCTTTAGCGTTAGGTTTTTGTCTCCCTTATCTTGTTCTTAGTTTTAATCCTAGGTTAATTTCATTTTTACCAAAACCAGGGCCTTGGATGGAAAATCTGAAACAATTTATGGCTTTCCCAATGGGATTGACAGCTATTTGGTTGTTCTGGATATTGTCAGCTCAGCTGAATAGATTTGACCTATCTCTAGTTTTAGTTGGATCTTTAGTCACAATTTTCATAGTTTGGCTTTCCAATCTAAAAGATTCAGAAAGACAGGTTCTAAATTATGTAAAAAATTTACTAATTATTTTATCGATCATTTCATTAACTTTTTTTGTTCCTATGAGTTCAAGTTCTGAGGCAAGCTCAAAAGTTGAAACAATAATTGATACGAATGATTTTGAATTTCAGAATCCTACTTTTGTAAATTTTACAGCAGACTGGTGTATTACTTGTAAGGTGAATGAGGCCAGAGTATTAAAATCTTCCACTGTTTTAGAATATTTAAATACAAATAAAATTGATTACATTGTCTACGATTGGACTGAAAGAAATGAAAATATTTCAGCTGTTCTTGAAAGTTATGGAAGAAGCGGTGTTCCTTTGTATTTATTATTTAAAGGCGATGGAACTGATGCCATAATACTTCCAGAAATTCTTACAGAAACTATGGTTTTAAATGCTTTGAGAAAATTATGAAAAAACTTATCATCCTGCTCTTTCTTGTATCTTTAAATGTTTCAGCTTTTAATATCAATGATATAAATTTTATAAATTCAGAGGGAAAAGAGGTTGATCTTTCTCAAATAGACTCTGAAATCATTTTTGAATGGTCAAATCTAGAATGCCCCTACGTCAAAAGACATTACGGATCAAATAACATGCAAACTACTCAAAAGTTTGCCAAAAGTAAAAACGTGATTTGGATTACAGTGATTTCGTCTGCTGAAGGTAAACAAGGATATATTCAACCAAACGATGCAGTGAATACTTTTGCATCTTTTGGAAGTTTTCCTGATCATATTTTAGTTGATGAGAATGGTGACTTAGGTAATAAATTTAATGCAAAAACCACGCCTCATATTTTCATTGCTGATAAAAATAAAAATATTGTTTATCAAGGTGCGATTGATGATGCTGGAGGTTCAAAGTTTTGGACAATGGACTTAAATCAATCTACTAATTTTGTAAAAAAAGTTATAAATGATATTAAGTCGAATAAACCCCTGTCTGTTTCAAAAACGAGACCTTACGGTTGTTCAGTCAAATACGGATAATTTAGGCAACTATATACTCTCTCCACATATCGTCTTTATATTCGATTTGAGAGTTCTGGCCTTTTAATAGTGCTTTATAACTTGGTTTTATTGCCACAGGCGAAGGATCTAAAGATTTATCAGCTTTAGCAATATTGCAATCTTTGCATGCTGTAACGACATTCTCCCAGCTCGATCCCCCTCCTTTTGACTTTGGAATTATGTGATCTATGGTTAATTCCTTTCTCTGAAAGACTTCTTTGCAATATTGGCATGTGAACATATCCCTGAGAAAGACGTTGGATCTAGAAAATTTTACGTGATTTGTATACTTGTAATATTTCCTCAACATAATAATGCTTGGAACTTTGAGTTTCATGCTGGGTGAATGAACAAACCAATCTGGATGCTCTCTAACAATTATCACGTTTCTGGTAACGACTAACTTGATAGCAGTTTTCCAATCTACAACAGATAAAGGAAAGTAGCTTATTGGCTTTCCATTTCCATTAAGTAGCAAGCAATCCTGTGACATTGATTTAATATGTCACAGTCAAGAAAATTTGCAATAGTCTCATCTTGGAATATTCAAAGAATTTACAATCTTTCAATGTTAGAATACTTTCATGGAGTTTCTTGGCAATCATATCCTCTCCATAGATCAGTTTGACAAAGACGATATCGTAAAAGTTTTTTCAATAGCTGAAAAAATGATCCCATATGCTAACCGGGAGAAAAAAACTAGAGTCCTTCAGGGAGCTATTCTGAGTAATATGTTCTTCGAAGCCAGCACAAGGACAAGAATTAGTTTTGGAAGTGCTTTCAATCTTTTGGGTGGAGAGGTAAGAGAAACTACCGGCATTGAAGCTTCCTCTCTCGCAAAAGGTGAGTCTTTATACGACACTGCCAGAGTATTGAGCGGCTATAGCGATTTAATTGTCATGAGGCATCCTGAAAAAAATTCTGTCCAGGAATTTTCTGAGGCCTCAAGAGTTCCTGTAATCAATGCAGGAGATGGAGAAAACGAACACCCTAGTCAAGCTTTATTAGACTTATTCACCATCAAGCTTGAACTGGAATCAAAAGGTAAGTCCATCGACGGAAGCAACATTGCTCTTGTTGGAGATTTAAAATTTGGAAGAGCCGTTCATTCTCTCTGTAAAGCATTAAATTTATTTGAAAATATATCCTTCAACTTAATATCGCCTGAACAATTAAAACTTCCTCCTGAAATCAGACAAGATCTAGTCTATAACGGAATGAAAATAAATGAATTCAATTCGATAGAGTCCGGTATTGGTGATGTAGATATTATTTATGTCACCAGAGTTCAAGAGGAAAGATTTGATTCTCCTAAAGAGGCTAATAAATACAAAGGCCTTCTTAAACTAAATCAAAATATCTACACTGAAAATTGTGAGCCAAATACAGTTATTATGCATCCACTTCCAAGAGACTCTCGTCCTGATGCTAATGAACTTGATACTGATATGAATGAAAATCCTAACCTAGCCATATACAGGCAGACGGATAATGGTCTTCTCGTTCGTATGGCTTTGATCTCTCTTATTCTTGGAGTTGATCAAACTCTATCGGATTATGACGAAGATATTTCGTGGGTATCTAGTAAAAAATCTAACTGACTTTTGGAAGATCGTTCCAAGAAGTTGTATATCTAGGTGATTGGATCTCTCTCTTCATTGACCATTTTCTCTTAATCCCCTGAGCTAAGAAATAAACCGGCGGTAATCCCTTCTTATTTATTTTATCTATGGTATTCATGAGTTGATCGCTGTGTAAGGTCCTTTCTTTAGGGTAAAAAAAATCATACTGCTGAATTTGATCATCATAAAAATCTGAAAGTAATATTCCTGCCTTTATATAATTAAAACCCGATCTATATATGGCTCTGAGACTCTTTTTTGCGTTTTGAATAATATCTCTAGTATCGCTAGTTGGAGCAATCAACCTAGTTGTTCCTGAGTTTCTATATTGTCTATCTTGCGTCCTGAAAGGATTTGTTCTGATAAAAACAGAAACATAAAGACATCTCCTATTTTCTCTCCTAAGCTTAGCTGCTGCTCGTGCTGCATAGTCGCTTACCGCCTCTTCTAAAGTCCTCAAATCATCTACCCTTTTACTAAAGGTTCGACTAACCACAATTTGTTTTTTTGCAGATGGCTGGTCTTCGAGGCCAATGCAAGGTTCCCCCCTAAGTTCTCTAACTGTTTTTGCAAGAACTATGTTGAAGTTATTTCTTACGTATTTTGTATCTATCATTGCAAGATCTAGGGCAGTCCTAATACCAATTTGGTTTAATCTTTTGTGAATCTTTCTGCCTACTCCCCAGACTTCTTGGACAGGCACCAAATTTAATAGTTTTTTTTGTCTTTCCGGTTTAGATAAATCTACCACTCCTTGCGTAGCTGGATAATATTTGGCTCCATAACTTGCTATTTTAGATAAAGTTTTAGTTGGAGCGATGCCTACTCTTACGGGCATTCCCGTCCATTGTTTGATTGTTTCTTTGCATTGCATTCCAAAATCCTGCAAATTTTGACAATTATTAACTCCCGTTAAATCTAGAAAGGCTTCATCAATACTATAGATTTCTATATTAGGAGATAGTCGTTCCAGCGTTGTCATTATGCGTGCCGATATATCGGCGTAAAGCTCATAATTAGAAGAAAAGGCATAACCTCCTTTTTTGGTATAAGAAGACTCAATCTGATACCAAGGATCACACATCTTAATACCAAGCTTTTTGGCCTCTTTTGAGAGAGCCACTACACAGCCATCATTATTTGATAAAACGACCACTGGTTTATCTTTTAGATCTGGTCTAAAAACTCTCTCGCAAGAAGCATAAAAGCTGTTGCAATCTACTAAAGCAAACATCTCTTAATCAAAATTGATTGATGGCGGCCAATACAACGCCAATTATTTCAAAATCTTCCTTTTTATCTATTTTAATAGGCGGATATTTAATATTTTCTGCGACCAATCTAGGCTCAGGATAAAGTTGTAATCGCTTACAGGTATAAGATCCGTCGACCGAAGCGATGACTATCTTGCCGTCAGTTGGCTCGATACTTCGGTCGACTATTAAAATTGCATCATTATGTATACCCACATTAATCATAGAATCGCCAGCAGCTCTTAAAAAGTAGGTCGCAGCTGAATTCTTTATCAGGTACTCATTTAAATCTATTGATCTCTCTACGTAATCATCTGCAGGACTAGGCCAACCAACAGCAATTTTGTCATTGAAAAGAGGCAGATTTACCCTGCGCTTTTGATCTTCAGATATCATTCGCAAAAATAAAAAAATAAATTAAATACTGTATAAATATACAGTATATTGCTTAATAATAAAAGTAGGCTTATCTAGATTATTTTTGCTACTTTGACTGCAGATGAAGATCCCCACCCTACAATTTTCATCCAGAAGTTTAGAAGGAATCCAGGAGTAGATCTTTTTTTAATTGCGGACTCATTTTTATGCTCAATCTCATCATCCTGACAGGATTGGAGGAGATCTATAAGGGCTTGATCAGGATCATTCTGTGCCCTTAAGTATTTGAGTTGTTCTTCGTAATGATCTTCTACAAAAGACTCAACTGCTTCGATTGTTGCAAAAACTATTCTGGGGCCAAAGAGAGAAGGAAGAAAACCTAGAAGATAGCCAGCAACTTTCCAAATGCAAACTAACTTGCTTCTTTTGCTTACCGGAAGAACTTCTTCTATCTTTCGTAAATGTTCTTTTTCTGTTTCTAAATGTCTTTTTGAAAACTCAACCAAAGCCGGGTCTTTAGCAATGGAGAGAATCCCTTTATATATGTAAACAGCGCCTACTTCGCCAGCATGATCAGAACGAAGAAAAGATTCGAGCAATTTATTCATCAAAGAATAATATCTGTAATTTGTCTTATAAGATAATTCTAAAATGGTAGACACGCCCGGACTCGAACCGGGGACCCCTACCATGTCAAGGTAGTACTCTAACCAACTGAGCTACGTGTCTATATATTTCTGGGAACGAATTCTAACACAGTTGCATTGATGCAATATCTGGGAAGTCCATTAGGCCCATCCTGAAAAACGTGTCCGAGATGTATTCCTGAAGATTTAGATTTAATTTCAACCCTGGTCATTCCAAAACTGTAGTCCATGTGCTCTGTAACCGACCCATCTACTGGTTTAGTAAAAGATAACCATCCCGTTCTGGAATTAAATCTATCTTTTGTATCAAAAAGAGGGGCTCCGCTGAGCTTATCAATGAAAACTCCCTCTGGGGTATCTTTAAATAACTCATATTCTTTGCAAAAGACTGGGTCCGTTCCTTGATTAAAAGCAACGCTATAGGCTTCACTTTCTCCTAATTTAAAAATACCAAGGGCCTTATAGAAGTTTTCTCTTTGAACAAATCCTTGAAGAGAAAATTTCTCAACGCCATCTTCAATAAAAAAGATAGTTGGTGTTGCCCAAGTAGGAGATGATAATTGAAGATCATGTAAATCTGAGGAATATCTATAATGTAACGGGATTGAACCTTCATAATCAGACAAAACTTCATTTTTGAGCTTAGTACAGTAAGGACAAAATTCTGAATCCAAAACTAAAATATACTTGCCAGCAAGTAAATAACTGTTATCAATCTTAGGTTTTTCAACTTCTTCAAACACAATACCGGTTGAATGATCTGGACAGTAGCCATTAGGATTCTTAACTAAGTAATCTTGATGATATTCTTCTGCAGGATAAAACTTTTTTAATTTCTTTATATTTGTGACTATATCTCCATAACCTACTTTTCTTAGCAGCATTTGATATTCATCTTTTAGTTCGATGGATAACATTTCTTCGGATTGATCATTAAATAATATTAGAGATCGGTACTGAGTTCCTATGTCGTTACCTTGTCTATTTTTTTGCGTTGGATCATGCAGTTCAAAGAAGAACTTAATTAAATCGGTTAAGGAAATTGAATTCCTATCGTATGTAACCTGAACAACCTCAGCAAAATTATCAGGATTGAATTTATTTTTAAACTTTGTTATTTCAGAATATCTAGGTTCAAGACCAATACCGTCAGCGTAACCAGATTCAACGTTTATCACTCCTGGTAATTCTGCAAATTTTTTCTCAACGCTCCAAAAACATCCAGCTCCAAAAACAATTTTGTCTTCATGAATAGTTATATTTTTTGAAGAAAAAGCAGTGGAAGCAAAAATAATTAATATGAACAGAAAAGGCTTATAGAGATTTGGCAAGCAAGCCATTTAAGAAAAAAATTATCCTTGCTCTTCTGTAATTGTAATTACAGTAGGAGAACAGTTATCGATCTGCAAGGTTTCTATTTGTTCGAGTAATAATTGAAGTCTTCTAAACTCGTATACAGCTGGATTCACAGATTCAGAACCAACTCCAAAATAATTTTTCCCAGTCTGAGGATTGTTTGTCCTGAATCCAAAAAAAACAGATGACACATTTCTATCCGCTTCGTTAACTAACTTATCAGCAAGATCTTCTACAATATTAGAAACTCTTACAGATTCTTCTGATAATTCAATACAGTTCAATAGTGTTGGATCAAAATCAAAGTGCAGATTCAATGGTTGAGGTGTTTGATACCAGAAGATGGGTTTTGCGCAACCAACTGCAAAAGTTAATAATAAAAGTAAAGAAATGCGGAATGGTTTTTTCATAAATCCTCAGCTGACATTATATCTAATTTAATAAACTTGAGAACAAAGAATATTATTTTTTATCCTCAGCTTCACTATTGATTAAAGCAGAGGCATGTACGTCATTTTCATCCATAATGCCGTCTGAGCCACCTGATTCAACATATATTGACCTTGAAGGGAAGGCAAATTCACTTCCACTGGATCTAACTATATCAATAACTGAATATACAAGGTCTTGCTTGATGGTTGAGAACTCAGTGAAATTACAAGGATTAGTAAAACATAATATTTGGACGTCAATAGAGCTTGAATTAAAGGCGACAGTTTTTGCAAAGGATTCTTGCTTTTCGTTTTCCACCAGTCCTTCATAGTCCTTTATAAACTCATCAATTTTCGAGCATATTTCTTTTAGTTGCTCGAGAGTTGTTGAATAGACAAGGTTTATTTTCCAATCTATTCTTCTGTGATACATCTCACCGTGATTGATAACTTTTACATCAGATAAATCTTTATTAGGAATGATCATAGGAGAGGTATTGAAAAGTCTTATGACTGTTGACCTAAATCCAATTTTATCAACCATTCCGTGAAGATGACCCTCCACTTCAATTCTATCGCCTGGCTGAAATCTATTTTCAGCAATAATTAAAATTCCGGAGATTAAATTCTTGAAAAGATCTTGAGCACCTAATGCAACGGCAACTGAGAATAACCCCAAACCTGCAATAATAGGCCCTATTTGAATTCCAAATATATCTAAAATTATTGCGAAGCCTATGACCCAAATTAAAACTCTTATGGCTTTCTCAAGCCACATTGTCATTGCGGCGGTTAAAAAGCTGGTGCCAGTAAGCATGGAAAAAAGCGGTGAAACACTGTTGGTAAAAACGCTAAAAATTGTGAAAGCTAGCGATGCTTTGACTAAATTTTCTATAAATAAACCCAGAGATCCTGATAAAGGCAAATAAATACTTATTAAGTAAAGAGCAAGCGTTATAGGAACATAACCCACAGGTTTCCTGAGGGACTCAAATACAACGTCATCAACTTCTGTTTCTGTATTGTCAGCAATTGATTCCAACCACTTAAAAAATCTACTGACGATGAAAGCTCTTAGCAAAAGAGCAATAACTAAAATTCCGATGGATATAAAAAGTTCTGTTAGACCTATTCCTAAAAGGCCCTCTTCCCAGACTTCTCTAAAAATATTAAAAAATCCGTCCATTAATTCTTCAAGACTAATGCACCGTCATCAATTTTTTTGAATTTAATATCAAAAAGATCTTGAAAGTAATTTTGATTATTTCTCCAAGGAGATTTTTCACCTTGTTTTGGAAATAAATGCATTGACCTCATCAAATACCCTGAAGAAAAACCATTTAACCAATCATCCTCAGTAACTTGGATATCTGGATCTGGTAATGAATGAGTTATATTATTTTCATCCATATAATTAATTAACTTGCACATAAATTCACACGTTAAATCCGATCTTAATGTCCATGATGCATTAATGTATCCAAAAGAATTAATCAGGTTAGGCACGCCTGTGTACATCATTCCTTTATAAGCAACAGTATTAGGCATATTAATTTCTCTGTTATCAACTTTCACATCAGCACCACCTAAAAATTGCATTTGCAAGCCTGTAGCAGTAACAATAATATCTGCTTGGATTTCTTCTCCTGATTCCATTTTAATGCCAGTCTCTGTAAAAGAGTCTATATGGCCTGTAATAACAGATGCTCTTTTTTCGTTTATAGCATTAAATAAATCACCTTCTGGCAGAGCACAGATTCTCTGATCCCATGGATTGTAGGTAGGAGTGAAGTGTTTATCTACGTATTCATCAGGTAAATGTTTTCTCACTTCATCTAAAAGAAGATTCTTAACTCTTTCTGGATTTTTCTTGCTATGTTTGAAAAGTGTTTGTTGTAGCCAAACGTTCCTAGTTCTCACAATTTTATATGCCAACGAATGGGGCAGAATCTTTTTTAGAAAAGCACCGAATGCATTAACTTCAGGTACAGGGAAATAATAAGTTGGCGATCTTTGGATCATGTAAACATGATTAGCTTTCTCAGCTACCGCTGGAACAACAGTTGCAGCCGTGGCGCCACTTCCAATGACAGCAACAGTTTTATTTTCATAGTCTAAATCTTCAGGCCAATGTTGGGGATGGATTTTTATTCCTTTATACGAATCTGATCCTTTAAAATCAGGAAGATACCCTTTTTCATAGTTGTAATATCCAGTGCCCATAAAAACAAATTTCGCTTTGATCTGCTTTTCTCCTTCAGGAGTTACTAAATCAAGCGTCCAACAGGCTTCATTAGAATTCCAATGTAGAGACGTCAGTTTAGTGTTGAAGCTAATTTTGTCTCTGAGATGATATTCATCAATAGTCTCATCTAAATATCTTAGGATTGACGATCCGTCAGCAAGTGTTTTATCTTCCTTCCATGGTTTGAAAGAGTAACCCATCGTATACATATCGGAATCTGATCTAATTCCTGGATATTTGAACAAGTCCCAAGTTCCACCAATATTTTTCCTTGATTCGATAATTTGAAAACTCTTATTTGGACATTTCATTGTCAAATAAGAAGCTGCACCTATCCCAGAGATACCTGCGCCTATAACTGCTACATCAATCATAATATTCTTTATCTAGTCTTAATCCTCTATGGGAAAACCTGAAGACTGCCATTCAGAGATTCCGCCTTTCAAAGATGAAACTTGATTATAACCCATACGTTTTATGCTTTCGCAAGCTAAAACCGACCTAAAACCTGATTGACAATAAATAATAAGTTTTGTGTCTCGATCGGGGATGTTTGCTTCAACCATTTTTTCGATCAATCCTTTACTCATATGGATCGAATTAGGAATTCTAGAAGCATCCCATTCTTCCCTTTCTCTACTATCGATTAGAATAAAATCCTCTTCGTTATCTTTGGCATGTTTTAGTTGAATACAATCCACTTCATCAACGTTAACCAATGCTTCTTCAACTATATCTAAAAATGATTTTTTCATTTGAACCAACAAATTTTTGCAGCTTGCTCTTCAGATTCTACGACACAACCATCTTCATGAGAATAAATAATAACACCGACAATAATTCCAATGGAGATGGAGAGTGCTATGGCGATGGATTTGCCAAATTTCCTCGTTAGATAGGTAACTAACATGGAAGTGACCAACACAATTCCAATACCAAGAATTAATCTAATCATTTATATATTTTTTTTTCAGTACTCGAACCAAATAGTAGATGGGAGAGAGAATTAAAAAGCATATAAGAAATTCTAAAGTAGCATTCAATGTCATGAAATCTCTAAAAGCTTGAATAAAAAATAAACTGCCAAAGCCCATAATTCCATAGATAAAAAAGAGAAGGTAATCTATTTTTTTTAAGAAACTAAATAAACTCGACATAAAAGTTATTTTACCTGTAAGTTACTAACTAGAATAAAAAAATACAGAATTATTATGAACTTAGAAAAACTAAATGACTTGGTATTTGAGTTAAAAAATCATACTGCCTACATAAAAATAAATAGGCCGCCAAACAATTTTTTTGATGCAGAATTGATAGGCGAAATTGCCGATGTCCTTGAAGAGATGGACAAAAATGATGATTGTAGATCAATCATACTTTATTCCGAAGGCAAACATTTTTGTGCGGGAGCAGATTTCACCAGATCATCTATGAAGGAAGAGTCAGATCCTTATGAAAAGTTGTATCAACAAGCTGTCAGATTGTTCAGAACAAAGAAACCAATTATTGGAGTCATTCAAGGTGCTGCCGTTGGAGGTGGGCTTGGCGTTTCTTTGGCATGTGACTTTAGAGTTGCCTGTCCTGAATCAAGATTTAGTGCAAATTTTGCAAAGTTAGCTTTTCATCAAGGCTTCGGGACGACAATTACGTTGCCAAGAGTTGTAGGTCACCAAAAGGCTGCTCTAATGTTGTTAACTGGTAGAAGAATAACTGGCGATGAGGCTTTTGATATTGGATTAGCTGATTATTTAGTATCCAAAGAAGAGTTAATGTCTTCAGCAGAGAATTTAGCTCATGAAATTAATTCGGCTGGTCCGCTTGGAGTTCAGGCCATAAGGTCAACAATCAAAGAAGGTTTGGCTGATGAAATTGAGAAAATTACTCAGTGGGAACTATCTGAGCAAAATAGATTAAGAGAAACTGATGATTTCAAAGAAGGAATAAAAGCATCTCTCGACAGGAGAGAACCTATCTTTAAATCTAAATAATTGACTTAATTTTTAGTTTGATATCGAAGGGATAAGGGGCACTTAAATCATGATCCTTTTTCATGTCCGCCATAGTTTTGAAAATTTCATCTGACATTTCAGATGATTTCCTAATCGACATATCAATGTGAATTTCAACAGTTTCCACCAAAGCAGCAACCTCATCATTCTCTTTACAGATAGCGCAGACGTAATGATAAAGCTTTTTATTAACGTTCAGCATACGAAAACGAGGAGTTAGTACCTCGCCTTTGAGACATTCTTTAAGGTAACTAATATTTTGTTCGATAGTAAATGAAGAATATCCCTTGGAAATATAATCTTCTCCAAATCCAAGGCTATGATAAAAATTACCTTCGTAGTCCATGGGAATTGTTTGATAGAACCTAACGTTCATATGACCATTCATGTCGCACATTTCATCAGTGACTGTTACTGATCCACCAGGAGTAGGAAAAATATCTTTCATAAAATTATTACGTTAGTTAAAAATGAATCGTTAATATTACGTGGTGGAGAATAATCTATTAATTGTCTTAGGAAATCAATTATTTCCGTTAGAAGAACTAAAAAAATATAACTTTAATCATGTATTGATGATTGAAGATTATGATCTATGCACTTACGTAAAGCATCACAAATCAAAAATTCTAATGTTTTTAACCTCGATGCGTGAATATAGAGATTCTCTTCTCTCATTGGACAAAACCGTCCATTACATAGAGTTAACAGAAAATAAAAAAAGTTACTTAGATAATGTCACGGATGTAATCAGGAAAAATAAAATTGAGAAGTTGTGCTTTTTTGAGCCTGTAGATAAAGCATTTAAGGAACAACTCTATGCATTTTTAGAGACCAAGAATTTGGATTATGAAGAACTACATAATCCTATGTTCATTCTTCAGAAAGGTGAGTTCAAAGACCTCATGGACGGTAAAAGACTTTTTATGGCTGACTTTTATAAAAAAATGAGGAAAAAGCTTAATATTTTGATGAGTGACGATAAGCCTATTGGAGGTAAATGGTCGTTTGATGAAGAAAATCGTAAAAAGTTACCTAAAGGTCTGTCCATTCCAAAAATTCCAAAAATAAAAGATTCAATTTATAAGGAAGAAATAAAAAATATCATTATGGAAAATTTTTCTAATCATCCTGGGAAGCTGGATGGTATGAAAATCCCCTGCAACAGAAACGAAGCAAAAAAATGGTTGAAATCTTTTTTAGAGGAGCGGTTTTCACTTTTTGGCGATTATGAAGATGCAATAGATACAAATGAAACTTTTTTGTTTCATTCTCTGCTTAGCCCCCTTTTAAATATCGGCTTGATAACTCCTGATGAAGTTGTAGATCAGTCTTTAAGTTACGCAAAGAAAAATAATATCCCATTAAATTCTCTTGAAGGATTTATCAGACAAATTATAGGTTGGAGAGAATTCATAAAAGGTGTTTACGACTTGAAGGGTGTTGATCAAGAGAATTCTAATTTCTTTAATCACAATAAAAAATTAAAAGATTGCTGGTATGAAGGTTCAACTGGAATTGATCCCTTGGATAAAGCAATTAAGGATTCTATCGATCATGGCTATACCCATCATATAAACAGACTCATGGTTATCGCTAACATCATGAACCTAGCAGGAGTATCGCCTAAAGAAATTTACACTTGGTTTATGGAAATGTACTTAGATTCATCAGAATGGGTGATGGTTCCAAATGTTTTTGGAATGAGTACTTATGCAGATGCGGGCATTATGTCGACTAAACCTTACATATGTGGTTCGAATTATCTTTTAAAAATGAGTAATTTTAAAAGAGGAAATTGGTGTGAAATCGTGGATGGTTTATATTGGAGTTTTATTTCTAGGCACAGCGAATTCTTTAAATCTAATCCTAGGTTGTCGTTGATGACAAGATCTTTGGATAAAATGAACAAAGATAAAAAAGAAAGGATTTTTAAACTTGCTGAAGACTTTATCAGCTTAACGACATATTAGTTTCTTGAAAAAACCTCTCCCAGAAAAGATATGTAAAAGGTGCAACAAGCCTTTTTCATGGAGAAAAAAATGGGAACGTGATTGGGATAACGTAGTCTTCTGCAGCGAGCGCTGCAGAAGAACTAAAAAGACTAACTAGGCCTTCCTACGTATACGTCTGGCGAACCATCTTTAGCTGCTTGGGCTTGATGCTTACCAAGTTCTAATCTGGCAACGGTTCTTCTGTGAACCTCATCAGGACCGTCTGCAAGTCTTAAGGTTCTCATGCTTGCGTACATTCTGGCTAAAGGCGTATCTTGAGAAACTCCCGCTCCGCCATGAATTTGAATTGCTTTATCGATAACTCTCAAAGCCATATTTGGAACAGCCACTTTAATTTGAGCAATTTCACTTTTGGCAATTTTGTTACCTACGGTATCCATCATATGAGCAGCGTTAAGAGTAAGTAATCTGCAGCTGTCGATTTCGATACGGCAATCGGCAATGACATCATAGTTTCCTCCTAACTCAGCAAGAGGCTTACCAAATGCCTCTCGATTTGTAGCTCTCTCACAGAGAATATCTAAAGCTCTCTCAGCAACACCAATTGTTCTCATGCAGTGATGAATTCTTCCTGGACCAAGTCTTCCTTGAGCGATTTCAAAACCTCTACCTTCTCCTAAAAGTAGATTTTCTTTAGGTACTTTCACGTCTGTAAATCTCAAATGACCATGTCCATGCGGGGCATCATCTGATCCAAAGACATTCATCATTCTTAAGATTTCGATTCCAGGAGTATCCATAGGGACAAGAATTTGTGATTGTCTCTGATGTTTCGGATTGTCTGGATTAGTTACACCCATGAAGACAAGAATCTTACAGCGAGGATCCCCTGCACCAGAAGTCCACCATTTTTCACCGTTGATGACGTAATGATCTCCAGCATCAACAATTGAACTAGAAATATTAGTCGCATCAGAAGACGCAACATTTGGCTCAGTCATGGCAAACGCTGATCTGATCTCACCGTTAAGCAATGGCTCGAGCCATAATTTTTTGTGCTCATCATTTCCATATCTTTCTATGACTTCCATGTTTCCTGTATCAGGAGCCGAGCAATTAAATACCTCAGAAGCAATGCCGCTTCTACCCATTAATTCAGCCAAAGGCGCATATTCAAGGTTAGTCAATCCAAACCCATAAGAACTCTCAGGTAAAAAGAAATTCCAAAGCCCTTCTGCTCTAGCTTTCTTTTTAAGTTCTTCTACAATTGGAACAACTTGCCAAGGATTGCCTTCGTCTCTAAAAGCCTGCATTTGTTCTGCATAAACGGATTCTGCTGGATAAATATTGTCATCCATAAATTTAGATACTCTAGCTAGTAAGTCTTTTACTTTGTCAGAATGTTCAAAGTTCATTTTTTTCTCCTCATAAAAAATATATCATTGTTAGATTATACGAAAATTGAAATCCTGACTACTGCTCATAATTAATGATTAAATCGATAGATCACATTTTAATAGCTGTAAAAAATCTTGAAGAATCGTCTCTTCAATATGAAAAAGTTTTAGGTCTCAAACCCACTTGGCGCGGTAAACATCCTAGTCTTGGAACTCAAAATATCCTGTTCCCTTTGGAGAATCTTTATTTAGAGTTGATTGCTGGAACTTCAGAAGGATTTTTAGCAGATCAAGTTAACGACCATATCAAGGAAAATGGAGAAAGTATCTTTGGAATAGCATTGGAAGTTGAAAACATTGAAGAAGTTTTTCAATCTAAGGAATACTCAAATTTCCAAAATATAAAAATTACATCTGGCAAGGGAATCAATTTAGATTCAGGCGCTAAAAGAGAATGGAAAAATATTATGCTCCCAAAAGAATCTACTCGTGGAGTCTTTACCTTGTTAATTGAGCACACCTCAGGGATTCTTCCGAAATACGAATCCTTTGAAAACGATCAAGTTGAGCGTCTCGATCATATTGTTATCAACTCCAATGATCCAGATGGATTAATAGAGCTTTACAGAGATACTTACGGAATCAGACTCGCTTTGGATCAATATGTTGAAAAATGGGGAGGAAGAATGTTGTTTTTTAGAACGAATCAAACGACGATTGAAGCAATTGGAATTAATAACGATGCAGATAAACCTA
The DNA here is from genome assembly GCA_902525435.1 of uncultured SAR86 cluster bacterium. Classification (GTDB taxonomy): domain Bacteria; phylum Pseudomonadota; class Gammaproteobacteria; order Magnimaribacterales; family AG-339-G14; genus CACNYO01. The sequence goes on along the minus strand of CABZHD010000004.1, from coordinate 32,326 downwards.
TTGATAAAGCTTGGGGTTTAGCTTGGACAACCAAAGATATAAGAAAAACGCATGCTAGGTTGGTATCGGAGGGAGTAGAAATTTCAGATGTGAAGGATGGCAGAAAACCAAAAACCCTAGTTGCGACTTTAAAGTCTCATACTTGCAATGTACCTACTCTTCTAATAGAGCATTTGAAGTAAATTTACTTTGGTGCGGATAGAGGGAGTCGAACCCCCACACCTTTCGGCACTAGAACCTAAATCTAGCGTGTCTACCAGTTCCACCATATCCGCGTAGAAGTTAATATAAATTATTTATCTTCTAAAGCAATCTCTAAACTGCTGAGGTCTGCTTGAATTCGAATTAATGCCTCGCTTATCTGTTCTCTGAAAGCCATATTAGATTTATTTGCCTCTTCAATTTCTGATATTTTGGATTCGAGTTGATCAAAGGAATTATCAGCGCCTGATATTCTTGCCACGAGTTTTCTTGTTTTATCTAGAGATAATGCAAGCCTTTTCAAAGACTCCTCATTCAATTGCGATTTTTTGACCATGTCGTCTGATTGTTCTTGGAGTGTTTCCAGAGATTTCATCGTAGTTTCTATGTTTCTTCTGTTTCTTTTATTACTTAAATCCCAGAGTTTTCTAATTTCAAAGTTTGCATCTTTTAAATTTTGCTCCAGAGATTCCAGTGTTATCTGAGAAGTTTCTCCAAGGTCTGCCTGATTTTTTTCCATAGTTGAAAGCCTTAGGTTAACTTCAGATATCTCTTTTTGGAGTTTGTTTTGGTTTAAGCTTATGAAGACTGTGCTTAAAATTACTACAACTATAAGTATTAAAGGAACTAAAAGACTCGATAAACTTATCGAAGAAGATGCAGAGATCTTCCTTGAAGACAGATCTTTATAAGGTCTAATATTTTTAGAATTATTTTCCATATATAAGTTATATGGGATTACATTCTAATGATAGATGGTTACAATGAAATGTTTTTTTTGAGAAATATGGAGGAGATATGAATTTTGAATTTTCTGATGACCAATTGGTCATGAAAGAAGAAGTGAGAAAACTTTTTGAAAAAGAAGATTCCGTAAAAAGGAATAGAAATATTTTAGAAGGCGATGAAAATTTTGATAAAGATCTATGGAATAAAGTTGTTGAGATGGGTCTTACAGCTATAACAATTCCTGAAGAACACGGTGGTATTGGGCTTGGATTTCTTGAGCTTTGTGTGGTCGCTGAGGAAATGGGAAGAGCAATAGCTCCAATTCCATACTCTTCAAGTGTTTATTTAGCTACCACAGCGATAATAAACTCGTCTAATGATGATGTAAAAAAAGAATATCTTCCAAAACTTGCCGCTGGAGAGATGATCGGAACATTTGCACACTCAGAAGAACTAGGAACACCCACATCTGATAATGCTAAAACAACTTTTCAAAATGGAAAGTTAAGTGGAGAAAAAATAGCGGTCCCGGACGGAGATATTGCCAATCTTTTTGTTGTTTCAGCTAAATCTGGGGATAAGGTTGGACTTTTTTTAGTGGATGCTGACAGCAAAGGTGTAGAAGTTTCAAAAGCCGAGTGTTTTGATGGTTCGCGTTCCTATGCAAACATAAGTTTTAAAGATGCAGATGCTGAAATTATTGAAGATTCTTCTTCAGAAGCAATAGATAAGCTTTTAAATCAAGCGGCTGTCTTGTTTGCATTTGAACAAGTTGGTGGAGCTGAAGCATCAATGAATATGGCAAAAGAATACGCTATGGGAAGATACGCCTTTGGTAGGCAAATAGGTTCTTTCCAAGCAATAAAACATAAACTAGCTGATATGTATATTTCCCTTACTCTGGCTAGATCAAACTGTTACTTTGGCGCTTGGGCTTTAGGTAACGACGCGCCAGAACTTCCTGTTGCTGCTGCGACTGCAAGAGTAAGTGCAACTAAAGCTTTTTATGAATGTTCCAAAGAAAACATCCAGACTCATGGTGGAATGGGTGCAACTTGGGAATTTGATTGTCACCTCTTTTATAGAAGAGCAAGATTATTATCTGCTAACATAGGCGGACAAAGTTTATGGAAAGATAAGCTTGTTTCTTCGATTGAAAGAAGTAATTTACCTCAATAATTTAGGAGTACTAAATGGATTTTAATGATACCGCTGAAGAAGCAAAATTTAGAAAAGAAGCCTCTGATTGGCTAAGTGCAAACGCAGAAAAGAAAGAGCATTCTCGTGACGTTTACCGTCCAGCAGAAATGACTGGAGAAGGTGGTGAATCAAGTGCCTTACAAGATGCCAAAGATTGGATGACCAAAAAATATGAAGCTGGCTGGGCTTGTCTTCATTGGCCTAAAGAATACGGAGGTAGAGATGCTACTGCAATAGAGAGAGTAATTTGGGCTCAAGAAGAGAGTAAGTATAAAGTTCCTGGAGGTTTCCATGAAATCGGACAAGGTATGGCTGGTCCTACCATGATGCTTTATGCAACTGAAGAGCAGAAAAAACAATATCTTCCGCCAATGGCAAAAGGTCAAGAAATATGGTGTCAGCTTTTTAGTGAGCCAGGTGCAGGTTCAGACCTTGCTGGAATTAAGACCAAAGCTGAATTGGATGGTGATACTTGGACAATAAATGGTCAAAAAGTATGGACATCAGGGGCTCATTACAGTGATTATGCAATTCTTGTCACAAGAAGTGACTTCAATGCTCCGAAGCATAAAGGATTGACTTACTTCTTTTTAGATATGAAATCTCCTGGAATAGAAGTGAGACCAATAAGACAAATCACCGGTGGAGCTAACTTTAATGAAGTTTATTTCACTGATGTCAAAATTCCTGATTCTCAGAGATTAGGAGAAGTTGGAGATGGATGGAAAGTTGCTCTTACTACTCTTATGAACGAGAGATTAGCTGTTGGAGATGCGTCGGGTGTCGATTTTCAAGAGATTTTTGAATTGACTAAAGAAAGTGACTTTAACGGTGAGAATGCCATCAGTAACGGTGGAGTTCGAGAAAGACTAGCAGATTGGTACTGCGAGTATGCTGGATTGAAATATACAAAAATGAGAAACATCTCTGCCCTTTCAAGAGGTGATACTCCTGGTCCAGATGCTTCTATAACTAAAATCGTTAGCGCGAATAAACTTCAAGATATAGCAAATTTTGGAATGGATCTCATGGATAACGCTTCTATCATCAAATCAGATGACAAAGATGATATCAGAGCTCTTTTTCAAGGCAGTCTACTTGGGGCTCCGTTAATTAGAATTGCAGGCGGTACAGATGAGATTCTCAGAAATATTATTGCTGAGCAAGTTCTAGGCATGCCTCAAGATGTCAGAGTTGATAAGACTGTACCATTCAATGAAATCCCGTCTGGTTCGAAAAACTAGATGGTTATAGAGATATTCAGCTCTTTGGATAAGAGCTGAATATTCTTTCTACTGCTTCGTCAATCACACCCTGATCAGAAGAATAAGATTTTGGTAATCTTGTAGAACCATACCAAACTACCTCCTGAGAACTAAATTCTTTCACATAAATAGCAAGCCTAAACTCTTTGGAAGGCACGTAATTGTAAAAAGTATCATTGTAAAAGGGATGCCTTCTATATTGGAAACCAAAAGATGTAGGTCGATATCTGTAATCATCCTTTGAACCGTAAGCAAAAGATATTTCAAGATCTGGATTTGCTTGATCTTCATCTAAAGAAAGGTTTTCTAAAGACCCAAGAATGGACCTAGATATTCTAGTAAGTATTACTGGATTTTCTGAAATATCAGAGGTGTCTGAAAATGGCTCAGGCTTGATAAATCTAAAGGAATCATAAGAGCTAGGATCAAAACTCTCAAATTGATCTGAATACACAGGAACAGTCATTGAACAGCTAAGAGTCACTAGAACAGTTATTAAAGCTAAAAATATATTTTTAAAAATCATACGAGAATATTATCTTATTTCATGCTTTTTTAAATAAGTAATAAAAAGGATTTCTTAACTTATTCTTGCAACTATTAAATTGCGATTTATATCTATTAGCATTGTTTTGAACTGTCGTTGCAACATCAGTAAGCCAAGGTTTATTTCGATAGCTACCCTTTTTATAACCCCCTTGCCCCTCATGATAAGCAAGATACAAAAGTCTTGCATTATCTCTTGGGATTCCAATTTTTTTGTGACTTAAATTATTGTACCAAGCGATGAAATCAATAGAATCATCAAAATTCCTTCTGTAAGCGAAAGTTTTTTTAGCTTCTTTTTTATATCTTTCCCATGTTCCATCAAGAGCTTGGGCATACCCAAAAGCAGAACTTTTTCTTTTCCATGGAATGAAACCCAATAATTTTGTTCTTTCGGGTTTTGCTCCCTGAATGTATGAAGATTCTTGCAAGATAAAAGCCATATTAACTTCAAGAGGAATTTTCCATCTCTTTGAGGATTTAATTGCGGCTTTATACCAAGACCGTTTTTCTAAGAAAATTGAACATATATCGTTGGGTTTTTTTGGAGGTGAGACAGCACAAGAATTTAAAATAAGAATTAAAATAAAGCCAGATAACAAACTTGCTCTTTTAAAAATCATCTTCGGTAAGAATATCTATTTTAAGTTTTCGAGCCTTTTCTAATTTGCTTCCAGGATCCTCTCCTAAGACCAAATAATTTGTTTTAGATGAAATAGACCCAGAAACCTTACCTCCCTTTGACTCTATAATGCCTTTTAATTCATTTCTAGAAAGTTTAGAAAATTTGCCAGTAATTACAAAACTCATCTCTTGGAATTCATTCGAGGATGAAATCTGCTCTTCATGAGAAATATTAACTCCTAAGTCCTGCATGGTTTTAATTTTCTTAATAACTTTTTTATCAGAGAAAAAGATGCTGATATTTTTTGCAACTACCTCTCCAATATCATTAATCTCGACGAGCCTATCAGGTGATGGGAAAAAAAGATTCTCGATTGATTTATATTCTGCAGCTAAGTTTTTTGATGTCACCTCACCAACTTCTTTTATTCCGAGCGCATAAATGAATCTACTCAAAGAGATATCCATACTGCGTTTAATAGAAGAAATTAATTTATTAGCAGATTTTTCTGCAAAACCCGGTAGATGCTCTAAGTTATTTTTATTAAGCCTAAAGATATCTTCATTTTGTTTTAATAGCCCTTTATCAATAAACAACTCGATATTTTTTGCTCCCAGACCATCTATATTAAAGGCAGCCTTAGAAACAAAATGATCCATAGATTCTTGGAATTGATGTCTGGAAAAACAATTTGAATCAATTGCATCATCCATGCTAAAAATAATTTTTTCTTCGAAATAACTCACCTTTCGCTTACAGCTCAGGCAAAATTCTGGTGCTGAAACTTTTACTTTATTTGTTGATTTTTTTTCAATAACTTTTGTAATTTTAGGAATTACATCTCCAGCCCTTTTTAAACTGACTATATCCCCTTCCTGAACCCCTAATCTTTCTATCTCATCAATATTATGCAAGGTGGCATTAGAGACTGTTACGCCTCCAACTTGAACTGGATCTAATTGAGCAACAGGAGTTAATTTTCCTGTCCTTCCCATATTGAAAATTATTTTTTTGACCTTGGTAGTAACTTCTAAAGCCTTAAACTTTCTTGCTATAGCCCATTTTGGTGACCTTGCATTTAGACCTATTCTTTCCTGAATTTTTAAGTCATCAATTTTGATGACCATGCCATCAATTTCATAATCCAAACTATCTCTTAGCAACGCAATCTCATTGAAATAAGATTCGCAATCATTTATCGAGGCAAATTCTTTAACTAGATCATTTATAGGCAAGCCCCACTTTTTAAATTGTTGAATCATAGATGAATGAGACTCAAAGTAAGATTCATCTGATATAAAACCTATGCCATGGGCAATCATTTTTAGAGGTCTTCTAGCAACTATTTTTGAATCTAATTGTCTTAAGCTTCCTGCTGCAGCGTTTCTAGGATTTGCGAATTTTTTTTCTGCAAGCTGCTTATTTAATTCATTAAAAGAGGAGAGTTCCATATAGATTTCTCCTCTAACATCGAAGTCTTTGGGATCTTTAGTAGAAAAATTTTCAAGTTTTAGCGGAATCCCTCGGATAGTCTTCACGTTTTGAGTTACGTCTTCGCCAATGCTTCCATCTCCTCTGGTTCCAGCAGAATGGAAAAAGCCATCCTTGTACCTTATTGAAATAGCAACGCCATCCATTTTTGGTTCACAAGAAAATTTCAGATTATTGAATTTTTCTTTCGGATTAACTCTTTTATTGAAATCAGTAAGATCATTAATTGAAAAAGCATTATCCAAAGATAACATTTTCTTTCTATGGGAATATTTTTGAAATTGATCTAACGGAGAGAAACCAATTCTTTTGGTGGGTGAATTCTCAGTGTCCAGAAAATCATTATTTTTTTCAAAATCTATTAATTCTTTGAATAAAGAATCGTATTTTTCATCGCTAACCTCTGAGATGTCATGTCGATGATATGATTCATTGAGCTCTAATATCCGATTTTTTAAATCTGTATATTTTTTATGAATTTCCTCCCTGGAAACCATCAGGATAGCTTAATTTTTTTTAGATCTGTTTCCTCGGCCTGTTGCATATAATGATCATACATCTGCTTAGTCAGTTTATTTCTATCTGAATCAAGCACATTTGCAGATAAATAGGCTGCTAACTTATAAGACATCTCTGCCATACCCTGAAAAGCTTCAACGCAATTATTTTGCTCATCTGTAATGAGAATCATTGTAATGATGGACGTCGAATCTATCCCCTCCTCAGGAAGAAATTTTCCTGGTTTCAATCCATTAACCAGCGAAAAATTATTTGAATCATCTAAATATATCTTAAGCCAGCCACCTTCATCGGCTAGATTGATATCATTGTTATCAAAATAACTTAGAAGATCTTTATATTGAATAGAATTGTTTTGATCGGATTCTATATGCAAATAAATTAAGTTATCTGAGGAAGGTTTAGGTTCAGGCGGCATATCATCGTCTATGAAATCTTCTTCCGAGAAGTCTTCAAGTTCAACCTTTACTTCATCGCCATTAGCAATGGAACTCTTTTGTGGTTTCCTATTTGGACTTTTTCTGTAATTTATTATTTTTCTAAAAGTCAGGATTATTGTTACGGCAAGAAAAAAGGAAATTAGTAGAACTAATATTTCTCTTAAATTCATTCGTTAACCGCAAGGCTTAAAGCTTCCTCTACATCCACAGATACAAGTCTTGAGACTCCTGCTTCTTCCATAGTTATACCCATAAGATGTTTACTCTTCTCCATAGAGATTTTGTTGTGAGTAATGTAGATAAATTGAATCTTTTTAGACATTTCTTCAACCATGGAAATATAACGGAAAGTATTTAAGTCATCTAATGGAGCATCAATTTCATCTAATATGCAAAATGGAGATGGATTAAGAGAAAAGAAAGAGAATACCATTGCAATAGCGCTCATAGCTTTCTCTCCACCAGAAAGTTGAGATACTGATACATTTTTTTTACCTGGCGGCATTGCTTTCAAAACCACTCCAGACTCCAAGACGTCCTCTCCGGTTAATTCCAGTTTTGCATGCCCTCCTCCAAAAAGTTTAGGAAATAATTTAGCAATTTCTGAATTCACACTATCTAAAGTATCTTGGAATTTTGTTCTAGATTCTTGATCAATTTTTTTAATAGCGCTCTGAAGGGTTTCAATTGCTTTATTCAGTTCGTTGAGTTGACTTTCTATTTCCTGATTTCGTTCTTCTTCAATCTTAAATTCTTCTTTTGCTGCCAGATTAATTGGTCCAATTGATTCTATTTGTTTATTAAATCTTTCAATCTCATTTTCAATGAAAGCTAAATCAAATTCAGGTTCTAGTTTGTCTAGAACTGTTTGTAAATCTCCATATTCAGATTGGATCTGTTTTTGTAATATTTCTGCTTCGGTTATAAACTTTTGTTTTTCAACAACAGAAGAATTTGAAAGTGATTTTAATTCTTCAATCTTAATTTCTCCTATATTGAGATTTTTTTCTAACGTTCTTATTTCTTCATTTGTTCTTTCAAAATTGTTTCTCAAAGCAGTTAATTCATTTTGATTTCCAGATCTTTTGTCTAAAAGGGGTTTAATTTCTTCTTTTATTTCATTTATGGGAATCATTAGTGACTCTCTAGATTCAGAGAGTTCTTTGGTCTTGCTTTGAAATGTTTCTATTTCTTTTTGTTTTGAATGAATAGCACCTTCTAGTTTGCTTATTTCTAGGTTTTTATTTGCAACTTCTTGGATAGCTTTTGTGTATTTCTCTCTTTTTTCGTTTAAAACTCCTTTCTCGGCATCGCTTATATTTTTAAATTCTGCCTTATATCTCGAAAGACCGCTTTGAATGTTTGTTGAATCACTAAGAACCTCTCTGAGTTCATTGTCAAAATTAGCGCTTTCAGATAAATTTTTAATTTTTATGATCAGGTTTCCAATATCGTTTAATAATTTATCCAAAAATTCTTCTGGTGAACTTGAAATCTGAAGTCTTTCAAAATCATTTTTGGCCTCTTCCAGAGCATTTGTCTCTTTTTCTAATGAAGTCCTGATTTGTTCAATTGCAATTCTTTCTGAGTTTATATTTGAATTTAAAGCAATAATTTTTTGATTAATGGATTCTATTTCATTATTTGTTAAAACTACTTTCTCTTCCAATGAAATTAACTCTTGCTCAGATTTTGATATCTCTGCTCCACTGCTGTAGAAAGATTCCTGCATTTTTTCAATTTGTAGAAGCAAGTTAGATTGATTATTTCTTGTTTCTTCTATTTGAGTATTTATTTTTTCTTTCTCAGAGATTTTCTTCTGTATCTCTATTTCCTGCCTTTTCTGATTAAGTTCCATTTCTTTTACTTTTTCTGAAGAAGCAAGCCAGTTTGATGCAAGTTTTAGAGATCTAAATTTTTTTAAATTTTGTTTAGCTAAATCATACTTTTCTGCTGATTTAATTTGTTGTTTGAGCTTTAAGAGATTTCTATCAATTTCTTTTTTTAAATCATTGACACGATCTAAATTTTCCTTAGTTTTCTTGATTCTGCTTTCGGTTTCTTTTCTTCTCTCTTTATAAACTGATATCCCAGCAACTTCCTCAATATGTGAGCGTAATTCTTCTGGCTTTGAGCTAATCAGTTTTGTTGCCATTTCTTGCTCAATGACAGCATAACTTCTGGGGCCAAGCCCAGTACCTAAGAAAATATCGGTGATATCTTTTCTTCTGCAAGAAGAACCGTTTAAATAATAAGAAGATAAGCCCTCATGATCCACTTGTCTTTTCACAGAAATTTCAGAGTAGCTAGAATATTCTCCTCCGAGTCTGCCTGAAGAATTATCAAAAACTAATTCAACTGATGCTCTCGAGGAAGCCGGCCTAGCAACAGACCCGTTAAAAATAACATCTGACATGCTATCTCCTCTGAGATTTTTTGCTGAGCCTTCGCCTAAGACCCATCTGACCGCATCGATAATATTTGATTTACCGCATCCGTTGGGACCAACAACCGCTGACATATCTGAAGGGAAAGGTATTCTCGTGGGATCCACGAAAGACTTGAAGCCAGAAAGGCTAATGTGTTTAAGCCTCATCTATTAAAAGAAAAGTTTCTATATTTTATCTAATTTATTGCCTTAATTGTATGTTTTATTTAGTCTTCAAGGGATTTCAATTGTTTTAAAGCTTTGCTCATTCCCGCCATAATTATTCTTTTTTGATCTGCATCATCTGAGTATTCGAATGCAATTGACCATGATTTAAGTGCATCCTTGTAATTTTCATCCAAGGTCTGTTTAAGGCCCTTTAGAATTAAAGCTCTTACGTTTGCAGGATCTTTGAGTAAGGACTGTTCAATTAAACTTTCAATATCAGCATTGAAAATTTGATTATTGGATAAATATTTAGTTTCTGCTGTTAAAGCCATTACTTCAGCATCAGTATCGTTAGGGAAGTTTAGAGTGAAATGCTCAAGAGTCCTGGAAGCTAATGCATACTCAGATTTATCAAATAAGTAGTTGGCTAAAAAGTAAACTTGAGCAGGATTGTTGCTAGAGAGATTGATGATGCTATCTATTTTATTTTTTTTCTCCTCAAAAGAGGCATTGTCAATAAAATTTAGTTGTAAATCTTTCTGAAAATTTAGTTTTTGAAAATTTTCTTGGCCAAAAAGAAAAAAATAAATTACAGCAGAAAATGCTAAGGACAATCCAAAAACCTTATACTTTTTGATCATTTTTTTTAAGAAAGATTCTTGCAGCAAATATAATTAATAAAAAGAAAATCAATGGAAGAAGCCATAGAAAAATATTGTTTTCAAAAGAAGGCTTATAAGTTACTTCTTCACCAAAAATATTTCTTAAGTTAGCTAAAATTTCTTCATCAGATTTTCCTAATAATATTTCCGTGTAAATTTTGTTTTTGATGTCAGATGCTATAGGAGCGTTTGATCCAGCAATACTAGATCCTTCACATAATGGACAACTAACCTCCTTTTGAAGGGAATAAAATCTTTTTTCATCCGAATCATTTATGAAAGAAAAAGTCACAAATTCATCTGCACCATAGACTGACTGAGAAAAAAGCAGAATCAGTAAAAAAGTCTTCATTTTTTAATCAATGGAGCAAATTTATTTTTCCATACCTCTTTGTCTAGAACCCCAACGTGATGCATAACAATAGAATCTCCATTCTTGATTAAAAATGTCTCTGGAGCACCTGATACACCTAACAAAAATCCTAACTCTCCTTGATCATCAAATATATTTTTTACATAAGGATCTCCAAATTGATCAAGCCATTTAAAAGCTTTTCCTTTATCGTCTTTGTAATTTATTCCAATGATAGATATTCCCTTTTTCTCTAACTCCATTAAGTATGAGTGCTCTAATCTGCATCCCACGCACCAAGTTGCCCAAACATTAAGCAGCGAAAGAGAATCGTTTTTAAGTTGCTCACTTGTAAAAGAATCTCCGTTAAGTAGCTTTGACTCAAAAGGAGCTAAACTCTTTTGATTAAACTCTTCAACATCAGAATTAAAAAATAATTGAAAAAATAAAAGCCCAAAAAGTGATATTGCTAAAAAGATCGTTAAAAGAGGATAAATTTTCATTTAAATTTAAAATTAGTTCTTACTAATAGTCCTGCTAGAAACATAATTATTGCTCCAAGCCAAATAAAACGTACCAGAGGTTTGATTTGAACCTTGGCAGCCCAGGCATTTTCACCAATTTTCTGCCCCAAGGAAATATATACGTCCTTATAAACAGAAGGATAAATTCCTGCTTCTGTAGTTTCCATTCTAGATGCCGGATAAAATCTCCTCTCTGGGTAAAGCTTCAGAATTCTATCTTCCTCTTGGAAAGAAAATGTCACCCTATCACCGTAATAGTTATCTTCTTGAACTGATTGGGTATTTTCTAATGTGATTTTTGAAGAACCCACTAAAACTGATTCATTTTTTTGTAAAACGAATTCCTTTTCCACAGAATTTAAAGAAGAGATAGTAATGCCGAAAGTAAGAATTGCTAATCCCAGATGTCCTGCAATCATAGAAAAGTTAATTTTACGTTGAGAGTGAAAGCTCTTGAAAGCTAAAAAACCTAACGATTGAATTAACATCAAGACGATTGCATTGCCGACAAATTCGTAAAAAGAAAAAGAAAAGAATAGATATGAGACTAAATAACTCAGGACAATGCTTGAAATTATCATTATTCCAATTGAATTTAAATTATCTATTTTATTTCCTCCCCACTTAGTTAAAGGCCCGATTGCTTGAAAGAATAGTAAGATCAAGGCAAAAGGAACGGTAACCATATTGAAATATGGAGCTCCAACAGTAATTTGGTCTCCACCTGAAAAAATCTCATAGATAATTGGGTAAATGGTGCCAAGCAAAACTATTGCCGATAAAGTCACTAAAAAAGCATTATTTATAAAAAACATAAACTCTTTGGAATAAATTCCCATGTCAGTTTTTAAACCTCTACTATGACTTTTCAAAAAAAATAAAGAAAATCCAAGAATAACTATCACAAAACAAATTAATAACAGAAAAATACCTCTGTCAGGATCCAGTGCAAATGAGTGAACAGAAGTAATAATGCCCGACCTAACAAGAAACATCCCCAATAGGCTGCCTGCTAGCGAGAGGATTGTTAGAGCAAGAGTCCAATTGATAAAAATTTGTCTTGCGTTGGTTGCTATCGATGAATGAATTAAAGCAGTGCACAACAACCAAGGTATTAGTGCAGAGTTTTCTACCGGATCCCAAAACCACCAGCCTCCCCATCCAAGTTCATAATAGGCCCACCAACTGCCTAAGGAAATTCCGAGAGTGAGGAAAGACCACGAAACAACAGACCATGAGCGTATTGGTTCGAGTTGTTTAACCTTTTCCTGATTTAAAAGAAAATTCATAGCTATGCCGAATGGAATGACTAATCCAGCGTATCCCATGTAGAGCATTGGAGGATGAATTGTAAAGGCAAAATCCTGAAGCAATGGGTTGAGATCCGAACCAGATATTGAAGAAATGGGCAGCAATCTTTCGAATGGATTGGAAAGAAAAACCGTGAAAGCAAGCAACGCAAATAAAACAATGTTCATAAAAGCAGATGAATATTTTTGATCTTCATTAAAAAAAACAAAGACTAGAATCCATCCAGCCAAAATAAGAAGAAATAATAATAATGATCCTTCATGTCCGCCCCACAGTGCAGCAAATTTGTAATAAATTGGTAAATTAGGATTCGAGTTAGTGGCTACATAGAGAACACTAAAATCATCAGTCAAAAAAGATATTTCAAGAGCTATGAAACTCAGAAAGATGGCTAAAAAAGTAACCACGCTGGCTGATAAAAAAAATCTTTTGTCTTTTGGAGGATAGATAAACGCAATACTGATTAATAAAAGGCTATTAATCATTGAGAAAATCAAAAGAAAATTTCCAAGCTCAGGAATCATTTACAAGCGCCTTTTTTACTTCTTTTGGAATGTAATTTTCATCATGTTTGGCCAATATTTCTTTGGCATAAAAGATTCCATCAGAATAATCATAGAAGCCTCGAGCAATTACTCCTGAGTTTTCTTTAAATAGATTAGGAAGAATGCCCTCATAATAGACTTCTATAGAATTTTCTAAATCTGTTACAAGAAAATTCGTCTTTAGACTATCTTTACTAATCTTTATTGAGTCTTCTTGCACAAGGCCTCCTATTCTCAGACTATCTTTATTAATAATTTTTGAACTTGTTAGATCTGATGGCGTGTAATAGAAATCGACATTTTCATTCATTGCTAAAACTATAAAAATAAAGGCCACAGATAAACTAGCAACCAAAGAGGATACGAAAATAACTCTATTCCTTCTTTTTGTTCTCATTTTATTTTTTCTTTGAATTTGTTTAATCCAAACAATGCGGTTGAAGAAGTGATCAAAAAAATAATTAAGCTCACAATCAGGACTATTTGTAGTTCGAAAATCATCTCTTTTCTTTAAAAATTTCTTTTACCCAATTATGTGAAATCTCTCTTTTAAGAATTTCTACTTGCATTTTGCGCATTCCAATTGCCGTCACATACAAATAAAAACCAAATATAGAAATCAGCAACGGAATCAACATTTCATTATCAATACTTGAGCCCGACAAAGTTATAGAGGCTGACTGATGGAGAGTATTCCACCATTCCACTGACAACTTAATAATTGGAAGATTAATTCCTCCAATCAATACAACAATAGACACAGCTTGATCAGTAGAAGCTCTCCTATCGAAGCTAGAAAAGAGACTGATTATTGCTAAATATAAAATTAATAAAATTAGGGTTGAAGTTAATCTTGCATCCCAAACCCACCAAGTCCCCCAAGTGGGCTGACCCCAAACTGCTCCAGTGAATAGAGCTAAAAAAGTGAATATAGCTCCTAAAGGGGCCATAGAAATCATGAACACACTCGCCATCTTAATTCGCCATATGAGATATGTGATTGAAGCAATAACCATTGTGTAATAGATAGACTGAGCTACTGAAGCTGAAGGAACATGAAGGTATATGATTCTGTAAACCTCACCTTGGGTAACGTCTACTGGCGAGAAGAAAACTCCCCAAAGAACTCCGAGAAGTATTACTAAAATAGATAACAGAAATAAATAAGGAAAACTTATTTGAGCGATCTTAAAAAAATAAGGGAATGAAATTAATTGATTAAATAATTGTTTCATTTTACTCAAAGTGAAGTCTGATGGCTCCTAGGCAAGAAGCGATAAGAATTGGGATGGAAAAAAATAAAAAGGCGGCAAGTAAAAAGATGTAAAAGAATAATTCTTCATTCTTATAGGACTGTATAGCAAGTATTCCTAGAATTAATGCTGGCAAACACATCGGGATAACAATTGATGATCCAACAATATTTCCTCTTTCAAGAGTCAATGCTCCTGCTAAGGCGCCAAACATAGATAGTATTGGGGTTCCTAAAAATAATGTTAAAGCCAGAATCAATGCAGCATCGTAAGGAAGATAAAGCATAAAAGAAGTTAGTAAAGATAAAAAAATTAAAGGAAGCGATGAGAAGTACCAATTTACAAAAATTTTAATGCTGGCCCAGAGAAATAATGATTTTCCAGATGCTAGAACTAAATCAAGCGATCCGTCTTTGTAGTCCTCATTAAAAATAAATTGATGTGACAATAAGTTTGCTAATAGTATCGATATCCAAATAATTCCTGCTGAGAGTTCTGCAAGCTTCTCTTCATCGGATCCAAAAGCTAAAGGATAAAGTGTAATCGTAATTAAAAAAAATACGATTGGTCCTAGAAAAGAAGACGATCTAGACAAATATACTTTTGAGTCCCTTTGGAAAGTTTTAAAATAAAAACTCTTCATAGCACTAGCTCTCTGCTTGAAATATTATGATCCTCGTGAGAAGTAAAAATAACAGATGATCCTCTGTTTTGATGGTGTCTGATAGTATTCTCAATCAATTCAATCCCTTTTTGATCTAAGTTTGCAAATGGTTCATCTAGAAGAAAAAGATCATATTTGGATAAGAATAGCTGCACCAAGGAGACCTTTTTTCTTTGCCCTTGGGAGAGATTAAATAATTTAGTTTCTTTCATTGAATTCAATTCAAATAATTTCAAAGCTTCGCTTAATGAATCAACTTCTGAATTAAAACGATAGTCTAATAAAAGGTTATCTTTAACTGATAAAGAATCTTTTAAGCCCAAGTTGTGCCCTAAAAAAAATACATTTTTAGCTGTGGAAAGGACTTTTCCTTGAAAGTTGTTTAATATTCCGCTTAAGATTTTTAAAAGAGTTGATTTCCCAGATCCATTTTGACCCTTCAGATGGATAATTTCGGAGGGATTTACTTCGAAATTAAGATTTTCGAGTAGAGGAAAATCATTGAAAGAATAAGATAAATTTTCAACTTTTATCAATTTTTTATAACCAAAATAGCTTAAATAGTTGATAATTATAACGATTTTGTAAATTTAGTTCATATGATGAAAAATAAATTTGGAAAGAGAATAAGTATAGAACAGGTAGAAGAAGGAAATTCTTTCATGCCTAAGTTTGATGACAACGGTTTGATACCAGTAATAACGGTAGAAAGCGGCACAGAATTGATACTGATGCATGGTTATATGAATGAAGAATCGCTTGATTTGAGTATCGAAACAAACTTAGCTCACTATTGGTCAAGAAGCAGAAAGAAGATATGGAAAAAAGGAGAAACTAGTGGCCAATTTCAGCATATAAAAGAAATATTAATCGATGATGATCAAGACTGTTTAATAATAAAGGTTGAATTAGATGGGCTTGGAGCAAGTTGCCATGTCGGTTATAAGTCTTGTTTTTACAGAAAGGTTGATAAAGATTTAAGTCTTGAATTTATAGAAAAAGAAAAGGTTTTTGATCCCGAAGAAGTGTACGAAGGAGAAGAAAATCCGACTATTTTATAGCCCTTGTAGTTTAATTGGATAAAACGGCCGCCTCCTAAGTGGCAGCTCTAGGTTCGATTCCTAGCAGGGGCACCAAGCAAACTTTAATTCCTAATTTAAAAAAAGATTTCACGAAAAAGATCAAAAATTATGAAGATTTACGGGCAAACATTTCTTCAAATTAAAAGATTTTCTTTTGTAAGGTAAAACGGGTATTTTTTCTAATCCTATAATCTTAAAAGCGGTATTATAGGGAGGAAAGAATAGTGCTCTAGATGTTCTATCTACCAGCTCAGCATCTTTTTGATTTGATAGATTTGCAAGCTTTTGGAGGGAATCTTTTTTATAAAATTTACCCTCAGGCAAAACTTTTTTTCTTATTTTTTTTAGATATAACTTTTTAAGAAAGAAATCTCTCATTAGTTCCACTGAGTTTAGGACTGTCTTTTCATAAAGAGATATTGCATCATCATTTTTACTAATACTTATTTTTTTTTCTTTTATTATTGTGCCCTGATCTACTTTATTAATCATTTGATGAATAGTAGTGAAGTAGTATTTATCATTATTTAGTAAGGCATGAGAGATAGAGTGATATCCCTTATAATCAGGTAATTTTGCATTATGTAGATTAAACGCTTGATAATTAACCATTTTCAAGATCTCTTTTGAAAGAATCCATGGATGTTGGATAGAAATTATCAAATCTATATTTTTGGAAATGATTACATTTGAAATTTCTTTTTCATTTTTCTTTTCGTTACTAATTAAATCTGGAGAAAAAAAACTATAGGCTCGAGAGAAATCCTCAAGAAATTTCTTATTACTAACAAGTGATAGAAAATTAAAGGATTCTAAAACTTTTTCATTAATCATCATTTTAATGATTTCAGAGGCAATACGTCCTTGACCAAGTAGTAATAAATTTTTTTTCAATTTTAAATTAAATCCTCGATAATTTTCTTCAATTCTTTAAGAGTCTGATTGTAATAAAAATCATGTCCTTTAATACTTAAATGAAGCTGATCCTCTAAGAGCAAAGAAGATAAATCCTCTGAATTTTTAATTTTCTTTAATACCTTTTTTTCTATGTCATTTAAGACTACTCTTTCTGATTCTGACGCTACTTCTCGAATCATTTCATTATAAATACTATTACTTTCTTGGTATGAAATGTCTGCGTAATCAAATTTCTTTGTTCTAGTTGTTGGATGATTAGTATTTAGTAATATCTTCTTAGTACTAAATTTTTCTGATCTTTGGATAATTTCCTTCAAGTTATACTTAAATGAATCTTTATTTACTCTTGGAACTCCATTATCTGACTTCCAATAATTACAATCATTCATTCCAAATTGAATTATCAAAATATCCGGATAAGAATTCTGAATTTCATATGGCATTGATTCAAGTGCCTGCCTTGTTGTCCTGCCATTTACGGCATTATTTGAAATATTAATACTTACATTTTTTTTTGAAAAAATATCTAATAAATTTTTTGCAATTCTTGGAACCCATCCATGAATTATAGAAACTCCCTGTCCAAAGCAGATAGAATCACCAAAAAAATGTATTTTTAACTCTTTACTAACCATATAGACCTTTTTTTATAAGATAGCTCTTTAACGCTATTTTAAACATTTTATAGTTCTCATTTAGTCTAAAAGATATTATTTTATAGAGCCTAAATAGTTTAAAGAAAAATTTATCTGTGTTGAAAATTTTTGACGACTTTCTAATTTCAGAATCAATAAATGAATCAAACTCGTTAATAAAGTTTTTATAACTATATTTCCCAGATTGTATAAGATCATTGAAAGCTTTATCAGTTATTTTATTTATTTCTTTTTGGTCACCGAGTCTTTTCAGAACATCTTCAAGGTTGGAAAAGTCTTTTTTCAATTCCAAGTAATGCACTCCGGGCTCTAAAAGCTTGCTGTATTCCCCTTCAAAAAGAATCAGTAAGGTTTTAAATGCAACAGCCTCGAAAATTCTTGGACTTAGCATTCTGTAATGAATGTTATCTTCATTCGATTTTAATAAATTTTCATGAACTTCCGTAAAATCTGCCTTGGGATTTTTCTTTATATACTTCTCAGTTTCTTCTCTTATAGAACCATCAATATCAAAGATTGACACACCTGCTTCAACTCCAAGCATGCTTTTACAACTTGCTAAAAATCTGTTCCAATCTTCACCATAGAGTCTATCTTCTTCGCCTAATTTGATATCTAGATTTATATTTTTTTCTTTAGCAAGATTAAGAAATTTAATTCCAATATTTGTTTTTTCCTGTGCCCCTAGGCCCATGTAGAATGGAAGAGGTCTTGCTCTATAGCCGACATCTATATATCTATTTTTAGTTTTCTTAGTGTAGCTTTTAGATTTTTTTATAAGGGATTTATCAACATACCCTGCAAGTGTAGTCTTTACCTTTTTTACATTTGTATTATCAAAGTAAACTTTTTTGTGCTCTGAGTCTCTCAAAAGAGAGAATACGATTGTAATATCTGATTTTTCAATGAATTTAAATCTTTCCTTACAATGATTATATTCGTCTTGAAAAAATGCAATCTTTATAACTTCATGACCTTTTGTCTCATCAGTAAGATAATCTGTCATCCAAAAAGGATAATTATAGTGATCTGGGGGAATGGAATAGTGAAGTATTAAAAAATCATACTTGAAAATATGCGGAATAGGTCCCCATAATATATTCCAAGAAATAATATTATGCCTTGAATACCTCTCAAAAGAATTAATGTGTTCAGAGATAGTTTGGGCATCCTTTTTTGTTAATTTAAAATATAAAAGGATGCCCATGTAAAAACATGTTATCTAGACCTTAGATTGAAAACAAGAATTTTTAATAATCGTTGAGATTTATTTAACTTGCTTTTTCAAGAGCCTGAGAAATGTCAGCAATTATATCGTCAACATGTTCAATACCAATTGAAAGCCTCACATATCCCGGGGTAACTCCAGCAGACAACTGTTCTTCAGGCGCTAATTGACTATGAGTTGTTGTAGCTGGATGAATTGCTAAAGATCTAGAATCACCGATATTTGCTACGTGGTATAAAAGCTCTAATGAATCAATAAATTTACTTCCAGCTTCCTTACCTCCTGGAAGTTCAAAACCAATTAAAGCTCCGTAACCGCCTTTCATGTATTTGTCAGCTTTTTCTCTTTCTGCACCCTCAAAAAGTCCAGGGTAAGTAACTGATTGAACTTTGTCGTTATTTTCTAAGAATTCAGCAACAGCTTGAGCGTTCTTAGCGTGTTCACGCATTCTTAGTGGAAGGGTTTCCAATCCTTGAATAAACATCCAAGCACTGAATGGACTCATAGCTCCACCGAGATCCCTTAATAAAGTTGTTCTAAGTTTCAAAAGATAAGCAAATGGCAGCCCCATTGTTTTGGTAACTTGCTGATCCCAAACTACTCCTCCGTAACATGGGTCAGGGGTATTCAGTGCAGGCTGCCTTTCAGCTCCTGCCCCACCCCAGTCAAAATTACCTCCATCAAGGATGAGGCCTCCAATAGTAGTACCGTGACCACCTATATATTTGGTAGTTGAATAAGTTGTTACCGCAGCACCGTGATCAAAAGGTCTGCATAAAACTGGCGCAGCTGTGTTATCAACAATCAAAGGTATGCCATGCTTTCTTCCAATATCAGCAACTTCTGCAATCGGAAATACCTGTAATTTTGGATTAGGTAGAGTTTCAGCAAAGTAAGCCCTTGTTTTATCATCGGTAGCTGACTCAAAATTATTAGGATCAGTTGGATCAACAAAACGAACTTCAATACCCATTTCTTTCAAATTATTCTTGAATTGATTATAAGTACCACCGTATAAGTGCGCAGATGAAACAATGTTATCCCCTGCTCTGGCAACGTTTTGAATTGAGTATGCAGAGGCAGTTTGACCAGAAGCAACCGCTAAACCAGCAACTCCGCCATCCAAAGCAGCCATTCTTTGCTCAAGAACATCGCAAGTTGGATTCATTATTCTTGTATAAATATTTCCAAACTCTTGTAATCCAAATAAGCTAGCTGCGTGAGCAGTATCATTGAATTGATAACTTGTGGTTTGATGAATTGGAACAGCTACTGATCCAGTATTCTCATCGTTTCTCCATCCAGTGTGAAGAGCTATGGTTTCTAAATTTTTTCCTTCATAAGACATTTTTATCTCCAAAAAAAAACCTGCTTGTTTTGCTAAGCAGGTTTAAAAATCCTGTTTAGCTAATATTTAAAGCGTCAGCAAGTCGGTTAAATCAACGCTATGCATTCGATGATACACAATTTTATTTATAAAAGGTATATTTAATTCTATGAATAAAGAAACACTAAAAACAGAAAAGATAGATAAATCATTATTAATTACTTTCACTAGACCAGACGAGATGAATACATTCAGTGGAAAAATGATGGTTGAAATTATGGAAACTTTAGACGAAGCAGAATCTGATGATTCTGTGCGTTCTGTTATTTTTACCGGTTCGGGGAGAGCTTACTGCGCTGGTGCTGATCTTTCTCAGGGAGAAAAAACATTCGATTGGTCCAAAAGAGATTCAAAGGTTAATGGAGTGGCAAGAGATACTGGAGGGATGCTCACTTTAAAATTGTATGATTTTAAAAAACCTATCGTAGCAGCAGTTAATGGATCTGCGGTTGGTGTAGGAGTCACTATGACTCTTCCAATGGATGTTCGAATTGCATCCGATAACGCAAAGTTTGGATTTGTCTTTGCAAAAAGAGGTATTGTGCCTGAGGCTTGTTCCTCTTGGTTTTTGCCAAGAATTGTTGGCGTTAGTCAATCGCTAGAATGGATGATGTCAGGAGAAGTATTTTCTGCAGAAGAAGCTCTTAAAGGAAAATTAATTAGAGAAATTACAAGTCAGGACAATCTTGTACCAAGAGCATTAGAGATAGCACACAAATTTTCAAATAAAACTTCAGCCGTTTCTGTCAGTTTAACGAGGCAAATGGTATGGAAAATGTTAGGAGAAAAACATCCTATGTCTGCTCATAAAATAGACTCAAGGGGAGTCTATTATTTAGGGAGAAGTAATGACGTTGCAGAAGGAATCTCTTCTTTTCTAGAGAAAAGAGACCCTGAATTCTCAGATACAGTTTCCAAAAATATGCCTGAATATTATCCATGGTGGCAGGAAGAAGAATTTGAGTAAATGACATGAATTGGAAGAGCGATGTTGAGGAGCTTAAGCTAAGAAATAAATTAGCTAAATCTCAAGGCGGTACAGAGGCAATAAAGCTTCAGCATGCTAAAGGTAGATTAACTTTAAGAGAAAGAATAGATCTTTTATTAGATAAAAGTTCTTTCGATGAAGTCGGAAAAATAGCTGGGGATGCAGAAAAAGACGATAAAGGAGAAATATCAGATTTCACTCCCTCAAACTTCGTTCTTGGATTTGGCAAAATAGATGGCAGACAAGTTCTAGTCGGAGGAGAAGACTTTACCGTCAAAGGCGGCTCACCTAATCCGGTTGGACTTAGAAAAAGTGTTTATACAGAAGATTTAGCTCTTCAATATAAGGTACCTCTAATAAGACTCCATGAAGGAGGCGGAGGATCGGTAAAAGGATCTTCAGGAAAGAAATCTTACGGTGATCCGGTGTTCTCTAAGTCAAGATTCTTATCTGTAGCTAAAACATTAAAAGAAGTTCCTGTAGCAACCGCCGCCTTGGGTCCAGTCGCAGGACTTCCTGCTTCTAGATTCGTTGCATCACATTTTAGAGTGATGACCAAAAAAACTGCGCAAGTTCTTATTGCAGGGCCAAAAGTCGTCGAAAGAGCTTTTGGTACTGAGCTTACCAAAGAAGAATTAGGAGGGTCTGAAGTTCATAAATCAAATGGAGTGGTGGATAACATTGTAGATACCGAAAAAGAGGCGTTGAATCAGATAAGGAAATTTATAAGTTATTTTCCTCAAAACCGATACGAAATAGCCCAGCGCGTTCTAAATGAGGATGATATTGAAAGAAAAGATCAAGATCTTTTGGATGCTATCCCTGAAGATAGATCCAGAACCTATGATATGAGAAAGATTCTTTCAGGAGTGGTTGATAGAGATAGCCTTTTTGAGATTACCCCCTATTTTGGAAGAGGCATGATTACAGCTTTTGCAAGACTGAATGGATTTTCTGTAGGAATCTTTGCAAATGATCCAAATTTTTATGCTGGGTCAATGACTGCAGATAATGCCAAGAAAACAACCAGATTTATTCAAAACTGTAATAATTTTAATATTCCAATTTTAACTTTTGTTGATGAGCCAGGATTTTTAATAGGTCCGGAAGCTGAGAAAAATGCTGGAATACTTTATGGAACTGAGACAGTTCTTACGGCCGCAGAGACAACTGTTCCTTGGGCAACTATTATGATAAGGAAATCCTTTGGTGTTGCTGCAGCTGCTCATTTTGGTCCAGATCCTTATGTGTTGGCATGGCCTTCTGCAGAATCAGGTGCTCTTCCATTAGAGGGAGGTGTTGCAGTTGCATTTGCCAAAGAAATTGCTGCTGCAGAGGATCCTGAAGCTAAAAGAAAAGAAATTGAAGATTCTTTAAGAAAAGCTCGCGATCCTTTTGCTAGAGGAGAGTCCTTTTCAGTGCACGAAGTTATTGACCCCAGAGAAACAAGAAAGTATCTTTCTTTGTGGGCTGAAAGAATTCAGACCCAACTTTTAACTAGAAACTATTTAAAGTGAAAACTTAAGAGAGGAAAAAATGAAAGAATATCATCAGTTTTATATTAATGGATCATGGGTTGATCCAATAAATGGACTTAATAAGCTTGATGTTTTAAATCCAGCTACTGAAGAACCCATAGGTTCTATTGCTTTAGGATCTTCTGAGGACGTAAATGCTGCAGTGGACGCTGCCAAAAATGCTTTTGCCAGCTTTAGTTCTTCTGAAAAAGAGGAAAGAGTTGGTTATTTAGAGAAAATAATAGAAATTTACATGAAAAGAAGCTCGGAAATGGCTGAAGCTATTTCTTCTGAAATGGGTGCTCCAATGTCATTAGCTTCGAAAGCACACTCACCCTCAGGTTTAGGTCATTTTATGACGGCTCTTGAGACTCTTAAAAATTATGACTTTGAACAACAAAAAGATGGGTTGTTTATTAGAAAAGAAGCAATTGGCGTGGTCGGTATGATTACTCCTTGGAATTGGCCAATAAACCAAATTGCTTGCAAAGTTGCGCCTGCTTTAGCAGCTGGTTGCACAATGATTTTAAAACCAAGTGAAATTGCACCTTTCAATGCAATGCTCATGGCTGAAATAATTCATGAAGCGGGAATTCCTGATGGAGTATTTAATCTTGTCAACGGTGATGGACCTACGGTCGGTGAAGCTATGTCCTCTCATCCCGACATAGACATGATGTCTTTCACAGGATCAACTAGAGCTGGAATCCAAGTTGCAAAAGGTTCTGCTGATTCAGTTAAAAGAGTTCATCAAGAATTAGGTGGAAAATCTCCAAATATTATTTTAGATGATGCAGATTTTGAAAATGCTGTTATAAGAGGAACCAGACATATGTTCAATAACAGTGGGCAATCGTGTAACGCTCCATCGAGAATGTTAGTTCCTGAGTCAAGGCAAGATGAAGCAAAAGCTGCTGCTAAAAAAGCTGCAGATGAGACCAAAGTGGGTGATCCAAATGCTGAAGATACTGTAATTGGTCCTGTGGTAAGCGAAGTTCAGTTCAATAAAATTCAAGGTCTCATTGAAAAAGGTATTGAAGAAGGAGCAGAATTAGTCTGCGGAGGTCCAGGTAAACCTGATGGTCTTAATCAAGGTTTCTACGTTAAGCCAACTGTATTTGCTAACGTAAACAATGACATGACTATAGCCAAGGAAGAAATTTTTGGGCCTGTTCTGTGCATCATTCCTTATAAAGATGAAGATGAAGCTATTGAAATTGCTAACGATACTCCTTACGGATTAGCAGGCTATGTTTCCTCAGAGAACATAGATCATGCAGTAGAAGTAGCTAGAAAAATTAGAAGTGGAAATGTTCACATAAATAATGCTCCCTCAGGCTTAACTTCTCCTTTCGGTGGTTTTAAGCAATCCGGTAACGGAAGAGAATGGGGAGAATTTGGTTTTGAAGAATTCCTAGAGATTAAATCTGTTTTAGGTGCTGGAGCTGCTTAAGGCTAAATGAGCACAGTCAAATACTACGATTGGTCTTACCATCAAGCTAGAACTAGACCGAACAAAGTTGCTGTAAAAGAAGTTTCTACCGGAAGAGAAACTACTTACGGTCAACTTGAGGAAAGATCTTGTCGACTTGCTTCATGGCTGCAAAATAAAGGAGTCAAAAAAGGTGACAGAGTTGCCATCTTAATTCATAACTGCACTGAGGTTTTTGAGCTGGAGTTCGCTTGCGCAAAAATAGGTGCTATAGAATTACCTCTCAATTGGCGTCTTACTAAACCTGAACTTGAATATATTCTTAATGATAGTTCTCCAGAAATCTTAATTTATGGCTCGAATTTTGCAGATACCGCGAAAGCACTCACAAAAGATTGTTCCATTAAAAATTCATTAGAAATAGATGATGAAGATCAGAATAATGAGTATGAACAAGCATTAAAAGAAAATATTGATTTTGATGTTGTTGAAACTACACATGATGATCTGATTATGCTGATGTACACATCCGGCACAACGGGACATCCAAAAGGTGCGATGATCACTCATGAAATGCAATTTTATAACATAGTTAATCTAGCCGGATCATCCAGAGTAACCGATAAAACAGTCCAACTTATAGTTTTACCTTTGTTCCATACGGGAGGCATGAATTGTTATGCAAATCCTATTCTTCATTACGGTGGTCAGATCGTTTTGATGAAAGAATTTGATCCCGGGAAGGCATTGGAAATCATTGATGATCCGGATTATGGCATCACACATTTTTTTGCAGTGCCTGCTCCTTTTCAATTTATGATGCAGCATCCAAATTTTGATACAACTGATTTTTCAAGAATTGAAGGTGCCGGAGTTGGTGGAGCTCCGTGCGCAGAGATTATTTTGAAGTCATGGCAAAGTAAAGGTGTCGAACTTTGGCAAGGCTGGGGCATGACTGAGACAAGTCCAGGAGGTATCGGTCTTGCCGGTGAAGATGCTACAAGAAAAGTTGGTTCAGCAGGTAAACCTTTATTACATACTGAAGTAAAAATTGTGAATGAAGATGGCAATGAAGTTGATCAGGGTGAAGTTGGAGAAATTTTGATAAAAGGTCCAAACGTCACTCCAGGGTATTGGAACAATGAAGAGGCTACAGAAAAATCATTCGTTGATGGCTGGCTTAAAACTGGAGACGCCGCCCAAATGGATGATGAAGGTTTTATTTATATAGTCGATAGACAAAAGGATATGTATATCTCCGGAGGAGAAAATGTATATCCTGCCGAAGTTGAAAACGTTATCTATCAACTTCCAGAAATTGCAGAAGCAGCAATTATTGGTGTACCTGATAAAAAATGGGGTGAAACAGGTAAGGCATACATTGTTTTAAAACCAGATTGTAATTTATCGGAAGAAGATATCATCAATCACTGCCTTAAAAATCTTGCTAAATTTAAAATTCCTGCGTCAGTTGATTTCATAGCTGCTTTACCCAGAAATGCTACTGGGAAGGTTCTTAAAAGAAATTTAAGAGAAGAAGTTGTTGGAAGCGATGCTCCTGCAATTACTTAAGAATATATTATCTCTTTAAATCGCTGTTCTAGAGATTCGAAGTGCTGTTCCGAAGGATTTCTCCAAGATTGCTGTATGCAGTAAGATTCATTTAAATAATCAAGATATTTTCCTATCTGACCTAAGTCTAACTCCCAGCTGTCTATTGAATTTATGCATTCCACAAGTTGGTCTCTTGATTCAGGAAATCTTGTTATGCCTTCGATCTTAAAACAACTTTCTCCGAGAAGAATTAATTTTTTCCCAAGAATAAGTGATTCAAGCCCTACAGTAGAGTTCAAAGTTAATGTGGCTAAAGATTTTTCTATAAGATCTTTTGAATCAAAATTTCTGAAAAGAATTCTCTCGTTTACTTTATGGAGATGTTCAAATTTCGTTGAGTCACTTGGATGTTCTTTGATTACAAAAAATAAATCTTTATCTTCAATTTTTTTAATCGAATAATCTAACCATTGAAATAATTCTCCCATGGAATTTACTCTCGGAGAATTTAGCAAAACTTGACTATCATGATTAACTTGAAAAGGAACATAGATGAACTTTTCAGGTAAATCTTCATAAAGTTCTGGGGATTTACTGTATCTTTTTTTGCTTTTTATTTCTGCTCTTTGTTGGATCTCAAAATTTAAATTTTTTCCGCTTGAAACATAGTTTTCATAAAATTCTTTTTCACGCGGAACGCTGTTTAAATCATTCACACCCTTAGGATCCACAGTTGTAGAATCAGGAAGCAAACCGTTTTCAAAAAAAGCTAGTTTAATATTATTTTTTTTGGCGATTAGTTTAATTGCATACTCAGGCAACCTGTGACCATTCCATATACAAATCAAATTGGGAATCTTTTTCGATAATACATAAGTAAATCTTCTGTAATAAATAACAAAAAGTACAGACAGAAAGGCCTCATAGAATGACCAAAAATACTTTATGTAAAAGTATTTTCTTTTTTTTCTAGTTAACTCAAAACTTATTCCTTTTTGAATTTCAGCTTGGGTTAAATCAGTGCGACCAAGTTTGAAAAAGATAAAAGGAAAAAAACTCATTACGGTGGAGTCAAACATGGTGTTTCTTTTAATGTCTTGGAAATATCTATACATAGACCCTTTATAAGAAATAAAAAGAATTTTTGAAGATTGATTCATTATTCGCTAATTGTTATTGAAATATATTATCCTATGCAAAATTTTTTTTAGAGGATTGTTATGTTTGAGATTAATCTTTTTAATTCAGCGCAGATATTTGATCAAATTTTTGCCTTTGTTTGTGTTTATTTACTTACAAGTCTAAGCGCAAAGGTAAGATTTTATGGTTTTGTAGTTGGAACTATTGGTTTCGTGCCTGGTATTTATTTGCTCATTGAAACTGAGCTTTGGTGGTTGCTTGCAGCAATGCCTCTTTGGGTTTTCATAAACTACAAAGGGCTAGTAAATAATTGGAGAGAATTTAAGGGAGAAGAAACTACAGCTTAACAACTTCAAAAGCTGCCCTAGCAATATCCTCAACTTTTTTCAGATGCTCATCTTCGTGAGCCACTGAAATAAAATGATTGTGATAATCAGTGAGATAAAGACCTTTGCTCAAGCAAGCATCAACCCATCTTGAATGGAGTGTTTTGTCTTCATCCTCAATTCGAAAGTAAGGCATAGCTGGGACTCCGGAAACAACCATCTTGACATCAAAATCTTCCGAAATCTTGACTAGACTTTCTTTTAACAAGTTACCAAAATTATTCATCTTCGTAACCGCATCCTGCTTAACTAATTCATCGATTGTTGCTTTTGCTGCAGCCATTGGGGCTGAGTTTAAAAATTGAGTCCCAGTAAAATAAACATTCTCAGCTGATTCTTTTAACGAGTCTTTTCCTACCAAGGCAGATATTGGATATCCATTCGCTATGGCTTTCCCTAAACAAATTAAATCTGGAGAAAAACCAAAAAAATTATTTGATCCTTTTAGATCAATTCTAAAGCCAGTCCTGACGTCATCGACGATTAAAATAATGTTATTTTTACGACAAACTTTCTCGATGTGTTTCCAGTATCCTTCATTCGGATAAACATTATTTTTGAAAGTTGGATGATGATAAGGGCTTGAGATAAAACATGCTATGTCATCTCCATGATCTGAGATTGCTTGATTAAATCCATCTAAGTCGTTCCAATCGATGGAGATAACTTCTGCGGAATCTGAATTAATGATGCCAGGACTGTTGCGTCTTTGCATCCAGCTATTTGAGCCATGATATCCATCGTTTATTTTTAATATTTTTTGCTTGCCGGTTTCTTGTCTGGATACCATCACCGCAAGAGAAGTACTATCAGCCCCATTTTTACCAAACAAACTCCAATCGGCAATTGATACTAAATCAACTAAGGTTTCAGCTAATTCAATCATCACAGGAGAGGCGATACTGACAGTATTACCAAGATTTAATTGTTTTCTAGCTGCTTCATCTACTACGGGATTGTTATAGCCGAGAATCATAGGGCCCCATGCACAAACCAAATCTACGTACTCATTTCCATCAACATCCCAAAAATACGCTCCATCCGCTTGAGAGAAAAATTTGGGCCCATCTTTCCTAATAGCATATTTATAATGCCCGAATATTCCTCCAGGGATTACTTCTTTTGCTCTATCAAGGAGTAGATCTGACTCAGATTGAATTAAAAAATTTTTATCCTTCGGATTATGCATGAATTTATTGTAAATGATTTTTATTTAAGAGGTAATTTTCTAATTAATGGCGGAGAGGGAGGGATTCGAACCCTCGATGCGGGATTACCACATACTCCCTTAGCAGGGGAGCGCTTTCAACCACTCAGCCACCTCTCCTTAGATGCAATTCTAGTTTTTTTAAACAGCTTGTCTAATGATATCGGAGGCTTTTTCAGCAATCATAATTGAAGGAGCGTTAGTATTACCTCCAATTAAAGTTGGCATAATGGATGCATCAACTACCCTCAGGTTATCAACTCCTCTTACTTTGAGATTGTCATCAACAACAGCAAAATCGTCGCTACCCATTTTACAAGTTCCTACTGGGTGATAAAGAGTTTCACCAGTATCCTTAATCCAGGCATCTAGTTCATCATCGTTATCAACATTAACATCTAAACCTGGTTTTGATCGGTCTCCTCTATATTCATCAAAAGCTGCCTGCATAAAAACTCTTATAGTCTCTCTAGTTGCGTTTCTTGTATCGATTAGATCTTGTTCTTCAGAAAGATAATTAGGAAACATCAAAGGAGCATCATCTGGATTTGAGCTTTTTAATTCTAAGTGACCCCTACTTTGCGGTCTCAAAATACATATAACTCCACTGAATCCATGATTCGAATCTATACCATCTCTTCCATGTAAATCGGTGGAATGAAGAGAAGCATAATGTATTTGAGTGTCTGGAATATCTTTTTCAGGACTTGATTTAAAAAATGCCCCTGCACTGGTGGGAGGAAAAGCAGCGTCTCCTGTCCCAAAAAGTAAATACTGTAAACCGGACAACTGTGTTTTTAAGAAACTTGCTGATTTATGCAAAGTTATGGGTTGCGTACAATTGAAAGAATTAACCACTGCGTAATGATCTTGTAAGTTTTTCCCAACTCCCTTCAATTCATGCAAAACATTAATGCCATGCTTATTTAATTCCAAGGAATCTCCGATACCGCTATTCATCAATATTTGAGGTGAATTAATAGCTCCAGCGGATAAAATTACTTCTGCATTAGCTTTTACTGAAAAAGTCTTGCCTTTTTTAGAGTATTCCACTCCAACAGCTTTTTTTCCTTCAAATAAAATTTTATTTACTTGAACATTTGTCTCGGTTGCAAGATTTTTTCTCTTTAAGGCAGGATGTAAATATGCTCGTGCAGAACTCCATCTTCTTGGGCCTCTTTTAGTGTCTGCCATCGTATGTTCATACCTTGAAAATCCTTCCTGATTTTTTCCATTGAAATCGTTCGTTAAAGGAAATCCTGCTTGTTCACCGGCTTCTACGAAGACATCTAATAACTTGTCATGAGTACTCTCAGATTTTTTGACATGAAGAGGACCCTCATATCCATGAAACTCTTCATCGCCATCGCCATGAAAATTTTCTGCCTTTTTGAAATAAGGAAGCACATCATCGTAAGACCAACCTTCATTTCCTTGTTGACGCCATAGGTCATAATCATATGCATGCCCTCTTATGTAAACCATTGCATTTATTGATGAGGATCCACCCCATCCTCTTCCTCTGGGCCAATAAAGTTTTCTATTATTTGTAGTTTCTTCTGGCTCTGTTTCAAATCCATAATTGATAGCGCTTTTATTTGGCACGATTTGAGAATAGCCAGTGGGCATGTGAATAAAAAAGTTAGTATCTTTCCCTCCAGCTTCTAAAATTAATACACTTTTCTTTCCGTCTTCGGATAGTCGGTTTGCCATAACACAACCAGAACTTCCAGCTCCTACAACAACATAGTCAAAAGTATTTTCCATAGTAAATCTCCTTTAAAGTGAGATTATCAATATGATATCTATTGTGCAATAAATTAATTCTTATCTAACTCAAATGCATCATGCAGGGTTCTTACAGCAAGTTCCTTATACTTTTCTTCAAGAACAACTGAGATTTTGATCTCTGAGGTTGAAATCATTTCGATATTTATTGCCTCATCTGCCAGGGCTCCAAACATTTTGCTTGCTACACCTGCGTGAGACTTCATTCCGTTTCCAACAACGGATACTTTGCAAATATCTAGATCAACTTCGATTTCACCGCTACCTAACTCTTTACGTAACTTTTCTAAAATTTTTGAAGTTTCATCCGCAAAATCTTTATGCACTGTGAAAGTGAAGTCGGTTGTGTTATCGGATGCCACGTTTTGGACAATTACATCTACCTCAATCCCAGCATCGCTTATGGGAGAAAGTATTTTTGCTGCGACTCCTGGAATGTCAGGAACTTTTCTGATGGTTATTTTTGCTTCATTTGAAGTAAACGCAATTCCTGATACTACAGCCTCTTCTAAATTATCGTTACTATTTATCAAAGTTCCTCCGTTTGACCCAAAACTTGATAAGACTCTCAAAGGTAATTTGTATTTACTTGCAAATTCCACAGATCTTATTTGTAAAACTTTAGCTCCTAAAGAAGAAAGTTCCAACATTTCTTCGTAAGTTAAATGATCAAGTTTCCTGGCTTTATCGTAAATATTTGGATCGGTTGTAAATACCCCATCCACGTCGGTATAAATCTGACACTCCTTAGCATTCAAAGAGACTGCAATTGCAACTGCAGAGGTGTCCGAACCGCCCCTTCCTAAGGTAGTAATGTTATTTTCATCATCGAACCCTTGAAATCCTGTGATTACAGGAACAATATTTTTTTCTAATGCATCATGAAGAATTTCCTCTGAGACCTTTCTAATTCTTGCTCTTCCAAAGGAAGAATCCGTTTTAAACCCCATCTGAAAAGCATTGTAAGATCTTGAGTTATAACCTTTCTTTTTAAGAGACATGGCAAGCAACGCTGCAGAAACTTGCTCTCCAGAAGAAACAACAGCATCAAATTCTCGAGGATCAGGTTTCTTTTGAATTTTCTTAGCGAGATCAATCAGTCTATTTGTTTCGCCTGCCATGGCTGAAACAACAACAGCGACATGATTGCCTGAGTCAATTTCCTGACCAACAATCTTGGCAACTGCTTCAATTCTTTTAGGGCTAGCAACAGATGTCCCTCCAAATTTTTGGACAATAATGTTACTCATGCCTTTTAAAGATTTTGAATATATTTTGTAGCTTCAGAAAAAACTTTTTCAAAGTTTTTAACTTGACTACCGCCTGCTTGTGCATGATCTGGTTTACCTCCGCCTTTACCGCCTATCAATGAAGCGAGGGATTGTAACAAATCATTTGAAGCTTGATTTATCTCCATCTTTCGAAGCAAGAACACAAATTAAGTTTTCATTTTTATTTTTTAGTTCATCTATGAAAGATCTTGCTGAACCTAAGTTAATTCCTTCAAATTCCTTTAAGATAACTTTATAAGAATTAATTTGAATAATATCCTGTTCAAGGCTCTTTATTACTTCGCCTAATTCTTTTTGTTGTGATGATTTAATCGATTTTTCTAACTCACTGTTCTTTTCCATCAACTCTTTAATTTTTGAAATAAGACCCTCCTCATTCACGTTCAAAAGTCTCATTGCTTCTTGCCCAGAATTTTGAAATTTATTTGAGAAATCTTCCGCATCTTTTCCACTGCAAGCTTCAATTCTTCTGACGCCTGATGAAATACTTGATTCACTAGTTACTTTTACAAAACCAATATCCCCTGCTGAATCAACATGAGTTCCACCACATAGTTCAACAGAAAAGTCTCCGCCTATAGAAAGTACGCGCACTTCATTTCCATATTTGTCTCCAAAAAAAGCCAGCGCTCCTTTGTCTTGTGCCTTCTTAAAGCTCATAGTTTCTATTTTAGTAGAGATATTATTTCTAATTGTTTCATTAACTAAATTTTCAATTTGTTGTACTTCTTCAATTTTTAAGGCAGCATCGTGAGTAAAATCAAATCTAAAATATTTATCGGAAACTAAGGAGCCTTTTTGCTCGACATGTTCTCCCAATACATTTCT
>CABZHD010000003.1:0-104566 GCA_902525435.1 uncultured SAR86 cluster bacterium | reverse complement strand
ATAGCTAAAAGGGCTAAAAATATTGTTGCAGAAGAAAGCGTAGAAAGTTTTTTGAGCAAGTGGAAGAAAAAGCCCGGACACTACGTCTGTTTCTCAAACGGCTCCTTTGATGAGGTGCATCAAAAATTAATTAAATTAGTTTAGTCTAAATTAATCCAACTTCCGTGAAAGCCAAAAGGCACTCTCTGTGGAAGGGAGACAGTTGCTAGCGGTTCATCTGAAAAATTGTTTGCATCAATAATTACGAATTCACTCGAGTCAGAAGTTTTATCGTAGACGAAACCTACAACAAAGCCATCATCTTCACTAACAGCATTTTTCTTTGGAACGAAAACAGGCTCAGCGGCTTGTTTGTTTTCTCCTAAAAAATGCTCCTTAGTCTGATCTTTAAAAAAGTCTCTTTTAAAAAATCTATTTAAATTGCCATCATTAAGCATGTATCCAAACTGATGCTCTTGACCATCAAGATCAGGATGTACCCTCGAGAATTCCATAGATCTATCGTCTAGCATAGTTTCTTCGCATGATTTCTTTTCAATATCTATAATCCATCTAGTAAGAAAAGGCTTATGACCCATGGGCAAAGGATTTTCAAAATCAAATAGTTTATCGTACCGACAAAAATCAAGAATTACTTCGCCAGCATCATTTTCATAAGAATTAACGATGTGAAATAAAAAACCTTTCGGAACATCTATCCAAGTTATCTCATCTGAATGTCTGGACTGCAAACCGACTCTTGAATTATGATCCTGATCCCAAATCACCGGATAGTCACCAGAAGTTGCTTTGTTTTGTCCTTCTCTTCTGCCTAAATTAAAGGTTGCAGGTAGATCAAAAACCAAAATATAGTTTTCCGTGATTGCACAATCATGAACCATTGGACGACTTGAAAGTTCTATAATTTGATCTTTTGTTTGTTTTCCATTTTTATCAATCACTACATAGTGAACTTGTTCCTTTCCTTTTAAATATTCATTAAAGTCATAACTGATAGCATGCATCTCTCCAGATTTACTATCAATTTTTGGGTGAGCAGTGAATCTCTTGTTCTGCGCAGAAGGAAAGGGCTCTTCATCTAGGAAGTTCATTTCCTCATCCATAATAACTGGAGCAAGTCCGCCTTCCACAAGAGCGTATATTTTATTTCCATGTTTCATGACGTGAGTATTTGGACCAAATCCATTAGGGGAGGTCACAAATTTATTTCGGTACCAAAGTGCCTGACCGTTTTCAAGTCTTAGACCATGAATCATGCCATCACCAAAAAAAGGATGATAATTAGCCTCATCAAATTTTTTTGGATTTGGACCGTTTCTGAGAAACAATCCAGCTAATTCCTTTGGAATTTCTCCTGAGACTTTTAAGTTTTCAGCCGAAGTTTCTTCAACAGGATGCCAATTACCATCTAAAAATTTATTTTTACTTTTCATCGTTTTCTCCTGCTTGTTTCATTACTCCAAAAGGATCTTTCCATATTGAGTAGACAAAGATAATAACAAAAATTACACCCATACCGATTAAGAAATTTTCTATAAATACTTCTCCCAAGAAATATCCCGATAAAACATACAAGCCTGTCCAAACAGGTGCAGATAATATTTCAACCGGAGCGAAAATGGTAAATCTCATACCCAGAGAGCCAGCAGTCATGGGTACAAGACATCTTAAAGGTCCTAAAAACCGACCCAAAGCAACAGACAATATTCCGTACTTATTCATAAATTGCTTTGCTTGATGAAGTTGTTTCTGATATTGAATAGGTACCCAGGTCTCAATTCTTGTGCCAATTATTAGTCCTATTGCATAGCTTACGGTGTCGCCAATAATCATTCCTAGACTAGCATAAAACATTATCTCAACTGGGCCGATACCAACTGCTGCGGCTAAGGCACCAATTCCTGGCATGACTAAACTTGCTGGAATGAATAAACCAAGAATGACTATGGACTCACCAAAAGTAAGCAGGAACATAGCGGAAGTAATCCAAGCAGGATTAGCTTGAAGAAATTCCATAATGTTACTTAGATCAAACAAAATATCTTTCTGGAAATAATTAAATCCATAGCATAATAACCCATATGACGAATCAAAAGTTTAAGAAAGAGCTAAATTCTTTAGGAGCTAAAGCTAAAGAAGCAAAGGAATTCTTGCTTAATTCGTCTGTGGACACACGAAATGATGCATTAAAATTTGCTTGCGAGGAAATACATGTAAACAGATCTGATCTTTTCAAAGAAAATGAAAAAGATTTAGTAGAAGCAAAAAAGTTGGACTTGCAAAATAGCTTCATTGACAGGCTTGAGCTAAATGATAAAAGAGTAGACTCAATGATAGATGGCCTCAATAAGGTCATAAACTTAAACGATCCTATTGGAGAGTTAGAAGGAATGAATCCTTCACCTTCAGGATTCAAAGTTAGCAAGATGAGAGTGCCTTTAGGCACTATAGGAATTATCTATGAATCAAGACCAAATGTGACGGCTGATGCTTCGGCTTTGTGCATTAAATCGGGAAACGCATCAATCTTAAGAGGGGGGTCTGAGGCCGTTCATTCAAATAACCATATTGTTACACAAGTAAGAAAAGGCCTTACAAAAGCTAATTTGCCTGAAGACAGTGTTCAATTAATTCAAAATCAAGATCGAGACTTGGTTAAAGAATTCATTAAATTTGATGACTGCATTGATTTAATTATTCCGCGAGGAGGATCTAGTTTGGTGAGACTAATTGCTGCCGAGTCAAAAGTTCCAATACTTAAGCATTTTGAGGGATTGTGTCATGTATTTGTAGACTCAGAAGCAGATTTAGAGCTGGCGCAAAAAGTTGCAAGCAATGCAAAATCTTATAGATATGGTATCTGCGGAGCTATGGAAACCCTTCTAGTCTCTGAAGATATTGCCCAAAAATTCCTGCCAAAGATAGTTAATGAATTTAATGAGCAAGGAGTTGAAGTAAGGGCATGCAGTCAAACACTCAATATTGTCTCAGCGAACAAAGCTACTGAAAAAGATTGGTCAACAGAATATTTAGAACCAATTATTTCAATTAAGATCGTCAAAGGCTTAGACGAAGCAATAAAGCATATTAATCACTACGGCTCTGGTCATACGGATAGCATCATCACTGAAAACCAAGAAAAGAAAGATAAATTTTTTAAGTTAGTTGACTCAAGCTCTGTCATGCACAATTTACCAACTTGTTATGCAGATGGATTCGAATATGGCTTGGGAGCTGAGGTAGGAATATCTACAGATAAACTTCATGCTAGGGGACCTGTAGGATTGAATGGTTTAACAACTCAAAAATTTATTCTGGAAGGAAGAGGCCAAATTAGATCTTGAGTAAAAAAGATTACATAGGGATCTTTGGAGGATCTTTTGATCCTATTCATAAAGGGCACATAGAGTCCTTAAAATGCGTCGCCGAGAAATTAAACTTATCTAAAGTATTAGTAATACCAAATAAGGTTTCTCCTTTAAAAGATCTTTCAGTGGCAAGCTCGTTGGAAAAAATCAAAATGCTTGAAATAGCTTTCAAAGACTTCAAAGAGATTGAAATTGAAGATTATGAATTAAAGAAGAAAGGTCCATCTTTTATGATTGAAACACTGCAATACTTGGATAAGAAATTAGGAAAGAATAAACATTTTTTATTAATAATTGGAGAGGATTCATTTCAAACCTTTCATCGATGGAAAAACTATCAACACATCATAAAAATGACGTCAACATTAGTTATGAATCGACCTGGCTTAAATAATGACCTGACTGCAAAGGCAATTGAACTTCATCAAGATTGTATTGAAAATATCGATGGAGATAACAATTTAAAAAAAGGAAAAATTTATTTTGTTCAAATTAAACCAAACTCAGCTTCGTCAACTCATATTAGAGAGAATATAGATGATCAAAGTGTTTTGGCGGAAGGTCTTGACGATGATGTGTTGAAGTATTTACAAGAGCAAAAGATCTATAATAAACATGACTAAAACTTCTCATAATTTAATTATGAATTCTTTGGAAGAATTAAAGGCGGTAGATACTAAAATATTGTCTTTGAAAGATATAAGTAGTTTCACAGATATTATGATCATAACTTCTGGCACTTCCTCTAGGCATATGTCTGCTATTTCAGACAAGATTCAAGAGAACCTAAAGGAAAAATCCATCCCAATTATCTCAGTGGAAGGAAAAGGTTCAAGCGAATGGGTGTTATTAGATTTAGGAGATATTGTAGTCAACATAATGTCCAAATCTGCCAGAGAACTTTATGATCTGGAGAGTCTCTGGGATCCTGATTTACTTTAACAATGAAAATAAAAAAGTTTTTTTCGGGTAAACGAGACTCAGAGTTCCGCAAGCTAGTACTGTATTTAATTTTTCCTATTTTTATTATGTTTGTAGTTTTGCTACAAACTATTAACTTGACAGTTATAAATGGAAAAAAATATGAGACTCAGTCAGAGAACAATAGAATCGTATCGAGAACAATCTATCCTACGAGAGGACTAATTTTCGATACAAACGATAAGTTATTAGTTGAAAATATTGCCTCATCACAGTTGAATCTGGTTCCTGAAAGATCAACAGATACCTTAAAAAAAATTAAAGAGATTGCTGACCTTTTGAACTTAGAAAAGTCTTTTTTGTTAGATGTCTATGAAAGACAAATAAAAAAATCTAGGTATCCTTTTCAACCAATTACTCTAGCTAAATCATTGAATGATGAACAGATAGCTTTATTTAGCGTTTCAAGTGAAAAATTTAAGGGATTTAGCGTAGAAACCGGCTTAGTTAGATCTGTAGTAAATAAGAAATCATTAGCTCACGTGCTTGGTTATATGGGATATTCCGAGTCAAATGATGTTAATAAAAGTTCAAATTTTATTTCAGGTAGTCAAATTGGAATTTCTGGGATAGAGAAAACTTATCATGATCAATTAAGTGGCAAAGTAGGCACGAGAATGGAAGAAAAAGATGTGTCTGGTAAGTTTGTTCGGGTTCTATCTGAAAATAATGCTGAAAGCGGGAAAGACTTAAAACTTTCTATTGACCTTGATCTACAAAACTTCTTAATTCCTTTTTTTGAGGGACATAAAGGTGCACTGGTAGCTTTAGAACCTAAAACAGGGTTCATTAAGGCATTAATAAGTTCGCCCTCTTACGATCCAAATATTTTCAACTCAAGTAGTTCTCTAGCTGAAATCCAATCAATCTTCAGTGATGATGAAGGGCCTTTATTCAACAGGGCAACTATGGGTAATTATCCACCTGCATCAACAATAAAACCAATCCTTGGTTTAGCAGCTCTTGATGAGGGAATAGTCGATTGGAATACTATTATTCAAGATGATGGAGAATTTTATGTTGAAGGTGATCCTCGACCCTATAGAGGT
Organism: uncultured SAR86 cluster bacterium; assembly: GCA_902525435.1. GTDB lineage: Bacteria > Pseudomonadota > Gammaproteobacteria > Magnimaribacterales > AG-339-G14 > CACNYO01. The sequence continues at coordinate 99,168 of CABZHD010000003.1, read as the reverse complement.
TGGAAGGAAGATGGTCATGGCAAGGTTGATCTAGAAAAAGCAATCGTGGAATCCTCGGATGTTTATTTTTATTCCACAGCCTACGATCTTACGATAAAAAGGTTAGAACCTTTTCTGAATAAATTTGGCTTTGGTGCTAAGACTAATATTGATGCGGAAGAATCAAATGGACTTGTCCCTAACGAAAAATGGAAGTTAGGCTACATAGGAGAGTTTTGGTTCAAAGGAGACAGCATCAACTTAGGCATTGGGCAAGGTTATATGCTTTCCACCCCCATACAAATTTCACAGGCTATAGCAGTAATAGCCAATAGAGGAGTCATAATTAAACCTCGTCTAGTAGAAGAAATTGATGAATCACCTACAGAATTAGAGTCTTTAGGAAAAATTAACCTTAAAGATGAAACTAATTGGGAAAAAATTGAAAAATCAATGATCGAAGTCATTAACGCTCCAAATGGCACTGCCAATAACATAAAGGATACTAGATATGTGATTGCAGGTAAGACCGGTACAGCTCAAATCAAAAGCTATGAAGATCAGGAATATGAAGATATTAGAGAAAATCCATTCTTCAGAGATCATGCTTTATTCGTTGGTTATGCTCCTATCCCTGACCCAGAACTTCTTATCTTAGTAATCATTGAAAATGGAGAATCTGGAAGCAGGGTAGCGGCACCAATCGCGAAAGCAGGTTTTGATTATTATTTAACTAAGAATGAGTAGAAACCCTTTAGAATTTTCTTTATCTTCTAGAATGATCAAGCCAAAAAGGTGGCTTAATCAAGACTGGTTAGTTCTTTTCTTAATCATTTCTTTAGTTAGTTTTGGATTAATGATGATCTACAGTGCTTCTGGCTCTGTGGAGATGGTTTTGAGACAAGGTATTTTTGCAGTAATCGGCATTGTCTTTATGATCTATTTATCATTCAGCGATTATCAGAGGTTATTACCCATTTACCTGAATGTATTTTGGATAGGATTATTTTTTTTATTGGTAGTTCTTGTAATTCCTTCTGATGCAGCTACTAGAAGATGGATTGATCTGGGAATTTTTGGTTTTCAGCCTTCTGAGCTCATGCGTTGTGTTTTGACAATAAGCGCAGCAGCATTTCTTTCAAGAAATCCAAGAATAGTCTTCAGAGATTGGATGATAGTTATCGGAGTAAGTTTTTTCTCCTTTTATCTAGTTTTTATTCAACCTGATTTAGGAACTTCGATTATGGTTTTGATTTCGGGGATTCTTCCAGTTTTAATATCCGGATTTCCAGTCAGTTATCAAATAATTGGAATAGTTACTATCTTATTATCGACACCTTTTATTTGGATGAATTTATTGGATTATCAAAAACAAAGAGTACTCACTTTTTTTGATCCTGGTTCAGATCCATTAGGTACTGGATGGAACATTATCCAATCACAAATTGCTGTTGGCTCAGGAAGTCTTTTTGGTAAAGGATTTTTACAAGGAACTCAAAGCCAATTAAATTTTGTACCTGAAAGTCATACAGATTTTATTTTCGCTGTTGTAGCTGAAGAATTTGGATTATTCGGAGTAATGGGACTGTTCTTGGTATACTTATTATTAGCTTTTAGATTAGTTATGATTGCAAAGAACTCAAATTTTCTTTTTGTAAAACTAGTAGCCGGCACATTTATCTTTCTTCTTTTAACATATGTCGCATTCAATACTGCTATGGTTGTTGGAATTTTACCAGTTGTCGGCATGCCACTTCCTTTCTTGAGCCAAGGTGGAACAGCACTAATCATTAACATGATCATGATTGGAATTATTTTGTCTTTCAGGAGGACAGCATGAGAAGAATCATATTTTTGATTATGTTTCTCGCACCGCTATGCTTTGCTGATTATTCTTCTCATGACGATGCAAAAAGTTTTATCAAAGAGATGCATCAAAAACATGATTTTGATCAAAACTATCTAATTTCAATTTTTTCAAGTGCCAACAAGCAGCAAAAGATCATAGATCTTATGAATAGGCCTGCAGAAAAAACTTTTTCTTGGGATAAATATCGAAAAAGACTTGTTTCGCCAATGAGGATTGAAAATGGTCAAAAATTCTTAAATAAATACATGACAGATTTTATTGCCGCAGAAAAAGAATTTGGCGTTCCAAAAGAAATCATAGCTTCGATAATTGGCATTGAATCGAGTTATGGTTCCATAAAAGGAAGCACCAGAGTGATTGATTCTCTCGCTACTTTAAGTTTTGATTATCCTAGAAGATCGAAATTCTTTAAGATCCAGTTAGAGAATTTTTTATTACTTTCAAGGGAAGAAAATTTTGATCCTCTTAAATTAAACGGTTCTTACGCTGGAGCCATGGGCTATGGACAATTTTTACCTGATTCTTACAGGAGGCTTGCCATAGATTTTGATGATGATGGTGTAAGAGATATTATCAATAATCCAGTAGATGCCATCGGAAGTGTTGCCAATTACTTAAAGAGAAATGGTTGGCAAAAGGATGCAAATATTGCTGTAGAAGCAAACCTAGTTGATAAGCAAAATCCTATTTCAACAATTTGGAAAATGAAAAAGAACGAATACCTAGAGTTAAAGCCTAAAAATCAGGTTGAATTTGATGATCTGAAAAGTGAAACATACTTACAAGTCTCCGTTAGTGACAAATCTTATTGGATAGGTGGCGAGAACCTGAAGGTCTTATCAAGATATAATAAAAGCTCTTTTTACATTATTGCGGTATTTTTATTAAGCAAAGAGTTAGCTTTCACTATTAATGAGGTTTGATTTGAAAATATTACTTATCTTCTTTCTACTTTCAATTTCAAATATATCATCTCAGACTTTGATACCCGATCCTCCTGAGGTAAATGCAAAAAGTTACATTTTAGTTGAGGCTCATACCAATGAAATTATTTCAGAGCAAAATGCAGATCTGCCATCTGGTTTGGCCAGCTTAACAAAAATTATGACAGGTTATGTGGTTGCTGATCAGATTGAGAAAGGCTTCATATCAAAAGAAGATCAAGTTTTGATTTCTGAAGTTTGTTGGCGAATGGAGGGCTCAAGAATGTTTATCCAGGAAGGAAAAAGAGTTTCTGTTGATGATTTACTTAAAGGAATGATTATTCAATCTGGTAATGATGCGAGCTGTGCTTTAGCTGAACATGTTGCTGGTACCCAAGGGGATTTTGCTGTCTTGATGAATGAGTATGCTTCTGAATTGGGTATGCTAGATTCAAATTTTGTAAATCCAACAGGATTGCCTGATGTAAACCATTACTCAACCGCTAGAGATCTAGCAAAATTAAGCATCAGCATGATAAATGATTTTCCAGAGCACTATGCTTTATATAAAGAAAAAGAATTTACTTTTGATGATATAAGACAATTGAATAGAAATAGCTTGCTCTGGCAAGACGATTCCGTTGATGGGATTAAAACTGGGCATACAAATGACTCAGGATATTGTCTAGCTGGCTCTGCCATCAGAGGAGAAACAAGATTTGTCAGCATTGTATTGAATAGTGCATCCGAAAAGACAAGAATAAGAGATACAAGACGATTGCTGGACTATGCATTTAGGTTTTACCAAACAAAAACAATCGTTAAAGCATACGAGCCATTAACAACCATCGATGTTTGGGCTGGAATTGATGAAAAAGTCTCGCTAGGTTTAGGATCGGATTTAAAAATTACTCTGCAAAGAAATAAATTTAAAAATCTTGAATTAGATTTGCCCAGCAGCTTGGGTGTAAGAGCGCCAATATCCAGGGATCAAAAACTCGATGAGTTAATTTTGTTATCTAATGGTGAAAGAATTCAGTCTTATGATTTAGTAGCCATAACAGACGTAAAGAAAAAAAGTTTTATTTCAGCATTATGGGATAACTTAATTTTCTCCGTCTACAGTTTTTTCATGCAAGATGAAACTACTTAATGTCTTTCTCTTCTTTAAACTTTGAGATAAAAGAATCTCATAAACTTTTTATATCTCCTTTTGATAGGGGCTTTATATTTGGGGATGCTGTTTATGAAATGATTCTATGTATAGACGGAAGATGTATCTTTCTTGAAGATCATCTTGCTAGGTTAAAGCAGAGTCTTGCATCCATAAAACTAATTCCAGATTTTAAAGAAAAAAACTTAGAGGATGAAATTAATAGAATTGCAAAAGTAAATAATGCTCCTTTTCAAGCAATATACGTTCAAATTTCTAGAGGAGTCCAACTAATTAGAAATCATCTTCCTGAAGAAAATTTAAGTCCGACAGTCTTTATAACGTCTATCAAAATTGATGATCCATCAGATCGACACAAAGGAATTTCTGCTTTACTTAAAGATGATGAGAGGTGGTTAAAAACAGATATCAAATCTACATCTTTATTAGCCAATGTTTTGAATAAAATTGAAGCTGATTCTGAAGGCCATGACGAAGTAATCTTGCATAAAGGTGGTTTTTTAAATGAAGGCGCGGTATCAAACTTATTTCTATTCATAAATGATGATCTTCATACACCATCTCTTGATGCAAACATACTGCCCGGCGTCACAAGGGCAAAACTCATTAATTTAGCGGAAGCTAATAACATAAAAGTGATTCAAAGGATTATTCCCTTATCGGAAATTGATAACGCTCAAGAGGTTTTTATGTCTTCAACTACCAAAGGAGTTATTCCTGTAGTGAGAATAATAGGTTCTAAGTTTCATACAGATAAACTAGGTGATCTCACATTAAGACTAAGAGAAATATATTTACAAGAAATTTATCAAACATAAGACATTAAGGTATTGAAACGAACCTTAATTAACTTTTCATTATTTTCTGATTTAATCAACCTATCTAATTTAGCAATTTCAATTTTAATTTTATTAATTGAATCTTCTGATATTGTTTTAGCCTTATTTTTTAAATCAGATACATAATCAAAAGGCCCTGGCACTTTCATTGTTGGATTGGCTTGTAATGCTTCGATAAAAGACAATTCTCTATTTAAGCTCCAAAGCATTAAAGTTAATGGTACTTTCTCAATCAGGAGTTGATTAAGAAGTTTATTAAAAAGCTGTGCATTTGAATTGATGAAACTCCTTGAAAAAGAAAATATATCTTTGCTTGAACTATCAATCAATGAATCTTTGATGGTGATCATATTTAAATCTTCATTTTTTGATATGAGTTTGAGACATTTTAGCTCTTGATCGGCAGCCAAGAGATTTCCATTTGTCAGTTCAGTTAAATAATCAGTCATTTGAACATCTAAATTCAAACCTCTTCTTTTAGCTCTAGACTTAAGCCATGCAGGAAATTGATTTGGATAAATCTTTTCTATGTATGACGATTTCGTGATGGAGGAAATTTTTTTAAACCATGCACTGCCTTTAACTTTGGTTACGTTTTCAATTGATAAGATAATTATTTTGGAACTTCCTGCTTTACCTGAGAAGTCCTCTAAATAATTGAGACAATCTTTCGTAGGAGCAAATCCATTAATTCTTATATCTAAAAGCTCTTTATCCTCAAATAAAGATAAACTGTCATTGCTATCAAATGTATCCCAGTTAAACTTTTTATCCGCAAAAAAAATTTTTCTATTTAGATACCCTTCTTTTTTTAATTTATTTATCTCGATTAATCTATTTTCTTGAAGCAGAAAGGGTTCATCACTAATAAAGCAATATATGTTAGCCATCAGAGATTTTTATCAGATTAAACTTAATATCATCTAGAGCTTTATCAAGAAAAGAATTTTTGATTTCTTCTGTAATCTTGTCATTCGAAAGAATATTCGAAGTATTATAAGGATAAAGTTCCGAGTCATAGAAACTTTGTGAAATGATTTTGTCATCTAAGATAAATTCATAATCTAAAGAATACTCAATGCTTCCCACGGCAGGTGTAAGATTTTTATCGGTAGCAGAAAGAAATTTTCCAATTCTTTGTGAAATAATTCTAATTTTCAAATCAACTTGATCTGTTTTAGATAAGTTCAATCCTACATACCCCTGATTAGATTTAATATTTTTAACAAGTAATTTATTAAGAGGAGTGCTTTCGTAAATCAATACAGCATCAAGCTTTGATGGATTATTAGAAACTAAACTATACCCACAGGAATAAATAAACAGACATAAAAGGGATAAACAGACATAACGCATCACACAACAAAGTTTATCAATTTACCTTTAACAAATATTATTTTTTTTATTTCTTTCCCATCTAAATACTTTGCAACATTTTCAATTTTCATCGACATAGATTTGACGTCATGTTCACCTGCTTCAATATCAATGATTAACTTACCTCTTGATTTCCCATTAACTTGAACAATGAAATCAACTTCATTAGATTCTAGGAAATTTTCATTTGGAACTGGCCAACTTTCATTGTAAAGAAAATGACCTCCAGCATCCTTCCATAGTTGTTCTGTAACATGGGGAATGATTGGATTGAGAAGACTTATAGCAACCCTTAAAGTTTCATTAACTAATGTTTTTTGATCTTCAGAAGAATTATCATCAAGGAATTTATCAGGTATTGCATTTATCATTTCCATGACTGAAGAAATCGCGGTATTGAAAGAAAATCTTCTTGAGAAATCATCATTAACTTTTTTGATGGTCTGATTCACTTTGATGTAAAGTTTTTCCATTTCAGAATCTTCAGAGTTATGTTCATAGTGCCCAACAGTTGAAAAATGTTTTTGGGACATTGCCCAAAGTTTATTGATAAATTTAAATGAGCCTTTAATGCCACTATCGGACCACTCCAAAGACTGTTCAGGAGGGGCTGCGAACATCATAAACAATCTTAAAGAGTCAGCACCGTATTCTTCAATTAAATCATCTGGATTCACTACATTACCTTTTGACTTAGACATTTTTGCACCATCCATAAGAACCATTCCCTGACAGAGAAGATTCGTAAACGGCTCCCTTGTATCCAAATATCCTAATTCGTTAAGAACTTTGCAGAAAAATCTTGAGTAGAGCAGATGAAGTATCGCATGTTCAATTCCTCCGATGTACTGATCGACTGGTAACCAATAATTTGCTTCATCATCCAAGATATCTTTATCTGATTTAAAAGATGCATACCTTGCGTAATACCAAGAGGATTCAAAAAAAGTATCAAGCGTATCTTTTTCTTTAACGTATTTTTTTCCATTTCTCTCTATTGACTCTGCCTTTAGCTCATCATCGGATAGATCTGAAAAAGGAATGGCATCATTGTCATCTTCATTCTCAGAAATCATCATCGGAATAGGAGCGCCCCAAGATCTCTGTCTGGAAACACCCCAATTTCTGAGCCTGAAATTTTCTTCAAATCTTCCAAAATTATTTTGCTCTGCAAATTTTTGTATTTCTATGAATGCATCTTCAAAACTTAAACCATCGAATTGACCCGAATTAATCAATTTCCCTTTCTCTGTAGATGCTTGATCAGAATCTTCGTTCTCGGAAGAAATTACTCTAACGATAGGCAGTGAATATTTTGTGGCAAATTCAAAATCTCTTTGATCATGACCAGGTACACCCATCAATGCGCCTGATCCATAATCTGAAAGAACGAAGTTTGCTACCCAAATAGGTATCTTTTCTTTTGTGACTGGGTGATAGGCAAATTCGTTAAGAAAAAAACCTTTTTTTTCTTGTAGTGCTTGATCTTTTTCTGCGCTTTTAACTTTACTCATTTCTTCTATCCAGAGTTGTAAATCTTTATTCTCGGATAGTTTTCTCTTCGTGATTTCATGTTCTGATGAAAGTGCAATAAAGCTGACACCCATAATGGTGTCAGGCCTTGTAGTAAAAACTTCAATTGGCTTATCTATCACTGAGTTTTCAAATTGGAATACCATTCCCTTTGATTTACCGATCCAATTCTCTTGCATTAGCTTTACCTGTTCAGGCCAGCCAGAGAGATTCCTTAATTCTGAAAGAAGTTCATCAGCATAGTCAGTTATCTTTAGAGACCACTGATTAAGGAATTTTTTTTCTACCGGAGCTCCAGATCTCCAGCCTCTACCGTCGATGACTTGTTCGTTTGCTAAAACTGTTTTATCAACTGGATCCCAATTTACTTCAGCTTTTTCTCTAATAACCAGACCCTTTTCAAACATTTTACAAAACAGATCTTGCTCCCATTTATAGTAGCTCTCATCACAAGTAGAAAATTCTCTACGCCAGTCATAGGCAAATCCTAATTGTTTAAGCTGACTTCTCATTGTTTCTATATTCTGATAGGTCCAGTCTTTTGGAGAAACTTTGTTTTCTATTGCTGCGTTTTCTGCCGGTAACCCAAAAGCATCCCAACCCATTGGTTGCATGACGCATTTTCCTAATCTAATATTGAATCTAGAGATTAAATCACCAATCGTATAATTCCTAACATGACCCATATGAATTTTTCCAGACGGGTAGGGCAGCATGCTTAAGCAGTAAAATTTATCTTTATCAGTATCGGGATCTACCTCGAAAGCATTATTTGAATCCCAGTAATCTTGAATAGATTGATCAATGACTTTTGGATCATACTCTTTCATGAAAATATTTACTTTATGTTAAGAATATCTCTTAAGTAATTTATTGAGATTTTTTCTTCAACAAAGTTTGGCTCAACAAGAATTCTTTGATGAAGAGGAGAATTTGTATTTATTCCCTCTATATATGTTTCTTCGAGAGCTACTCGCATCTTTCTTATTGCAGAAATTCTATCACTTGAATGCGCACATATTTTCGCTATTAGAGCATCATAATATTGGGGAACTGTATAACCAGAATAGAGATGAGAATCGGTCCTAATCCTAAATCCGCCTGGAGGATGAAATTCAGTTACCTTACCAGGAGATGGAATGAAAGTTTCATGATGTTCAGCATTTATCCTGCATTCGATTGCATGACCGCGGCAGTTAATATCATCTTGAGACAAAGGAATTTCCTGACCTGCAGCAATCATAATTTGAAGTTTTACAAGATCAATCCCAGTTATCATTTCTGTGATCGTGTGTTCTACCTGCAATCTTGTATTCATTTCAATGAAGTAAAAATTTCCATCCTCGTAAAGAAATTCAAAGGTACCTAAACCTTTATAATTTAGCTTCTTGCAGGTGTTCACTGCTATCTTTCTTATTTCATCTAATTTTTCTTGAGGAACATCAAAAGCAGGGGCTTCTTCAATGATTTTTTGATTTCTTCTTTGGATTGAGCAGTCTCTTTCAAAAAAATGAACAGCATTGCCATGATCATCAGCAGCAACTTGTATTTCTACATGTCTTGGAGTTTGGAGATATTTCTCTATATAAACTTCGTCACTTCCAAAGCTATTTAAGGCTTCAATTTGAGTGAGACTTAGTTTTGACAAAAATTCTTCTTTTTTCTCACAGATTTGTATTCCTTTACCTCCGCCTCCTGCAGCAGCTTTTATTATCACTGGATAGCCAATTTCATCAGCCATCTTCAATGCTTCTTCCTCCGAGTTAATTCTTCCTGTGCCCGGCACGGGCTGCATTCCAGCTGATAGAACTGCTTCTTTTGCAGTGATTTTGTTTCCCATCACTTTTATGGTTTCTGAATCTGGCCCTATGAATTTGTATCCGCTAGATGTTACTTGTTGAGCAAAATGATCGTTTTCAGAGAGAAAACCTACACCCGGATGAATAGCATCAATCCCTGTCAGTTCTGATGCGCTTATAATAGCAGCGACGTTGAGATAACTTTTTGCTGATTCTGCAGGTCCAATACAAATGGATTCATCCGCCATCTTTACATGTTTTAAATCTTTATCTGCTGACGAATAAACAGCAACAGTCTTTATATCAAGTTCTTCGCATGCTCTTAAGATTCTTAAGGCGATTTCTCCTCTATTAGCTATAAGGATTTTTTTAAACATTGGACTCTAAGAAATAACAAATAAGGTTTGATCGAACTCAACAGGCTCAGCATTGTCAACTAAGATTTGTTTTACTGTTCCGGAAAACTCTGACTTTACCTCGTTCATCATTTTCATGGCTTCAATTATACAAAGTACATCACCTTCATTAATTTGATCGCCAACTTTTACAAAGGGTTCTGACTCTGGATTTGGAGCAGAATAAAAAGTTCCTACCATAGGAGAATTCATTTTATTTCCACTTTCAAGAACATCTGATGTTTGGCTTATTTCTTGAGTAACTGTTGCTTCAGACAAAGGTGCCGATGGCTTAGTAATTGGAGACTGTTGAGTAGGTTCTGAAATGATAGCAGGAGTAGAAGAAATAAAATTACTTGGAACAGGGTTACTCTTTACAAGTTTTACAGCTTCTTCACCCTCTTTAATTTCTATTTCATTGAGATTAGATTCTTCTAACATTTCAATTAATTTTTTTACTTTACGAATATCCATTAATCCTCCCTTAGTAGATAATTTTTTGCTGCTTGAAAAGCCATTAAATAACTTTGCTTTCCAAATCCTGAAACCACTCCTAAAGCAATGTCTGAAAAATATGACTTTTCTCTGAATTCTTCTCTGCCATAAATGTTAGACAAATGTATTTCAATCAAAGGAATATTTACACCAAGTATCGCATCCCTCAAAGATATGCTTGAGTGGGTGAAGGCGCCTGGATTGAATAGAATAATTTTTACTTCATTAGATTTAGCATCATGAATCTTGTCAACTAACTCATGCTCAGCATTACTTTGAAAGCATTCGGTATCAATATTGTTCTCTTTGCCTAGCTTTTCTATTGTTTTTTCAATATCTTCAAGAGAAAAATCTCCATAAATATCTGGCTCTCTTTCACCTAAAAGATTCAAATTTGGCCCATTTAAAAGCAAGATCGAAGACATTGAGCGAATTTTAAAGTATTTTTTTAGAAATTAAACGATTTTCTTTGAATAATAGATCTATTTCGTTATTTTTTTCTGGATAGCAATATTTTCCTTGATAGCATCCCAAATAGTTTAATTTGAATGACAAGATGCCATCCTTCAGATTTGGGACATTAAAGAAAATATTATTAATGAAGACTTCAGACTCTCCAAAAAACTCATCTTTTATAACTAATGATTCTGTTTCTACCTTTAAATTTTTATTTTCCGGAGAGATTGTGAAGTTTAGCTTATCGGAATAAACGTAAACATTTTGATGTAATTTCAAATCTATCAAAACATGATCATCAAAAGAATTTATAGTGATAGTATATGCCTCCTCAGGAGATACGAACTGATCACTCGTTTCAACAAACAAGAAACTATTGCTTGAAAAGACAGCTGAAACAAAAAGTAAAAATAAATTCATGAATAATTTTGGTGAACCAATTTTGAAAGTTAACAACCTTAATGTTGAATTTGCAAATGAATCTTCAACTTTTAAGGCTGTTAATAATTTAAATTTTAACCTCTCTGAAAAAGAGACTTTAGCCGTTGTAGGAGAAAGCGGATCAGGCAAATCAGTTACAGCTTTATCTATTATGCAACTACTTCCTTATCCAATTGCATTTCACAGCAAAGATAGCTCCATAAACTTTCAAGGTATAGAACTTATAAATCTTCCCAAAAAAGAACTTGAGAATATCAGAGGTAAAAGAATATCAATGATATTCCAAGAGCCAATGACTTCATTGAATCCCTTTATAAAGGTCGGTAAGCAAATTATGGAGTCTATTCAAGTCCATAATAAGAGTTCCAACAAAGAGGCAAAAGAAAAAGCCATAGATCTATTAAGGAAAGTTGAAATACCAAACCCAGAACAAAAATTTTCTTCATTTCCTCATCAGCTCTCTGGAGGACAAAGACAAAGAGTGATGATCGCAATGGCATTGTCAAACAATCCTGAGATATTGATTGCAGACGAACCAACAACAGCCTTGGATGTGACTGTCGAAAAAGAACTATTAATTCTTTTAAATAAATTAAAAGAAGAGGAAAACCTCAGCATAATTTTTATCACGCATGATTTAAATGTTGTCAAAAGATTCGCAGATAAGGTTCTGGTGATGAATCAGGGTAATGTGATCGAAAGAGGAACTACTGCAGAAATTTTTTCTAATCCAAAGGATTCTTATACAAAAAGGTTAATAGAGTCCATTCCTGAACCCAAAGAGATTAATAATGTTTCAGATTCCAAAATTCTGGAATGCGAAAAATTAAATGTAAGCTACCTAGTAAGAGAAGCTTCCCTTTTCCAAAAAGAAGAAAGATTTGATGCAGTCAAAGAAGTCTCATTCTCTTTATCCGATAATTCAACTCTAGGAATTGTTGGAGAATCAGGATCAGGAAAATCTACCATTCTCAAAGCAATTCTGGGCATAGAAGAGTATTCAGGAAAAATTCTCTTTGAAAATGAAATATTAAAAAAAGATAAGCTAAGTGATTTGAGGAAGAAGTGTCAGGTTGTCTTTCAAGATCCCTTTAGTTCTCTATCTCCTAGGATGAGGGTGGAAGAGATCATCAAAGAAGGTTTGGATATTCATTTTAAGCAATTGAGCAAACAAGAAAAAAAACAACGTATCATAGAATCAATAAATGACGTTCATTTAGATCCATCATGCCTTGAAAAGTTTCCGCATGAATTTTCTGGAGGCCAAAGACAGAGAATTGCAATAGCAAGAGCATTGATTACAAATCCCAAATTGATCTTGCTCGATGAGCCAACTTCAGCATTAGATGTTTCAATTCAAAAGGAAATACTTCTGCTCTTGAAGGATTTACAAAATTCCAAAAATATAAGCTACGTTTTGATAAGTCATGATTTAAGAGTAATCAGGTCAATGTCAGATAGAGTTTTAGTCATGAAAAAGGGCTCAATAGTTGAATCTGGTCCAACTGATCAGATATTTGATACACCTCAAGATGAATATACAATCAATCTTATAAATGCTGCTTATAATTAAAATCAATGTCTAAAAAAAGAAAATATTCATCCTCTCTGGTTGATGGAATTGATCAAGCTGGTGCTCGATCAATGCTTAGGCCAACAGGTTTTTCAGATGAGGATTTTAAAAAACCACAAGTAGGTATTGCTTCAACTTGGTCAAATGTGACTCCTTGTAACATGCACATCAATGAATTAGCACAAACCATATGTAGCTCTGTTGATGATGCAGGTCTCAAATCAGTTCTTTTCAATACCATCACAATCTCTGACGGTATTTCAATGGGTACTCTTGGAATGAGATATTCTTTGGTCTCTAGAGAAGTCATTGCAGATTCAATTGAAACTGTTGTTGGGTGCCAGTCATTTGATTCTGTTGTAGCAATAGGCGGATGCGATAAAAATATGCCAGGTTGTATGATGGGATTGATACGGTTAGATAGACCAAGTCTGTTTGTTTACGGTGGTTCTATCAAGCCTGGGAAGGATCATACTGATTTTGCCACTGTTCTTGAAAAGGTTGGCGCATATTCTCAAAATCAAATAAGTGAAGACGAACTAATAGCAATTGAGAAAAATGCACTCCCTGGGCCTGGTTCATGCGGAGGAATGTACACTGCAAACACTATGGCATCGGCAATTGAAGCATTAGGAATGAGTCTGCCTGGCAGTAGCTCACAAGATGCAATCTCTCAGGAGAAGAAAAATGATTGCCTGGCTGTAGGTAAGGCTATCGATTACTTATTAGAAAAGGATATTAAACCCAGCGATATTCTAACCAAGAGCGCTTTTGAAAATTCTATTAAAGTAGTTATTGCACTAGGTGGCTCTACTAACGCAGTCCTTCACCTCCTAGCAATGGCAAAATCAGCAAATGTTGATTTAAATTTAGACGACTTTACTAGGATAGGGAAAAATACACCTGTTTTATCTGACATCAGGCCTTCTGGTTACTATTTAATGAGTGATCTGAATGAACTGGGCGGTATTCAACCCTTAATGAAAATGATGCTTAATGATGGATTACTGGATGGAAGTTGTATGACCGTTTCAGGAAAAACTTTAGAAGAGAATCTTAAAGACATAGAACCCTATAAAGACGATCAGAAAATTATTGCTCAAATTAGTAAACCTATAAAAAAAGAAAGTCACATTAGAATTTTGAAAGGTAATCTAGCTCCTCAAGGGGCGGTAGCTAAAATAACTGGGAAAGAGGGACTATCGTTTTCTGGTCCTGCAATAATTTTTGAATCTGAAGAAGAAGCTGTTGAAGCAATTTTCAAGAATACCATTCAAGAAGGTTCGGTAATTGTTATCAGATACGAAGGTCCTGTAGGAGGCCCAGGTATGCGTGAAATGCTAAAACCGACTGCGGCAATCATGGGAGCTGGGCTAGGAGATAAAGTTGCTCTAATTACTGATGGAAGGTTCTCAGGCGGATCTCATGGTTTTGTGGTTGGTCATATTACCCCTGAAGCAGCGAATGGAGGTCCAATTGGACTTTTACAGAATGGAGATTTAATCACCATAGACGCAAAAAAAGATCAAATAAACATTGATATCTCAGAAGAACAGTTAGTAGATAGAAAGAAAAACTGGCGATCTTTAAAAGAACCTCCTAGCAGAGGAGTGTTAGCTAAATACGCTAGATCAGTATCTTCAGCTTCCCAGGGGGCTGTAACAGATGATTTTTAATTTGCATTTTTAAAATTTAACCTAATATAAAAATTATGAGTAACACAATAGAGTTAAATAAGGAAAACTTCACAGAAACGGTTGGGTCAAATAAACCTGTTTTAGTCGATTATTGGGCAGAATGGTGTGGTCCATGCAAAATGGTAGCCCCAATACTTGAGGAAGTTGCTTCAGATATGTCAGATAAGCTTACGGTTGGCAAAGTTGATGTGGATGAAAATCAAGAATTAGCAGCCCAATTAAACATAATGAGCATTCCAACGTTAGTTTTATTCAAAGATGGAGAGGTAGTTGATCAGGCAATAGGTGCTTTATCAAAGTCTCAGCTTCTATCTTTTTTGGAACAACACCTATAAATTTAACCTAGACTAGGGCAAACTAAGGTGTTACATTTATTCACCTTGTCTTAGACAATCTTTAATTAAATCCCAAAATTTGTTATGCATTTAGGCGAATTAAAAGCCAAGCCCGTAGAAGAATTGCTCAGTCTCGCTGAGGAAATGGGCATTGAAAATTTAGCCCGCTCAAAAAAACAAGATGTTATTTTTGGAATTCTCAAATCTCATTCTGGAAAAGGTGAGGATATCGAGGGCGAGGGAGTTCTTGAAATTTTAAATGATGGGTTTGGATTTTTGAGATCACCGTCGTCTTCTTATTTAGCAGGTGCAGACGACATATATGTTTCACCAAGCCAAATAAGAAGATTTGGACTCAAAACAGGTGATTCTATTTCTGGGAAAATAAGACCACCAAAAGAGGGTGAAAGATATTTTGCCTTGTTAAAGATTGATGAGATCAACTTTAATGCACCAGAGCAAACGAAATCAAAGGTTGCTTTTGAAAACTTAACACCTTTGTTTCCTGAAGAAAGAATTGTGATGGAGGCAGGGAATGGAACAACTGAAGATTTATCAGCAAGAATAATTGATTTAACTGCTCCAACAGGTAAGGGTCAGAGAGGACTTATCGTTTCTCCACCCAAAGCAGGAAAAACTCTTCTTCTTCAAACTATCGCTCATTCAATTGAAAGGAATAGCCCTGACAGCAAGCTAATGGTTCTTTTAGTTGATGAAAGACCTGAAGAGGTTACTGACATGAAACGTTCTGTTCGAGGGGAAGTAATCGCGTCTACCTTTGACGAACCTCCATCAAGACATGTTCAAGTAGCTGAGATGGTAATTGCCAAAGCTAGAAGACTTGTTGAAACAAAAAATGATGTCATTATTTTGCTAGATTCAATCACTCGTTTGGCTAGAGCTTATAACTCTACTCAAGCAGCTTCTGGGAAAATATTAACAGGTGGTGTTGACGCTAATGCCCTTGAAAAACCAAAAAGATTTTTTGGTGCTGCCAGAAATATAGAAAGTGGAGGAAGTCTTACCATTATTGCTACAGCGCTCATTGACACTGGATCGAGAATGGATGAAGTAATTTACGAAGAATTTAAAGGTACTGGAAACCAAGAAATTCATCTTGATAGAGCAATTGCTGAAAGAAGAGTCTTTCCAGCTATTAACATAAGGCGTTCAGGCACAAGAAGAGAAGAGCTCATAACCGATGATGCAGAACTTCAGAGAATAAATATTCTTAGAAAGCTTCTCAATGATATGGAAGATGTTGATGCAACTGAATGGCTGATAGACAAACTTGGAAAACACAAGACAAACAATGAATTCTTCAGTTCAATGAAGAAAGGAAAATAACTATTTTTCTTTAAGAAGTAAATATTGCTTCCTCCCAGAGTTAGTCTCTTTTATAACTTCCCAATCCGTTTCTAAAAAACTTAGATCTATATCTTTTTCTACTTCAAGATAAATATTTCCAGATTTAGCAAGAAGAGATTTTGTTTTAATTTTTAAAAGAACTTTTTCAGCAAGTTGTTCATAGAATGGTGGATCAACAAAAATTAGATCAAATTCATCATTTGCTTCATCCAACCAAGCAAGGACATCCTTATTAATTATTGATATATCCTCAATAGCACCTAGCTTTTTGACATAGCCTCTTAATTTATCAAAGTGCTCAAAATTTTTTTCGATAAATGTAACTTTTTGAGCACCTCTAGACAATGATTCCAATCCTAAAGAACCTGTTCCAGAAAATAAATCAAGACAAGTCTTCCGATCAATGACCTGTCCAAGCCAATTAAACAATGTTTCCCTTAGTCTATCTGGAGTTGGTCTAAGATCTTTAGAAGGTAAGAATTCGAATTTTCTTCCTTTATATTTTCCGCTGATTATTCTAAATGAACCTTTATTTGCTTTATTGCTCATAATTTTCTTTTATAATTCTCTTTTCTAATCACTTATCAATGCAAGATATATTTCTAAATATTTTAAGAACGCAGGCTCAAACTGTATATGTTATTTCTTCAGGAAATTCAGATTCTAAAGAGGCAATGACAGTTTCTTCAGTAGCATCGTTATCAGCTGATCCGCCAAGAATGTTAGTTTGCATTAATAAATCTGCTGCCATGCATGATTTTTTAAAAACAACTCAATCGTTTTGTCTTAATTTATTGAGCAATGGACAAAAACATGTAGCTGATATCTGTAGCAACTCAGAGAAAATAAATGAAAGATTTTCCAATGATTCATGGCTTAATAAGGAAGAGACACCATATTTAGAGAACGCTCAATCAAACCTCTTCTGTAATTTAAAAGAAATTATGGAAGACACAACTCACTCGATCTTCGTTGGCGAGGTTCAAGATTTAATTCATAATGACAATTTAAAACCCTTGGTATATCAAGAAGGAAAATATGTCTAAGTTTCTTTATCTTTTAATTTTTGTTTTGTGCTCAAGCTCAGCATTTTCAAGCGACATAAAACTTTACTTTATTGAACCTAAAGACGGTGCAACAGTAAATGGACCTGTAAAAATAGTTTTTGGATTATCTGGAATGGGAGTGGCTCCGGCTGGAATAGATTTTCCTAATACTGGTCATCATCATCTACTTGTTGATATAGAAAATTTACCTGATCTTACAAAACCTATCCCTGCTAATATAAACCACATTCATTTTGGAAAAGGACAAACAGAAGTTTTAATTGATTTACCTAAAGGTAAAAGAAGTTTGCAGCTTTTACTGGGTAACTACCTTCACGTTCCTCACAAAAAACCTGTTATTTCAGATAAAATATATATCTACGTTGAATAATCAATTCTTTTTTATTTATCATTGATCAGTTTGCTATTTAAATATACTAGATTTCTAGTCTTCTCTTTTTTTATATACGCTTCATATCTTACGTCTGAGATCACTGTTGATGGAAAACTTTCTGAAATAGAGTGGTCCGAAGCAGCCTATATAGAAGATTTTTTAGTTGTTCAGCCTAATACACTTAAAGAACCAGAAAATAAAACAAGAGTTTTCTACTTTGCAAATGAAGATGGAATATATTTTGGATTTGAGAATAACCAAAGCAAAGAGTCTCAAACAGAAAGACTCCACAAAAGAGATTCTTGGATGGTTAGCGCTGATAGAAATTTTGTATTTTTAGACTTCAGTGGAAATTCAAGTAATGCTTACAGTTTTGGAATAACTCTTGGAGGATCTCTAGGAGATGCAATCTGGCAGAATGAAAATGAACCTTCATCTGACTGGGATGGGCTTTGGTATGCAGCTGAAAGTCAAGAAGGTGATAAGTGGTTTTCCGAATTTTATTTACCTTGGGACGTAGCTCCAATTCCAGTAACAGAAGAAAAATTTATTGAAGTTAAAGTCAGGCTCGTTCGATATTTTTTTGAAGATAATGAATGGACAAGTTATCCACCTATCTGGGGGGACGATACAAGGTTTATTTCCAAATTTGAACCGATACAAATTCAAAATTTTTCCAAGGAGAGTTCTGCTGATGTGGACTTTTATCCCTATTTAACAATTTCACAAGAACAAGTTACTGAAGAACAGCAAAATAAGATTGGTGGTGAAATCTTTTGGTCCATTGATGCTGAGAAACGATTAGATGTGACTTTGAATCCAGATTTTGGGCAGGTCGAAAGTGATGATGTTATTGTTAGTTTTGATGCAACAGAAACTTTTTACGATGATAAAAGGCCATTTTTTACCGAAAATCAAAGTTTGTTCTCTATTACAGGTTGGCGACTTTACTTGATCAATACTAGAAGAATTGGCGGTTCTCCAGACTACAACTGCGATACTCTTAAAGAAAATCTTATCGAAAGATGTAAATCAGAGAATAGATCATCCAGTGATATTGATGTTGCCCTCAGATATACGCAAAAAGAAAAGGAAAATGAATTTGGTGTTTTTTCTGCGTTTGAGAGAGATGATCCTTTGTATCAAGGAAGAAATTTTCAAGCAATTAGATATAGAAGAATATTTGACGAAGGCAAAGTTGGATATATGTTGACTTATGCTGATAAACCAAATATTTCAAGAACAGCGCAAGTTCATACCATGGATTATGAATATTCAATTGATAGAAACACAAGACTTTTTGGAATGGTTAGTTATTCTGAGATTGATCAATTAGGAGTTTCAACGGAAGGTGCTGCATTAAGAGCAGTTGCATCAAGAGTGTTTAATGAAAAATTTTCTGGGCTCTGGGCCTTATCAGTATTTGATGAAGGATACGATCTAAACGATATGGGATATATGGAGATGAAAGAATATATCTCAACAGGTTGGCAAGCCAGATATAAAGAGTCTGAATTTTCTGAGTCCTCACCATTGAGAAATCTCACATTAGAAACGAATGGAGGTCATCAAAGAAGTATTTCAGGAATTAATGGTGGCGGGATGGCGTACTTTTCATTAAATCTTGATTTTAAGGATTATTCTTCTGTTGATTTATTTTGTGAGTGTATTTTAGTACCAGGAAAGGATTATTTGGAAACAAGAGGAAATCCAGAAGCACCTTTTATAAGACGTCTTGGAGGTTATAACTTTTTTGTAAGATACCAAGCTCCTCAGGACAGAGTCTTCATCCCAAGTTTTAAAGTGCAAAGTAATTCTGGAGGATATAAATTTGATGATCCTGTGTACTCTCGACGAGGAGAAGGATGGGGTTTTAATCTAGGCGCAACCATTCAACCAACCGATAATTTAGATATCAACTTGGGTTTAATTAGATATGATGAAGAAAAAAATTGGAATAAATTCGAATACGATAAAGTTTTTGGATTTTACGATTATAAAAAACTTTCCTCCTCTTTATCTTTAGGTTGGTTCTTGGATAATACTCATGAGCTCAGAATTAAAGCACAGTTTTACGCCTTAACTGCAGACAACCCTAGTGCATTCTCAGTATCTAAGGATGGAAAAATGCAATATTCAGATGCACAGCTAAATCCTTTTGAATTGAGCCAAGTTGCATTTCAAATAAGATATCGTTACGAGTTAGCTCCGTTATCCCATTTTTATGCTGTATATACCAGAGGTGGGTATTATTTTGATGAGGATAAAGACTTATCCTCTTTCGGGGACCTTTATACAACCGGTTGGGATACTACTTATTCTGATCAGTTTGTATTGAAAATCAGATACAAATTTTAATGATTTTTACAGATCCAACCCCTTGATGTTTTTCTAGCTTCTAAGGCAGGGAAATAAACATTGCATTCTATACATTTGACCATGCTGGATTGATCTTCACTGATATCAACTGAATTTTCTCCCAAAAGACGTGCAAGCCCAACGACTATTCCTACAAAAATTAAAACTGAAATTAAAATAGCCATTAGGATTTAATTTTCTTTTCTTTGAAAGCGTCCAGTAAGTCTTGAGTTATGTTGGCCAAATCTGACTGGTTGAGTTCTTTATAGGCTTCAATTTTAATCTCAAGAGCTTGTTCTACTTGAGAGCTATTTGGGAGATGTTCAATCACATAATTAGCTCGGTTTAAGGCAGCAACAAAAGCCTTTCTTTCCATATAAAAAGTCGCTACATAGATTTCTTTTTTTGCGATCAAATTCCTTAAGAAAACCATTCGTTGCCTTGCTTGATCGGCGTAGTCACTATCTGGAAACCTAAGTAAAAAATCACTCAAGTCAGAAAACGATTTCTTTGCTTGATTGAGATCTCTTTTCGAGGCCGCATCCTCTAAAATCATATTTGGATTAAAAATAGACATATCGGCTGTGTAACCGGACATTCCTTTCAAATAGTAAGCGTAATCTATATTTGGATGATTAGGATGCAAGCTGATAAACCTATCAGCAGCTGATATGGCAGCCTCATAGTTTGCTGACTTAAAATAAGCATAAATAAGCTCTGACTGAGCTTGTGTGGCAAATCTTCCAAAAGGGTATCTAGCCTCAAGCATTTCTAAACTCATTGCGGCAGCAGCAAAATTGCCAGATCTCAATCTATTCTGCGCTTGATCAAATAGTTCTTTTTCAAGCAAGATCCTTTCAATAGTTTCTTCTTTATTTGCACACGATGCGGATAAACCCATCAAGATCAGTAAAAAAAGTAGATTAAAGATAAAATAATGCTTATTACGAGTTTGCATCTGCTAATTCTATCTGTTTAAAGATTAAAAAACATGCCAAAAAAAATTTCAATTAATTTCGAGGTCAACGCCGAAGAGTCAGGAAAAAGAATAGATGTAATCGTATCCAAGAGACATCCAGAGTTCTCAAGAATGCAAATTAAAAAGTTTATTGAACTAGATTTTTTGTCTATTGATAATCAAACAATTTCCAAAGTAAGCGAAAAAGCTTCAATTGGAAGCAAGATAAATTTATCTGGTCTAATTGATGCTGAAGTTGAAGATCTTCCTGAAGATATTGAGATTGAAATAAAAAAGCAGACAAAGGATTTCATAGTTATAAATAAAGCTCCAGGAATTGTTGTTCATCCGGGCTCAGGAAATAGATCAGGAACAATTCTCAATAGTTTATTATTTAACTTTCCAGAGCTGGCAGATCTTCCAAGAGCTGGAATAATTCATCGTTTAGATAAAGATACTTCTGGACTAATGGTTATTGCAAGAAATGAGAAGGCTTATAAACACTTGTCAGATCAAATCTCCTCTAGAACCGTTAAAAGGGGATACGACCTAATTGTAATTGGAAAAACGTTGAGAGCCGGAACTTTGGACCTCCCAATTGGAAGGCATCGTACGGTAAGAACAAAACAATCAGTTACAGAAAAAGGAAAAGAAGCAATTACTAAATTTAAAGTATTAGAATTTTTGGGATTTTATACTTATATCCGAGCTTATTTAGAAACAGGCAGAACTCATCAAATTAGAGTCCATTTTAGCCATATCAAACATCCTCTCGTTGGAGATAAAACTTATGGAACAAGTCAAAGATTTGCAAAAAATACTTCAGACGATTTGAAAGATTTTATTATCAAGTTTCCGAGACAGGCCCTACATGCTAGAGAACTTTCTTTTATAGATCCCTCGTCTAATGAAACAGTTAATTTTGAAAGCGAAATTCCTAAAGATTTTCAAAGTTTATTGGATCGTCTAAAAACCAATGAAAACTTGACTTAAAGGCTTCTAGTGTCACAATTCGAATCTTTTTAAAACTGTTAAATAAATATGAAGAAAGAATCAGGCGGATCTGCGCTTATCAGAGCTTTAGCAGATGAAAATGTAGACCTTCTCTTTGGATATCCTGGAGGAGCTGCTCTTCATATTTACGATGCAATCTATCAACAGGATAAAGTTCAGCATATTTTAGTTAGGCATGAACAGGCTGCAGTCCATGCAGCTGACGGATATGCCAGAGCCACAGGAAAAGTTGGAACTGTTCTTGTAACATCTGGTCCAGGAGCAACAAACGCAATCACTGGAATTGCAACTGCATATATGGACTCTATTCCATTGGTAGTAATTTCAGGTCAGGTTGCAAGCCATTTAATAGGAACAGACGCCTTCCAAGAAACAGATATGATGGGAATATCCCGACCAATAGTAAAACATAGCTTTCTAATTCAAAGTCCAGAAGAGATACCAGAGGTTGTCAAAAAGGCCTTTATTATTGCGAAAACAGGAAAGCCAGGTCCAGTTGTAATAGATGTACCCAAGGATATGACAGATCCGAACCATCTTTTTGATTATCAGTATCCTAAAGATATAAAGATGAGATCTTATTCAGCCCCCTCTGAAGAAGAAGAAAGTAACGTAGATGAGGCAGTTTCATTATTAGAGAAAGCAAAAAAGCCAGTTTTATATGCGGGCGGTGGGATAATTCAAGGTAATGCATCTGAGGAGCTAAAAAAGTTAGCGAAAATCATGAATGCTCCTGTGACAAATACACTAATGGGATTGGGAGCCTTTCCTGCAACTCATGAAAACTTTATTGGAATGTTAGGAATGCATGGAACCTATGAAGCTAACATGGCAATGCATGAAGCTGATTTAATCTTTGCTTTGGGTTCAAGATTCGATGATAGAACTACAAACAATCCTAAAAAATACTCATTAAATGCCAAAAAAATTCACTTAGATTGTGATTACGGTTCTATAGAAAAAATTATAAATGTCGATGTATCTCTAAATGGAGATGCTAAAAAGATTCTTAATCAAATTCTCAATAAAATAGATCCAAAAAATATTGATAAAGCATCAATAGATCTCTGGAATAATGAGATTCTGAACTGGAGAGAAACTCATGGTCTTAATCATGATCTTCTGGACAAGAAATTTCATCAGAAGCAAATCCTTCCTCAACAAGTAATACAGTCTCTTTACAAGTCTACAAACGGTAAGGCATTTATAACTTCTGATGTTGGCCAACATCAAATGTTTGCTGCTCAATATTATAAATTTGATGAACCAAGAAAATGGATCAATTCTGGCGGCCTAGGAACAATGGGATTTGGTCTGCCTTCTGCCATGGGAGTTAAATTTGCTTTTCCTGATGAGGATGTTGTTTGTGTAACCGGTGAAGGCAGCATTCAAATGTGTATTCAGGAGCTATCTACTTGTATGCAGTATGGACTGCCTGTGAAAATAATTAATCTTAATAATAGAGCTTTAGGAATGGTTAAGCAGTGGCAGGATATGCAATACGGCGGAAGGTATTCCAGTATTCTCTACGAAGATTCTTTACCTGATTTCGTTAAGCTTGCAGAATCTTATGGACATGTGGGTATGAAGGTAGAGGATATCAGTGAGCTAGAAGAAAGAATGGATGAATGTATTTCCATGAAAGATAAACTTGTATTCATGGATGTATATGTTGATCCAGATGAGCATGTATACCCAATGCTTGAAGCCGGTGGCAATATGTCTGAAATGCGAGTTAGTAAAACTAAAAAGACTTTTTAAAATGAGTCACATATCGATTTTAATGGAAAACCAACCGGGAGCTCTTTCTAGGGTTGTAGGTTTATTTTCACAAAGAGGTTACAACATAGACTCTTTATCTGTGGCTCCTACTAACGATTCATCTTTATCAAGGCTCACTATGGTCGTTAAAGAAGAAGAAAGCGTAATATCTCAAATACTCAAACAATTAAACAAAGTAATTGATGTTGTCGAAGTTCAGAATCTGTCCGACATTGAATCTGTCTCACTGGAAATTGCTATTGTTAAATTAAAAATTACCGAGAAAGAAGCAAAAAAAATTATTGAAAGTGCTTTTCCTGTTGTTGGAGAAATTATTAATCACAAAGATGCATTTGTAATGATTAAACTTATTGGTTCGAACCATGAAGTTGATGATTTTCTTCTTTCTTTAAATAAGCAAAAGTTTTTAGAGGTTACCAGATCAGGTCTGCTTGGAATGGGTACAGGTGAAAACTTTCTCATTTCTGAAAGTGAAACTACAATTGAGTATTAGGAGAAAACAATGGAAGTATTTTACGAAAAAGATTCAAATCCCGAATTATTAAAAGATAAAACTATAGCGATCATAGGCTACGGTTCTCAAGGTCATGCACATGCTAATAATTTGAAAGACTCTGGTTTTAACGTAATTCTCGGATTAAGGGATGGATCATCTTCAGCTGCAAAGGCATCTGAAGCAGGTTTTGAAGTTGCTAGTAATGTCGAAGCAGCATCTAAAGCTGATGTATTGATGATGTTAATTCCCGATGAGTTTCAAGGAATTGCTTATAAAGAAGAGATAGAACCTAATCTTAAGCAAGGTGCTACTTTGGCATTTGCACATGGATTTAATATTCATTACGAACAGATTGTTCCAAGAGAAGACTTAGACGTAATCATGATAGCTCCTAAAGGACCTGGTCATACAGTGCGAGGTCAATACTTAGATGGAGCTGGGGTACCTTGTTTAGTTGCAATTCATCAAGATGCCTCCTCTAATGCATTGGATACCTCAATTGCTTATGCTTCAGCTATAGGTGGGGGAAGAGCAGGTATCATCAAAACAACTTTCAAAGATGAAACCGAGACAGATTTGTTTGGTGAACAGTCTGTACTGTGCGGAGGTCTGACTTCATTGATTCAAGCAGGCTATGAAACTTTGGTAGAAGCTGGTTATCCACCCGAGATGGCTTATTTTGAATGTGTGCATGAAGTTAAATTAATCGTTGATTTGATTTATGAGGGAGGTTTAGCAAACATGAGATATAGCATTTCAAATACAGCAGAATATGGAGATTACACTTCAGGACCTAAAGTAATTACTGACGAAACCAAAAAGGAAATGAAAAAAATTCTTGAAAGGATTCAGTCTGGAGATTTTGCAGACGAATTTATTGCTGATGCAAGAAAAAGCAACGGACCAGATGGAGGCCCTGCAATGCAAGAATTTAGAAGACAATCAGCCGCACATCCAATAGAAGAGGTTGGAAAATCTTTAAGAGAGATGATGCCTTGGATAGCTAATAACCGTCTGGTTGATAAGGCAAAAAACTAGTACCATCGACAGGGTGTCAAATAAGATACTCGCCCTTATTTTAGGAATTTCTTTATTTTCCGTTTATCTCTTTTCTATTAATCTTTATCCATTAGTTGATGAAGACGAAGGTGCATTCGCTTCAGCAACTTTGACTATGATGGATTCTGGTAATTTTACAAACGTTCAGTTAGCAGGAGAGAGGAGGGATGACAAACCGGTTCTTACCCATTGGCTGCAGGTCATAAGTTTAAAAACCTTTGGCTTTTCAGAATTTGCTTTCAGATTACCGAGCGTAATCTTTGGGTTACTCTGGGCATTCATAACGTTTTGGTTTACAAAAAAGATTTCAAATAAAAGAAATGCTTTTTTAGCTGCTTTTTTCGTTCTAGCAAGCCTTGGCGCATCGATTATTATCAAAACAGCAACTGCGGATGGAATATTCAACTTTTTTGTGGCTTCAACCACTCTTTTGGCATTTTTAGCTTTAAGAGAACAACGGACCAAGTATTTATACTATGCAGCAATTCTTGCCGGCTTTGGCTTTTTAACAAAAGGACCCGCTATTTTAATCGTGCCTGGAGGGGCATTATTTTTCTGGGCTTGGTGGAATGGATATTTAACTGAAACGTTAAGAAAACTTTTTAATCCTTTTTTATGGCTTGTCTTTTTTTGCATTGCATCACCATGGTTTATCTATTTATATTTAAGCGAAGGCATAGATCCGATACTAGGATTCTTTTTAAAACATAACTTTCAAAGGTATACATCTACTTTTGAGGGCCACTCAGGACCATTTTATTACTATCTTGTTATTTTGATTTTTTTGGTTGCTCCATTTTGGAATAGTCTTTTTACGGTAGTCGGCAGAATTAAGACAGACTTCAAAGACGAGACTAGAAGTTTTCTATGGATTTGGTTTTTATGGGTTTTACTCTTTTTTTCAATATCCTCAACTAAGTTACCGCACTACTTGCTCTATGGAATAACTCCATTATTTATATTAATGGCACTCAATTTTAAGCAGCAAAGTAAAAAAATAAATCTGCTAATTTTTATTTCTTTATTGGGCTTCATATCATCTTTGCCAATTGTATTAGAAACTCTGGCTTCTTCAGAGAAAGACATTATTTGGAATGTTTTGAGAGAAGAAATAGAGGTTTTCTTTACTCCTGCAAATTTCTTTATTCCAATATTAATTCTTCTAGTCCTTGGAATTGTCTCCTTTATGGTCTTTTCCAAATTTAACCAATTTATAATCTCGTCTTTATTATTTTTGATTAGTATCCATTTAATTTTCCTTCCAAGCGCCATAGGACTATTTCAAGATCGATTCAAACAGGCCGGATTAAAGGTAAAAGAAATGAATAAGCCTTTAGCCATGCACAAGATGAACTTTCCCTCATTTGGAGTGTATGCAAGAGACACTGCCTATAGAAATCATAATGATGGACAAATAATTCTTTTAAGGAGCAATCAAATTGATGAGCTAGGTTCAGTGACAGAAATTTATAATAGGTCGGGTATTTCTGTGGTGATAAAAGAGTGAATCCTCAGCACAAAACAGGATTTATTGTCTTTGCTTTTGCGCTGGTTCTGATTGGTTTGAATTATTTAGATCCTGTAATTGTTCTAAATAACTTTATTTTTATTGGACTAAATAGTGCGGGAGCTTTTATAAATCAATCAGCTCTAACTTTTCTTACCGAATTTGGTAATGCAGCCGTACTTCTGATTGCATCTGTAATCCCAATATATTATTCAAGAAAATTTTTCAGGTTAATCATCTCATCTACACTGATTGGAATCTTGCTCTCGAGGGGATTAAAAATTTTACTGGATATTCCAAGACCAGGAGCAATCCTACCAAGAGAAGAATTTTTTGTTGTTGAACCTCTTTTGACCTCTCAATCCGTGCCCTCTGGACACGCATTTAGTCTCTTTTTATTTTTTTCTTGTTTGGTTGTCTCAGGCATGATTAAAAAAAATTATTTTGTACTGTTAATTTTCGCCTTTTCGCTTTTTGCTTTTACAAGGATATTAGTTGGGGCTCACTGGCCAATGGATATTCTGATAGGGGCTTCTTTGGGTTTTAGCTTGCCTTTACTCTTAGCCTCATTGGCAGATAGATCGTCAAAAATTTTGGACACTTTATATTCGGTATTTTTTATTATTTTATTAAGCATCGCACTTTACACAATTCTCATTGGCAATTTTTCTACTTATGATTTTGCAAATGAAATTGGTTGGTTATACATTCTTATTTTCTTGAGTCCCCTTTTATTTCTTAATTTACTGAAGATAGAGAACATCCTTAGTATTGCTTTAGACTATTTCACTAAAATAAAGGTATCTCAGAGTAATTTTTTTAAAATCTTTATACCTTTGCTTATTTCTTCCACATTCATATATTTAATCTATCAATATGGATCCTTTAGTTCCTTTCTTTTCATGACAGAAAATTTGGATTTTCTCCTGGTGTCAGTTGCATTAGGTCTTATGGTTTTAAGCCTATTGATAAGGGCTGCTCGAATTAGAAGATTTTTTAAAAAAGAAACAAAGAGTCTAGGAGTTATGCGAATCACTTTCTTGCATAACTTTTTAAATAATTTCTTACCTATGCGAATTGGAGAATTTTCTTTTCCTTTGCTTTTGAGAGAATCTTATGGGATCGATAATAAGATATCCCTTAGGGCACTTTTTATTTTCAGGATCACAGATCTCCTATCAATCATTTTTTTGTCTTTATTTGTCTTTCTTAGTTTCTACTATTCTTTAATGCTTAATTTTTTAATTTTAGTTGCTTGGTACTTGGGAGTAAGCTATTTATTGCAAGAAAGAGATATTAAAAAAAATCTTTTTGAAAAAATTGAAATTTTGATTTTGTCTTTGTTAGCTTGGTGCATGAAAATATTTGCACTCACTTATCTTCTGTTATCTTTGATTTCAGCAAGCTTAGAAAGTTCTTTCGTTGCCGTTATTTTTGGTGAATTAACATCAATCCTACCCATCCATGGCTTTGCAGGAACGGGGACATATGAGGGAGGCATAATATTTGGACTAAATTCTTTTGATAAAAATATTAATATCGATTCAATGATCAGTGCTTCTTTATTGGTTCACTTTACTGTTCTTTTATATAGTCTTATCCTTGCAATTGTTTCAACATTCATTAAGAAGACATGAAAACTTATTTAAGCATTGTTGTTCCTGTTTACAACGAGGAAGAAAATATAAAACCTCTCGTCGATGAGATTTATCAATCGATGGAATCTCTAGACAAAGAATGGGAATTACTCATTGTTGACGATTCAAGCAAAGATAATACTGGAGATATATGTGAATCAATTGCCAAAGTAAAAAAAGAAGTCAGGTACCTACAATTAGGAAGGAACTCAGGGCAAACAGCTGCAATGCAAGCAGGTTTTGATCACCTGCAAGGAAAATACATAGCAACTTTGGACGGTGATCTTCAAAACGATCCGAAGGATATTTTAAGACTCTTGAATAGGCTGAAAGATGAAAAATTGGATTTAATTGTTGGATGGAGAAAAGATAGAAAAGATCCTTTTCTTAGAAGTCTCATATCAAAGGTGGCAAATTCTTTAATTGGCTGGTCGACTGATATAAAGCTCCATGATTACGGATGTAGCTTAAAGGTCTACAGAAATAAAACTCTCAAAGCAGTTCAACTGTACGGCGAAATGCACCGGTTAATTCCTGCTTGGATGAGTCTTTATACTGATAAGGCAAGGATAAGCGAAGAGGTGGTAAATCATAGACCTAGAATTGCTGGCGAGAGCAAATATGGGTTTGGAAGAATTGCTAGGGTACCTTTAGATTTATTTTCAATTATATTTTTCCAAAGATTTTTATCTAAACCAGCGCACTTTTTTGGTTTTCCCGGTTTAGTTTTTTTGGTTCTTGGAATAATTATCTTATTTGTATTAAGCGCCCAAAAAATTATGCTTGGCATAGACTTAGGCGACAGACCTCTTTTTTACGGCGGAATACTTTCTGTTGTGTTTGGAACCCAACTTTTAACGACCGGTTTATTGGCTGAAGTGGTCGTCAGAATTTACTTTTCGAATAAAAACCGTCCTTATGTCATAAGGAGGGATTCTGATAATTAATTTAACTTTATTTATTGATAATAGCTTGCTAAGGTTGCATTCCATTTCATATGGGTCTGTAGCTCAGCTGGTTAGAGCGCACCCCTGATAAGGGTGAGGTCGCAGATTCGAGTTCTGCCAGACCCACCAATAAATCTTATAAAATCAATACTTTCAGAGTGTGGGTATATCTCCTTTCTTAAAAAGATATTGTGCACACCTGTGCACACTAAAAACTTACTAATCATAGTTAACTTTTTGAAAAGAAGTTCAAATAAACTTCTTTAAATGATTTTAAGTTTCTATAACTTCTAATCTTCTTCTTTTTCTTTATCTTGATATTCTTTTAACTTTTCTTGATACTCTTCTTCTGACAGTTTATGCCAACCGATACATTTGCCCGTTGGACTTCTTCCACAACCACATTCCATAATCACTTCCTATTAATTTTAAAGTTTATAAAAGAACTAATAATTAAAATAGCCCTTCTGATAATCACTCATCGCATCAATAATCTCTTTCTTTGTATTCATTACAAAAGGTCCATATTGAGCAATTGATTCATTTATTGGCCTCCCTCCAATTAGAAGAAATCTTGCCTGATTCTCTCTAGATAAAATTGACACGGTTTCAGTAAATTTCATGCCTGTCCTTTTTGGGACCACTTCATTATCAACTATCAGATCTCCTTCAAATGGATATATAAAATAATTTTTATTTTTTTTACCGTAAAACTTAAAATTTTCTTTTGAAATATTAATGTCAAAATATTCTAATTCAGTAGTTAGGCCGCTTATTGGTCCAGTATGACCTTTGTACTCGCCTGCAATTAGTTTAATTTGCGTTGAACCGTCAAATAAATCAATGAATTCATTTTTTTTTATATCTCTATATTTTGGTTTTTGCATTTTTTCATTTGCAGGTAAATTAACCCATAACTGAAAACCCTTCATTAGACCATTTTTTTGCAATGGCATCTCTGAGTGAATAATGCCTCTACCTGCTGTCATCCATTGCATTTCACCCGACTTTAGTTCACCACTATTGCCCATACTATCTTCATGTTGTAGATGTCCTTCAATCATATACGTGAATGTTTCAAACCCTCTATGTGGATGTGAAGGAAATCCACCAATGTAGTCATCTGGATTGTCAGAGCAGAATTCATCTAACATTAAAAATGGGTCAAGGCGAACATCTTGGGTTTGTCCAAGGCTGCGAAAAATTTTAACTCCTGCACCATCGGAGGTTTCGTATGCAGGAATTATCATTTTACTCATAATTCAATTGGTCCATGAGGAATAATACGATATGGATTGATTTGATCGTGACTGTAATAGTAGTGACGTTTAATGTGATCAATATCGCAAGTATCTTTTACTGCAGGTATTTTTAGCATGTCTTGCATGTATCTATATAAATTTTTGTAGTCCATGATTCGTCTAATATTGCATTTAAAATGGGTGACATAAACAGGATCAAATCTTAATAGCGTTGGAATCAGCCTTAAATCAGCCTCTGTGACTTCATCACCAATTAGAAACTTGGTTTTGCTTAGTTTATTGTCGAGAAAATCAAGTGTTTCAAACAGTTTTGAAACAGCATTATCATAAGCCTCTTGGGAAAGAGCAAAGCCTGACTTATAGACGCCATTGTTCACGCTGTCATAGATGATATCGTTCAGTTCATCTATTAATTCTCTTTTATCTTCGGGGTAGTAATCATTATGGTTGCCAGTTAAATCATTGAATGCAGTATTCAGAATTCTAATTATTTGGGAAGATTCATTGTTAACAATTGTTTCAGTTTTTTTATCCCACAGTATTGGTACAGTAACGCTGGTGGTAATTGTTGGGTCTGCTTTCTGATATATCTCTCTTAAAAACTTCTTGCCATATAGATGATCCTCAGTAGCACCAGGAAAGCTTGTGTCAAATACCCATCCCTCTTCGAGCATATCTGGATGAACAACACTGACACTTATGTGATCGTTAAGATCTTTAAGTTGTCTATATATCAAAGTTCTAGTAGCCCATGGACATGCGTAACTAACGTACAAGTGGTAACGACCTAACTCTGGTTGAAATTTTTCATGGCCTTTCTCAATAGTATCTAAAAAAGTTCTTGGTAGGCGATCATATGCACCTGAATCGTCTGATGTAATAATGGATTTTACTATCCATTCACCCTCAATTAGTTTACCCATAGTTATCTCCTATTCATTTAACCTTTTGGTTTAAAAACAAAGTGTAAAGATACGACAAGTAAGTAAACCTGTATATTTTTAAAAAGTTCTGCATTTATTAACCAATCAGAATGCGCAAGAACAAGAGCAAAAATCATTAATACTGATAAAACCAAACCCAATGCGCGTGTTAATAATTGACCCCACAATCCACTTATAAAACCAGTGAGAATTATTCCAATACCACCAATTACCTCAACAAGAGGAACTAATACAGCAACAAACTGAGAGAATCCAAAACTGAGCAATAATTCTGATGGCAAAGGAAACTTACCGAATCCATATAAGAAAAAAGATACACCAAGAGTAATTCTAAGCAACCATGGTCCTACAAAAGAAACTTGGTCAATATATTCATTTAATTTATTCATAGTTATTCTCCTTTAATTGAATCTGTGTATAATATTTTTCACAATGAAAATAACAAGTACTAATTAATAATTGAGTACTAACTAATAACATAGTACAAAATTTATGAAAGACAATTATTGTGCAATTCACCAGGTTACTAAACTTATTGGTGGCAAATGGAAAATGCCATTAATGTATACCATACAGTCTGGACCCAAAAGATTTGGTGAATTAAAAAGAACTCTGTCTCCGATCACAGAGCAAATGCTTACTAAACAGTTAAGAGAACTAGAAAGTCACAATCTCATTCATAGAGATGATTTTCAAACTATTCCGCCAAGGGTTGAATATTCATTAACAGATTTTGGTAAATCACTATCAGGGATTATTAATCAATATCAAAAATTTGGTGAAAAAAATAAAAAACAAATACTTAAATTGCTATCATGAAATGTCTATATTTTTGAAAAATAATGTTTCAACATCATGCACACACTCGTGCACATTACTAGTCTGAGAGTATTGATATTATAAGGTTTTTTAGATAGTTCTCACTACTGATAAGGGTGAGGTCGCAGATTCGAGTTCTGCCAGACCCACCAAATTCCTAAGAATCTTTTGACACAATTACTGTCATAATTTATATTTTCTCAAAGATCACTAATTCAAAATGCTTAGGAAATCTTTAATCACTTTAAGCCTTCTTGCCATACTAGGCGTCACAGCTTGGGAATTTAAAATAAATATATTAATTTGGTCCATACCGAAATTAGCGGCTATTTTTATGCCAGTGCAGGATAACATTCCAACCACTTGGACGGAGGGACCTGAAACACCTACACAAGATGATCGTCCTAATATTATTTTAATTTTGGCTGATGACTTGGGATACAACGATATTTCTGCCCATAACGGCGGTGCAGCAGATGGCTCTTTGATGACGCCTCATATTGATTCATTAGCAGAAAATGGCATTCTCTTTTCAAGAGGATATGCCGCGAATGCTACTTGTGCTCCTTCAAGAGCATCCATCATGACTGGGAAATATCCAACAAAGTTTGGGTATGAATTCACTCCAGTGCCGGCAACTGGAAGATTAATCATGAGATGGCTTGCTGAAGAGGATGACTCAGAACTTAAAGCTAGAATTGATAGAGAAGTAGCCACTCGGCTACCCCCCTTATGGGAACAAGGTATGCCAACCGAGCAAATAACAATTGCAGAGGTTCTTCGTGATGCAGGATATTACACAGCTCACATAGGAAAATGGCATCTTGGTCAAGCCAATGGCATGGATCCGCAAAGCCAAGGATTTAAAGATTCTTTATCCCTAATAGGACCTCTGTATGCCCCAGAAGATGACCCAGAAATTGTAAATGCAAAGTTTGATACCAGAATCGATAGAATGATTTGGGGCATTGGGCTGTATTCAGCAATGTTTAATGGAGGCGATTTTTTTGCTCCAGATAAATATGTAACCGATTACTATACTGATGAAGCTTTGAAAGTTATTGAAAAAAATAAAAACAGACCGTTTTTTTTATATTTAAGTCATTGGGCAGTTCATAATCCTCTGCAGGCATTGAGAAGTGATGTGCAGAATATGAGCCATATGGAAGGGCATAATTTACAGGTTTATGCAGGAATGATTACTGCGCTAGATCGCAGCGTAGGTAAAGTTATTGCAAAACTTAAGGAACTTGAGATTTATGGTAAAACTTTAATTATTTTTACAAGCGATAACGGTGGAGCCGATTATATTGAGTTAGAAGATATTAATAAGCCTTACAGAGGCTGGAAAATAAGCTTTTTTGAAGGCGGAATAAGAGTTCCTTATATTGTTAGTTGGCCTGACATAATAGATCCAGGACAAAAATCCAATGCCGCCGTCCATCATTTTGATATTTTTTCTACAATTGCTTCAGCTGCTGGCATAGAACCTTCTCAAGAAAGTAACTTGGATGGCGTTAATCTTCTATCTTTCATAAATAAAGAAATATCCACTGAACCGCATAAAACACTTTTTTGGCGCTCAGGAAATCATCAATCTGTATTGCATGAAAATTGGAAATACATCGTAAGTAAAAAAGAAAATTTTCACTGGCTTTTTAACACTTCTGTTGATCCCACTGAAAAGAACAATCTTATAGAATCTCATCCTAAAAAAGCACAA
Source organism: uncultured SAR86 cluster bacterium (assembly GCA_902525435.1). GTDB lineage: Bacteria > Pseudomonadota > Gammaproteobacteria > Magnimaribacterales > AG-339-G14 > CACNYO01. Next base: position 64,968 of record CABZHD010000003.1, on the reverse strand, counting down.
CTTCTAAAAAGTCTATTGGATCAATTTAATTTAGAACAAGCTGATCCTGTCATACCATCCGCCTATGAAGTTCCAATCCTCATTGATAAATACGATGGACAAAAATATGAAGAGGGAGATGACTACATTTACTGGTCAAACTAAAAATTAAGTGGGTATTTTAAAAAAATCATTTTTTTGGATCGTAGGAATTACTTTTAGCTTGGTTTTAATCATATTTATTTCTTATCAATATCAAGAGAGGCAGACTAAAAAAACTATAGAAAAAATAGACGATATTTTCTCAAAACAACAATCTTCCATGAAGTATGAGACTAATGAAAGACGAGAGAAAAATCCTGATAAAAATGCCTATTTTGGGGATCTGCACGTTCACACGGCTAATTCTTTTGATTCTTACTCATTCGGTAATATTAATTCTCCAGATGATGCATATCGTTATGCTCGGGGAGCTGCTTTACCTCATCCATCTGGATATCAAATCCAGCTTAAGAGACCTTTAGATTTTTATGCGGTTACTGATCACGGGATATTTTTAGGAGTGATGAAAACCGCAAGTGACGAAAATTCTTTTTTGTCTAAATATGATTGGGTGAAACCATTACATAATTTAAATGATTCAGCGGGTGCAGGCATATTTGAGGTTATCAGGAGATCTAACCTCTTTAGACCTTTTGCCCAGAGGCTCGCAGAAGAGGGAAGACTTACCAATGATCTTACCAATGATCTTACCGATGAATTAAATAAGATTTCCAGTAGTGTTTGGCAGGATATTATTCAGGCTGCTGATAGAGCCTATGAACCAGGAGTTTTGACTACTTTTGCTGGTTACGAATACTCGGCAGGTAGCGGAGCAGACCTTACAACACTGCATAGAAACGTTATTTTCAAGGATACTAAAAATTTACCATTAATGCCCTTCAGCAGAATGGATAGTCCGAATCCAGAAAAGTTATGGGATTGGATGGATTCTCTGAGAGATAATGGAGTTGAGAGCATGGCCATACCTCATAATTCTAATCTCTCTGGAGGCTTAATGTTTATGCTAGATGATTTTAATGGCGCTCCAATAGATGAATCTTATAGCAGAAAGAGAATAAGTAATGAGCCTGTTGTTGAAATAACTCAAGTGAAAGCTTCCTCAGAGACGAGTCCCTTCTTATCAAAAAATGATGAGTGGGCTGATTTTGAAATTGAAAATACAGCAGATAATGATGAAGGGAGTTATACAAGAAGTGCCTTGTTAAGAGGCATGGCTTTGAAAAACAAAAGTGGTGTCAATCCATATAAATTTGGTTTTATTGGGTCAACTGATACTCATGTATCTGCATCATCTTTCGAAGAAGATAGATACTTTTCAAAAATAGGTATTCTCGATGGAACACCTGAACTCAGGGGATCTATTCCTTTCAATAAGACTTATGGATCCGTATTGAAAGTCCTAAGACCAAATTTAATTGCAGAGGTTGATGAAAAAGATTATTTCGCAGGCAGCAGTAGGCTTATTAGCTGGAGCGCTTCCGGCCTTGCAGGAGTATGGGCTGAAGAGAACACAAGAGAGTCAATCTTTAATGCATTTAAAAGAAAGGAAACTTTTGCAACTAGCGGACCAAGAATAAAAATTAGATTTTTTGCTGGATATGACATTGAGAATGCATTCAGCAAAGAAAATACTACTGCTTACCTTTATGAAACAGCTACGACAATGGGAGGTAGCCTCAAAACCAAGAAGGACAAGTCTCCTATCTTTCTTGTATGGGCGATGGCTGATGCCCAAGGTACAAACTTACAGAGAGTACAAATAATCAAGGGTTGGCTCGATAATGGAGAATCTAAAGAGAAGGTCTATGACGCGACCTGTAGCGATGGATTGGAAGTAGACAAATCATCTCATAGGTGTCCTGACAATGGTGCAAAAGTTAATTTGGATGATTGCTCTATCTCCAAAAATAAGGGCTCTAGGGAGCTAAAAACTTTATGGAAAGATCCAGAATTTATTGAAGATCAGGAAGCCTTTTATTACGTTAGAGTTTTAGAAAACCCAGTTTGCAGATGGTCTACTTGGGACGCAATTAGAAGTAATCAACTTCCTAGATCAGATATAAAATCAACAATTCAGGAAAGAGCTTGGTCTTCTCCAATCTGGATAACACACTAAAAACTTAGGCAGATTGGAATTTGGTGATTCTCAAAGGCAAAGCAATTGCTAAATATAAAAGACAAACAAGAGCATGTATTCCTGACATTTGAACCGAGAGGAGACTTAATTTAATCACTCCGAAGAAAATAAGAATAATAAAAGATATTGATCTGATAGATTCCATCCACAAAGCGTATTGTTTTCCTTCCAAGTACATCAAAGTGAAAGTAATAAAAAGTACCGTGTTACCAATAAGAATTAAAGATTGAAAATAAGTCTGTTTATCTAAGTCAGAGACAATGAAATTTGGAATAATTATTAGGCTAAAGATTTGAAAAAATGCATAAATTTTTTGTAAAACGTCTAATTTTGGATCGTATTTAACAAAAGACGATAAGTCATTTCTTTGAACTGGAAATCTTTCTGAAACATCATCTGGCCTCCATCTGGCATCTGAGAACCACACCTTAAATTTATCTTCCCATCTTTTAGTTGCAAAAGAGTCTCTTAAAATCAACCAATACACATCTATATTAGCCTTAATTGGATTCCAGCTATTTAAGGGCTTGACTGTTCCATAGATTGGTTTCACTTCTTTTTTTTCCTCTATAAAAGTACCAAAAATAATGTCCCAAAATATAAATACTCCTCCGTAGTTAGCATCGATGTACTCCTCATTCTGAGCATGATGCACCCGATGATTTGAGGGAGTTACTAATATGTACTCGAAAATTCCTATAGTTTTTACATGTTCAGTATGAACCCAGAATTGATAAATAAGATTTAGAGATCCAACAGTGATAAAAACCTCAGGAGGAATGCCAAGAATAAATAGAGGTATGTAGAAAATCCAGCTCCACAAAAAACCTGAACTAGTTTGTCTTAGGGCTGTAGAGAAATTGAATTCTTCCCCATGATGATGAACCACATGACTCGCCCAAAAAATTTTAACTTCATGATGCATCCTATGGAACCAGTAATAGCAAAGGTCATAAAGAATAAAAGCTACAACCCAGACTATCCATGAAGAACTGGATAACAAAGGCAAGCTAAAATAGTCCGCGATGAAAGCAAATACAGCTCCCTGAAAGCCCAATTTTAAAATTGGCACGTATTGACTGATTGAACCTAAAGATAAGCTTGTTAATGTATCGGAGATTCGATAATTATTTTTTTTTACTAAAAAACCATAACCTAACTCGAGAACTATCAGGAGAAGGAAAAATGGGACAGCATAAGCTACATAATCCATAGATAAATTATATTCTCTAATTAGGATGATCCAAGCTAATCTAGGTCTTAAATATATATTTATTTAATTTCTGTTAGTAAAATAAAACTGTTATGAATGAAAAATCTTCAAAAACAGAGGATAAAATTTCAATAATAGAGCAATGGTTTATTGTTTTATTTGCGTTTGTTTTTTTTGGCAGTGTTTTTAATGCTGCAACCATTTACTTTTTTGAACCAAAAAATGAACTCTTTTTTACTGTAGCCAGTTATCTGACTGGGTTCCTTTTTGGCTTGTTAGCTAAATATAAAAAATGGGGCTGGATAGTATGACCGATAGCCAGATGTACGATTACCAATCCTCTGAACTTTCTCATGATCAAGAAAAAGAAATAGCTAGAGCTTTTATGGGAAGAATAGAGTGGGAAATGATTGTTATTGCCTTTACGCAATTTTTTGTATGGTGTCTTGTCTGGTATTTAGTTATTTCATCAACTATTCCATTATGGTTAGGTTTTTTCATATCTCTAATTTCTACATCTTTTGCCTATTTGCCATCTCATGCAGGCCAACACGGACATCTATCAGGGAACCATAAGAACCTTGAGTGGGTTAATTCTTTTGTGGGTCAGATTTCCTTGATTCCTTTAGCAAGATCTCATGAACTATTAAAAGTTCTTCATATGAAACATCACGCTCACACAAATGATCCTGAAAAGGACCCTGATTACTTCCATACGCATGTTGACTCATGGTTTGAAGCAGCTTTGAGGGTTCATAATCAGGGATCAGATGAAAGGATAGAAAAAATGGTTAATGACTATTGTGACAAAGATCCTGAATTCAAAAAAAGCATAGATAGAGGATCTATGGTTCAATTATTCATTGTTTTAACGCAAATGGTTACGGCTTTCTTTTTTCCTTTGGAAACTCTTTTTTTGTGGTGGCTTCCATTAAAGATTATCACTTCTTATTTAGGATTAGTTTTTTCAAGAGAGCCTCATAATGGGCTCGAAATTGGAAGACATAGCGATACAAGATTCTGGAGAAACGGATTACCTAGGTTTTTAAATCATTCAATGCAAATTCATATCATGCATCATATGTATCCAAAAATTTGTCATCACGATGAACCAAAAGCTATAGAGGCTTTAAGACCGTTCATGATTGCTAAAAATATGCCCGGTGCAGATGACATTCCAGAAAAAATATCCTTTAACCCGCTGACTTGATATTACTTTGGCTTATACATTAGAAATAGGCAACAAAGCTCCAGATTTTAATCTTCTTGGAACTGACAACTTGTTTCATGATCTAGCAAGTTACAGTGAATATAAGTTATTGATAATTTCTTTCACTTGTAATCATTGTCCTTATGTAATTGGTTCCGATGAAACCACTCGCAAAACTGTTGAAAAGTACAATCGAGAGAGCATCAAGTTGGTATGTATCAATTCGAACAGTAAAAATACCTATGAAGAAGATAGTTTTGAGAATATGCAAATTCGAATGCAAGAGCATCAATTCCCCTGGGACTATCTTCACGATGAATCTCAAGAGACTGCAACTAATTATGGAGCTCTAAAAACTCCTCATTTTTTTGTCTTTGATTCCAACAGATCATTGATTTATACAGGAAGAGGAATTGATAATCCAAGAAATGGATCTGAATCAACAATAAACGATTTGGAAAATGCAATTGATGATTATCTAAGAGGAAGTATCATTTCAGTTCCAGTTACCAACCCAATTGGATGTAATATAAAGTGGGATGGCAAAGACGCCCATTGGATGCCGCCCGCAGCTTGTGATTTAATATAATTTTCAGGAGGAAAAAATGAGTGAACCAGCAATCCTTAGCAAAGAAGGAGATATTTCAACTATTACATTGGATGATGGGAAGGTAAATGTCTTTTCATTAGAAATGCTTGAATCTATACAAAATTGTCTAGATCAAGTTTCCAAAGATAGTGGTGCATTAATTATAAGAGGAAGAGAAGGCATTTTTTCAGCAGGATTTGATCTCAAAACATTTCAAAGTGGAGATGCGAAAAAGGCACAAAAAATGACTGCTTTAGGAATGAAAACTATGCATGATCTATATACTTTTCCTAGACCAATAATTATGGCTGTTACAGGGCATGCAATTGCCATGGGAATTTTTATTGTTTGTTGCGGAGACTATCGCATAGCTCTAGAAGGGGAATTTGTTGCTCAGGCAAACGAAGTTAGAAACAATATGGATATTCCTTCTCCTATTATGGAAGTTGCTGAAAGCAGAATCGATAAAAAGCATGTTTACTCTGTTCTTTATCATGCTGATCCTTATCCTTTTGACAAGTGTATTGAGGCCGGACTACTTGATGAAATAGCATCATCTTCCGATTTTGAAAAAAGAATAATGGAGAAAGCAGAAGATTTAGCTAGTTTAGGTCATCCTCATTATGCAAAAACTAAGCAAGCGCATCAGAGACCGCTCCTTGAAGCTATCTCTAATGCATTGCCTGTTTAATAAAAATTTATAATTTGTATCCGGATTGACCGTGAGAGGATAGGTCTAAACCTTCTTCCAATTGATCATCATCTACTCTTAAACCAAAGAACGATCTTAGGATCAAAGCAATTATCACTGTCATAATCGCAGTGAAAATTAAAACACTAATTGTGCCTGTAAGTTGAGTATTGAAAAAACTCATGACAGTCTGACCTTCAGAAAGACCAACTCCTCCAAGATTTGAACCAATTAGGAAAGGCAATAAAAGTATTCCCAAAGTTCCTCCAAGACCATGAACTGCAAATACATCAAGTGAGTCATCAATTTTTAGGGCATTTTTAACAAATCCAACTGCAACGTAACAAAGGTAACCGGACACTAAACCAATAATGACCGCTCCTATAGGGCCTACAAATCCTGATGCAGGTGTAATTGAAGCTAGACCTGCAATTGATCCTGTTACTATTCCAACCAAACTAGGTTTTCCGAATTTAATCCATTCAATGAACATCCATACCAAAGATGCTACAGAAGCAGAAATATGAGTTACAAGTATGGCCATCCCTGCATCTTGGTTTGCAGCGAGCGCGCTACCACCGTTAAAGCCGAACCAACCAACCCACAACATACAAGCCCCCATCATAGTTAACCCAGGATTATGAGGAGGTTTTATTTGATTGGGAAAACCCTCTCTGGGTCCTAATAGGAAAGCTAGAATCAGCGCCGTGGTTCCAGCGGTTAAGTGCACCACTAAGCCTCCGGCAAAATCTAGAACTCCCATTTCTGCCAACCAGCCGCCACCCCATATCCAATGTGTTACGGGCGCATAAACAAATAAAATCCAGAGAAATGAGAAAGCTATTACAAAACTGAATTTAATTCTTTCAGGATAAGCTCCTACAATTAATGCTGGAGTAATAATTGCAAATGTCATTTGAAACATAAAAAATGCAGATTCTGGAATATCTCCAGAAAGGCTATCTCTTGCCATATTCATCAAGAACATTTGATTTAAATCCCCAAAATAAGGAGATCCCTCGGAAAAAGCTATGCTGTATGCCATAAACAACCATGCAAAAGAAGCCAAGCAAGCAATCGCAAAGCATTGCATTAATACCGATAGAATATTTTGAGACCTAACCAGACCGCCATAAAATAGTGCTAAACCTGGCATAGTCATGAACAAAACTAGTGCTGTGGATGTAAGAATCCACGCTGTATTTCCAGAATCCATTAATTCCTCCCAATAGATTAACAAAAAAGATTATATTAGAAATAAAATAGTGCAAATTGCTCTAAAAAAGAGCATTTTTGTTTTAATAAAAACATTAGACATTTCCTCTATCTTTCTCTAATCTACTCCCTTCTTTTGGGGCCATAGCTCAGCTGGGAGAGCGCCTGCTTTGCACGCAGGAGGTCGGCGGTTCGATCCCGCCTGGCTCCACCAAAAATACTTCAATTTTCATCATTACAGATACATAATAAGTCCATGAGAGAAATGCACATACACGATTTAGTCATTAGAAATGGCAACATAGTAGATGGATCCGGGAAAAAACCTTTTCTTGGTGATATTGCAATTGATGATGGAAAAATTACCAAAGTCGGTGAAGTCATTAACTCAGGTAAAAAAGAAATTGATGCTGATGGAAACCTTGTTTCTCCTGGGTGGGTAGATATTCATACACACTACGATGGACAAGTTTGTTGGGATCCTTATTTAACTCCTTCGAGCTGGCATGGTGTAACCACAGTTGTTATGGGCAATTGTGGAGTTGGGTTCGCACCCGTGAAACCCGGAGAAGAAAATTTCCTTATTCAACTTATGGAGGGTGTTGAGGACATCCCAGGTACCGCACTGCATGAAGGCATTGATTGGGAGTGGGAAACTTTTCCTGAATTTCTAGATGCAATAGAAAGAAAAGAATTTGTAATGGATTTAGGATTTATGATTGGACATGGGCCAGTAAGAAGTTATGTGATGGGCTACGATAGATGTCAAAACCAAGTTGATGCATCTAAAGACGAAATCAACCAAATGTCAGAAATAGTAGAAAAAGCAATCAATGCTGGTGCATTAGGATTTAGCACATCTAGAACCATCTTACACAGGGACGTTCATGGTGTTTATGTGCCTGGCACAGAAGCAAGCTCAGAAGAAATGAAGGAACTTGCTTTTGCAGTGGACCGCGCAGGTGAGGGTACTTTAGAAATTGTTTCTGATTGGCTGGACCAAGAAATAGAAATGTCATGGATGAAAGAATACGTTGAAAAGTCTGATTGCGGTTTGACTGTTCTTCAAACAAATGGCGACTCCGTTAAAACCATTCTTTACTGCGAAGAACAGTTTCTTAAAGGTAAAAATGTTCGACCTCAGTTCCCAGGAAGAAACGTGGGACTTATGTTTGGTCTAGAAAGTTCTTTGCATCCATTTATAGGGCATCCTTCCTACAAAGATATTGCTCATCTTCCCCTCAACGAGAGACTGTCAATTATGAGGGATCCTGCTTTTAAGCAAAAAATTTTAAATGAGTCGCCAAGCTTTAGAGAAGATTTACAGAAAGCTGCTAAAGAACAAAAATCTAACAAGACTAAAGAAGAAATTAAAGCTGAAGCAGAAATAGGTAAAAAACTAATCTCTAACTATGAAACTCAATTTATTTTAAGTGATCCTCCTAATTACGAACCAACAAGAGAAGATAGTATTGCTTACTTAGCTGAACAGAGAAACCAGTCAGAAGAAGAGGTTATTTACGACGAATTGACAAAAGATGACGGTAAAAGCTTAATTTATGCATGTTTCACCCCTTATGAAAATCATAAACTTAAGTTCGTTGAAACATTCTATAAACTTAAATCGTCTGTGGCTGGTGGGAGTGATGGAGGAGCGCATTGTGGCCTCATTTGTGATGCAAGCATGCCCACAACAAATTTATCTCATTGGGCAAGAGATAGATCAGCAGGCAATAAAATTCCTTTAGAACTCATCATTAGAAAGCAGACAAAAGACACTGCTGAAACTTATGGACTATTTGATAGGGGAGAAATCAAAACTGGAATGATTGCAGATATCAATATTATTGATTTTGAAAAATTAAATGTCTCTCTTCCAAAAATGATCTTTGATCTACCTAAAGGAGGGAAAAGGCTTGTTCAGGAATCCTTTGGTTATTTAGCAACTATTAAAAGTGGTGAGGTTGTTTATGAGAATGGTCAAGCGACCGGAACTCTTCCAGGTCAAGTCATAAGAGGGAAGCAAACATCAGAGGCTAAAGATACTAAAGAAAAGATATCTTTTTATGATCGAACTGTTAGGTTATTTATTGTCAAATTCCTAAGACTTATTTGGGCTGCAAGAAACAAGCCTGTTAAAAGCACAGTCATTTCTTAGTATTCAACCGATAACTCTTCAAGAATATTTCTAGCTTCATCAAACTTCTCTAAAGTCCAAAGAAAGTACCTTGAATCTACGGATATAGTTCTCGCCTCTGGAATATATTTATAGTCAGCGATAATCGTCTGAAGCATCCCATCAAAAGCAAGACCTACCAACTCACCTTTAGCGTTTAGCGTTGCTGACCCAGAATTTCCATTTGTAATATCAAGATCGCACAAAAAATTCACCGGAACAGAACCTAAGGATTCCAACTCATATCTTCCATAATTTTTTTGAGAGATTAAATCCATTAGCTTATCTGGAGCATTAAAAGGCTCCTCTCCACTATGTTTTTTATTAATACCCTCTAAACGCGTAAATGGACCATAGGTAATGCCGTCTTCTAGAGATACTCCCTTAACGTTACCAAAGGTAATTCTGAGGGTACCGTTAGCATCTGAGTACAATGACTTTCCAATACTTTTGTAATATTTTCTTAACGATTTTATGAAAGTTGATTTGAGTCTTTGTTTTTCGCTAGCTTCAGACTTAGCAATGTTTTCATACTCCATTTGCTCATCAAATAGAATCCTTGCAATGTTAATGAAAGGATCTTCAATTGAATTGAGTTCATCTAGAGATAAGTCAATCAAGGAAAGTCTATCTTCAGCAGAATCCAATAATGATTTTTGTGAGTAGATATTTTCAACAATTTTTTTAGACTTTTCAAAGTCTGCATCTATTTGAAAATAATTGCTAAATTGAGGCCTTCTTAAATTTCTGTCAAAAGTTCTATATTTTTCAAGTCGGTTAATAAAAATTTCTCTATCAACTCTTTTATCAAGTCGATAATCAAGAGATTTAATTCCATTCACAATATTTTCATGATCTCTCTCTTGGAAGCCAATTTCTCGCTGATCATTTGGTTTGGTTCTTTCATAGGCGTATCTGTAAATTCTTTGAGCGGTAGAAATCATTCTTGAATTTCCATAATAATAATTAGGTAATTCTTCTGCCTTTTGATCATTAATCAAAGAAAGAAGCGAGCTTAAAGACTCCTTTTCTTGTTTAGAGCCTTTTTCATTTAAATAATCTATGAAACCTAACCAATCAGAATTAGCGTTGTCTTGAACTCTGAATGACTCTGCGCCATCTATTTGTCCTGATATTTTTTTATAATAATTCTCATAACCGCTAATTAATCCTCTATATTTTAAAGAAGAACCATCTTCATCTTTCGTAGAAGATCTCATTATGTCTATCCCAGACTTTAAAAAATTAACGAAACCTTTAAATCCTTCCTCAATATCAAATTCCACTTCGTTATATGTAAGCAACCTATTGGTTGTGCCTGGATATCCGGCAACCATAACAAAATCTCCTTCTTGAACTCCTTTTGCTGATATCTTTAAATAGTTCTTGGATTTATATGGTTTATTTTGTTTAGCAAATTCTTTGCTGCTACCATCAGGAGCCACATAAGCTCGCAACAAGGCAAAATCCCCTGTATGCCTTGGGAACATCCAATTATCTATCTCGCCGCCGTACTCACCTATCGAAGCAGGTGGAGCATAGACCAATCGGACATCTCTTATTTTTAATCTTTTTTCTAATTGATAAGTCTCTCCGCTGAAAAAAGATCTGACATTGCATCTTATTTCATCGCTTGTCTCGCATTCTTCAATGATGCTTTTTTTATTACTTTCAATTTTATTGTATCTATCAAGATCATCTTTAAGGTTTTCTGTTTGTCTCAATACAGCCTTGGTAACATTAGTGATGCTTTGAGTGACATAAGCACTTGACCCAGGCGCAGAAGGTTTTTCCTCCGATTTTCTTCTAGCAACAAATCCGGTTTCGAACAAATTCTCCTTTTCGGAAGAGTTAAATTGTAAATATGACCCTTCGATACAATGGTAATTCGTTGCAATAAGACCTTCTGGAGAGACAAACGATGCTGAGCATCCACCAAGACTCACTATTGCATTAAGCGGGAAAGAAAATAAATCTGTTAGATTATCTGCGTCTCCAGAATACCCTGTATTTTTTAACTCCTTTTTTAAATTGCCCATTTGAGAAGGTTCCCACATACCCTCAACAGCAAAGACATTAAGATTTAACAAAGCTAAAATAATCAGTAATCTAATCCTCATTCTCCGGGCCTCCTCAAAAAAGATCTATTTAATTCATTAACGTTTTTGACTCCTGTTAGGATCATGCTTTGTTCAACTTCATCTTTTAAAAGTTGTAACGCATATTTAGCTCCGTTGTAGCCTCCCACAGATAGTCCATAAAGGTAAGGTCTACCCCCCATGCAAGCATTAGCTCCCATGGCGAGAGCTTTTATGATATGAATTCCTCTTCTGATGCCACCATCAACTATAATCTCAATAGAGTCTCCAACAGCATCTCTAATTTCTTTCAACATTTCAAATGGCGCTGGACATCCATCCAGTTGTCTTCCTCCATGATTTGAAATCATTATTGCTGAAGCACCAATATCCTTTGCCCGTTTAGCATCTTCTACAGATAAAATTCCTTTGACCGCAAAAGCCTTATCCCATTGACCTATCATCCACTCTGCATCTTTCCAAGTAACGGTCCTATCAAACTGACTGTTCATAAAATCCATTACAGAAATATCGTTAGCAGCATCTTTCAGCCTATGCTCAATATTAACCATGGATGGCGTGGGGGGATGAGTAAGATAATTCAATGTCCAATCAAATTTACTGGCAATATTTAGGTAAGACTTCAGTGTTAATTTTGGTGGCACGGTCATGCCCGTGCGCAGATCTCTTTCTCGTCTGCCGTTAACAGGAACATCGATAGTCAAGCAGAGAGCATCGTAATTAGCAGCTTTACATCTTTCAATGTATTCGACTGAGATACTTCTGTCCTTCAGAACGTAAATTTGAAAAACTTTAGGACCTTTAGATTTTTCTGCAACCTCTTCGATAGTAGTTGTTGAAAGGGTAGAGAGGCAAAAAATCGTACCCATATCACTTGCAGCATTTGCAGCTGCTATTTCACCTTCGTGATGAAATAATCTGTGATAGCCGGTGGGCGAGCATATGTATGGCCAATCAATCTGTGTCCCAAGAACCTTTGTTGAAGTATCAATTTTATCTACATCAACTAAATAATTCGGGATCACTTCGTATTGTTCAAAGGAATTCGTATTGTGTTTTATTGTCCATTCATCTCCTGCAGCACCATCAATGTAATGGAACATTGCTGCTGGCAATCTTTTTTCTGCAGCTTTTCTTAAATCGCTAATGTTATGACAATCTTTTAATTTCAATTGTTAAATTCTTCCAAAAGTCTTTTTCTATCTGATTCATAAATTTTGCCACCAAAATAATAGCAAGGTATAGCTAATCCAGCGATCAAGGAGAAAGTAACAAGCATTATTGTATATGGTTCAGCCACATCAAATGATCTCAAAAGATCAGTAAAGATTCCACCTCCTAAAGAGCCAAATGTAAGACCTATAAGGTTTAGGCATAAAATATAAAACGCCACTACAGTAGCTCTTATTTTTGGCGGCACAAGCTCCTGAACAGTTGAAAAGGTAGGGCCATAAAAACATCCTAGTTGGAAATAACCGATAACAACTCCCAGCCAAAAAATAAAAGTATTTGGTTCTACGAATCTATAAATTATTCCAAGAGGTAATAGCAACAGAGTGAGCCAAAAAAGAAACATTGGACGACCTTGATTGAAAGTTCTAAGCCACCAGTCGCTCATTAAACCACCAAACAAGTTTCCAGCAAGACCCGCAACCACACCAATGATCCCAGTTAGTTGAGCAATTTCTGATCTTTCGAAACCTCTTTCCTGGGCATACCAAAGTTGTTCAAAAACTGCTGCTCCCAGTGCTACATGATAAAGAACTCCTCCAGCTATGGTTAAGATTAATGCATTAGAAGAGGTCAAGGCTTGCCTTAAAGTAGAAACTATCTCTGAAAAAGAGAGATTAACCTCATCTGGATTATCGATAAGATGTTTTCTAGGGCGATCTTTAAAGAAAAATGCAATGATCCCCAAAACTGCTCCGATACCTCCCAAAATGTAAAAACAATTTCTCCATCCTAGAGGCTCACCAAGAAATCCTACTATAAGAAGACTTATCCCAACCCCGATAGGAACACCCATATAATAGACTCCAGCAGCAAAACCCATCCTATTTGCTGGAAAGCTATCTGAAAGCATAGACATGGATGTTGGCGTTAAGATTGATTCTCCGACCCCAATAAAGGCTCTAGGAATGGCCATGCTTATAAATCCTTTTGCCGCACCTGTAAACGCGGTAAAAACACTCCATAACAGAACCCCAAAACCAATTAATCTTGGTCTGTTGTACTTATCTGCCAGCGTTCCCATGAACAATCCCATGATTGAATAAAAAAAGACAAAAGCTAATCCAGTTAAAATACCGTACTGCCAATCAGTTAAGCCTAGGTCAGGAACAATAAAATTTGCGAAGCTCGCAATAAGTTGACGGTCCACAAAATTTAAAAGATTCAGAAGCGTCAAAAAGAAAAGTAACCTATATGGATTCATATTCCCCCAGTTGAATTATTTATCCGTTCATGGAATATAATCATTATCCAGAAAAATAATTTTAATGATAGTAGTAGGCTTAACAGGAGGAATTGGATCAGGAAAATCATCCGTCTCAGAAATCTTTGAGGGCTTAGGAGTGAAAGTTGTGGACGCAGATGTAGCTTCTAGAAAACCTGTGATGAGAGGACAACCAGCTTTAAAAAAAATCGCTGAAAAATTTGGATCAAATATTCTTACCTCTGAGGGAGAATTAGATAGAAGAAAGCTCAGAGAAATTATATTTAAAGAGAGTTCTGCAAAAGACTGGTTGGAAAATCTACTTCATCCATTAATTCATCAAATACTCATAGATGATTTAGCAACAGCAAGTTCAAAATATGCGATTTTGGTATCTCCTTTGTTGTTTGAAACAAATCAAAAAGACCTTTGTTCAAAAACAATAGTTGTCGACACAAGCGAAGACAATCAAATCGATAGAACCACCAAAAGGGATAATGTTGAAGCCAGTCAGATTAAATCAATTATTGATTCCCAAATAGATAGAAAAAGCAGGAATGAGCTTGCAGATATTATTATTTCAAACGATGGATCTCTAAAGGAATTAGAGGAGAAAGTTAAAAAAATACATCAAGATTTAGAAAAAGAAATTCTTAAATGAAAAAAAAATGTCCTCGATGCAGAAAAATGTACTCTGTGATTAAAGATTCAAATCACAGACCTTTTTGCAGTGAGAAATGTCAGGCCATTGACTTAGGCGATTGGTTTTTTGAGAAACACAAGATTTCCCGACCTATAATAGATGAGGATGATCTTTCTATTGATCCATAAAAGAAGAAATACCTGCTATTCCATCAGCAGAATATTTTTTTGCCTCATTTAAGTCTGAAATTCTCATTCCACCTAGAGCATAAGTCTTAATTTCAGTTAGAGATCTTAATTCCTTGAATTTTTGCCAACCTATAGAAGATGCATCCTGATGACTTTTTGTTTTTTTGACTGGTGAAATAAAAATATAATCCAACTTAAGTTGGTTTGCTTTATTGATCTCCTCCTCATTATGACAAGAAGCACCCAAATAATTTTGATAGCTTTCTAAGTCTGATAAATTCATCAAATCCGATGAATTGAAATGAATGCCATCAAATCGTTCTGAGATGTCTAGGTGTCTAGAGCTCAAAATCAGTTTGGTTTGATACTTTTTCTTTATTAATAAAAATTTGTTTAAATTTTTATTAAGTTCTGAGTTATCTAAACATCTTAACAAAAGCAATTCTTTTTTAATCTTGATCGATTCCAACAGTTCTAGGTAATTCTCAGGAATTACTTCAGGTGTAATAAAAAAATAATCAGGATCTATAGTCTGCATTCATGCTTACATAATCTTTAGATAAATCCGACGTAAGGACTTTGCTTGTCTTATTGCTATCACCCAGCTTAATGACTATTTCTATTCTTCTTTTTTTAAATTCTTTCAATCCTAATTTTTCTGAATAACTTGAACTAAGTTTGTTATTTCTAAATACCTGGAGCTTTCCAAGCTTAAGATTAAATTTCTTCTCGTCAAAGCTAATATTTGTATTGCCAACTGCCATTAAAATTCTCCCCCAATTTGGATCTTCCCCGAAAGCAGCTGTTTTTACTAAAAGAGAGTTAGCAATATTTTTAGCAACTTTTTTGCATTCGTTTTCAGTCTTGAGTCCTTTAACAGTGATCGAAATTAGCTTTGTTGCTCCTTCAGCATCGAGAACTATTTTTTCTGCTAAAGAGTAAAAAATATCTTTAAGAGTCTCTAATATCCTTTTTTCATTGGCTTTCGACAGTGAAATTAGTGATGATCCTGTAGCGATAAGCAAAGAAGAGTCATTTGTAGATTGATCTCCGTCAATAGTAATTGAATTAAAAGAACCTTCGCAGGCTAATCTATGGATTTTATCTAACTTCAGTTTGCTTATCTTTAGGTCAGTAAATACAAAGGACAACATTGTTGCCATGTTAGGATCAATCATTGCTGAACCTTTAGCGATGCCAACGAAATTTATAGTCTCACCATTTATCTTGATACTCTTTTTAACTATTTTTTCTTTCTTATCTGTTGTCATTATTGAAGTAGCAAAATTTTTCCAACTACCTCTACCAAGATTTTTATAAGCATTAAAAAAGGATTTTCCATAACTTTGTAGATCCAGTCTTTCTCCGATCACTCCGGTTGAAAAGGGCAGAACATTTACATCTTTATAATTAGCAAACATTTTATTTATATCTTTTAAACCTTCTGGTCCAGTTGCAGCATTTGCGTTGCCTGCATTTATAAATAATGCAGTTTTCTTTTTTTTATCAAGGTTTGTTAAATTCCTTTTTGCAACCTTTACCGGCGCTGCAGGAAATTTATTTGAAGTAAATAACCCAGAGATGTTGCTGTTGCTTGGTAATTGAATTATTGCGGTATCAAGCCTTTTACCATATTTTTGGTAACTCGAAGAACATCCAATTTTAACTTCTTTCATAATCTATTTTCTTTTTTTCCTTTTGGCTTTTGCTTGAAGTCTTCTCATTCTTCTATTTCCTGAAAATTCTTCATTTGGTTCAGATTTATTTTTATTGACTTGTTCTTGAGGTGAATCAAAAGCGGATTGAATCTCTTCTTTATGACTTATCGTTTTTTTTATAACAGAACTTTCTTGAGCTGTTTGCTCTTCTTTATTGATTTGAATTTTGGATAAAAACTTAATGGCCTCGGCATTGATGTTTGTGAGAAGACCCTCGAACATTTCAAAAGCCTCTCTTTTATATTCAAGCCTGGGATCCTTTCCTGCATAACTTCTAAAGCCTATATTTTGTCTTAAGTATTCAAGAGCATTGATATGATTTTTCCAAGATATATCTATGACTTGCAAAACAATTTGTTTTTCTAGACCAGGAAGAACTTCGCTATATTCGATTCTTTTTTCAAGATATTTATTTTTAAGCTGACTTACAATTTCATTGATTAAGGTATCTTGATTATTCTTTTCATCATCTAAGAACTGAGCTGGGTCAAATTCAAAAGCGAAATCAGAAGACAAGGAATTCTTTAACTTATCTGTTTGCCACTGACTTTCTACACTAGAAGGCGGCAGAAACGAATAAACTAAATCTGCTATTTCATTGAATCGCATTGAATCAATTAATTCTGTTAAGTCATCTTCCTGAAGAATTTCCTCTCTTTGTGAATATATAACCTGTCTTTGTTCATTAAGGACATCGTCAAATTCAAGAATTCTTTTTCTTAGATCAAAATTTCTTCCCTCAACTCTCCTTTGAGCTCTCTCGATCGCTCCGGTTAGCATTCTATGTTCTATCGATTCTCCCTTCTTCATACCTCCAATTGATTGCATAAGATTTTTAACTCTTTCCGGTGCAAAAATCTTCATCAAGCTATCTTCTAATGACAGAAAAAATTGTGAGGAACCAGGATCTCCTTGTCTCCCAGATCTTCCTCTAAGCTGATTATCAACTCTCCTTGATTCGTGTCTTTCAGTTCCAATCACATGCAAACCCCCAAGAGATAAAACTTTTTCTCTGAAAGAAGCGTCCTTTTCATTGCCTCCTAAGACGATATCTGTTCCTCTTCCTGCCATATTTGTGGCTATGGTTACAGCATTCTGAGCTCCTGCCTGAGATATTATTTCAGCCTCTCTTTCATGTTGTTTTGCATTCAAAACGTTATGTTCAATTTTTCTTTGTTTTAGTTTGCTGGATATTAATTCAGAAGTTTCTACGGAAATTGTCCCAACCAAAATTGGCGCGCCGGTCGAGTTAATTTTCTCTATTTCCTCAACAAGAGCATCGTACTTCTCCTCAAGGGTTAAATAAATTTTGTCTTCCTTATCGTCTCTGATCATGGGCAGGTTCGTTGGTATGACAATGGTCTCTAAAGAGTAAATTTCCTCAAACTCTTGAGCTTCAGTTTCAGCAGTTCCGGTCATGCCAGATAATTTATCGAAGAGTCTAAAAAAGTTTTGAAAAGTGGTTGATGCTAAAGTCTGACTTTCGACTTGGATATTTACATTTTCCTTTAGTTCTAGCGCTTGATGAACTCCGTCTGATAATCGTCTACCTGGCAAAGCTCTTCCAGTGTTTGTATCAATCAATACTACTTGACCATTTTGCACAAGATAATCTGTGTTTTTTTCAAACAGATTAAAGGCTCTTAGGGAAGACTGAACCATATTTAATAATTTTAGATTTTCACTCGCATAGAGCGAGTCATCCTCTTTAAGAAGTCCATTGTGTACAAGAAGACGTTCAACGTTTTCATGACCTTTCTCGGTAAGTTCAGCAGATCTTACTTTTTCGTCAATCTGAAAATCTCCTTC
The DNA here is from genome assembly GCA_902525435.1 of uncultured SAR86 cluster bacterium. Classification (GTDB taxonomy): domain Bacteria; phylum Pseudomonadota; class Gammaproteobacteria; order Magnimaribacterales; family AG-339-G14; genus CACNYO01. Next base: position 46,804 of record CABZHD010000003.1, on the reverse strand, counting down.
TACAAAAACATCTCCTGTTTCCAAATCAAATTCTTCTTGCTTAAGGCGAGGAATTATTTGGCCGATCTTTTTATATATTTCAGAATTATCTTCGGCGACACCGCTTATGACTAAAGGAGTTCTAGCCTCATCAATCAGGATTGAATCTACCTCATCAACCACAGCAAAAAAAAGGTCTTTTTGCATTTTATGGGCTTTGTCCATTGCCATGTTATCCCTTAGATAGTCAAAACCAGCTTCATTGTTCGTGATGTAAACAACATCTGCCTGATAGGCATTTTTTTTCTCTTCAAAACTTTGATTGGGAACAACATGACTTACTGTCAATCCAAGGCCTTCAAACAAGGGCCTCATCCAATTTGCATCCCTTTCAGCTAGATACTCGTTAACAGTGATCACGTAAACACCTTTTCCGGTCAAAGCGTTTAAATAACAGGGTAGAGTAGCCACAAGGGTTTTTCCCTCACCGGTAGCCATCTCAGCGATCTTCCCTTCATTAAGAATAACTCCTCCTACGAGTTGGCAGTCATAATGTCTCAGACCCAAATTTCTTTTACTCGATTCTCTAACTAGTGCAAATGCTTGGGGAAGTACTTTTTCTAAGGCTTCCCCTGAACGAACTTTATCTCTCAGTTCATTAGATTTTGCCAGTAAATCATCAGCATTTAATTGCTCAAGAGAGGACTCCAAAGAATTAATTTGATCAACAGTTTTGGAAATACGGTTGATGACTCTTTTATGTTTTGAGCCAAATAAAAAGCCAAACATTTTTTATCCTGTACTCGGGTCAATGATTGGATCGATATATCTGATGAACTGATTGCCTTCCTCTGCAGTAATTATTTCCCAAGTATCAGGATTATCGATAAGTTTTCTTAAAAGTTGGTTATTATGAGAATGACCAGATTTATAACCTTCAAAAGATCCAATTAGATTGTGTTTTAGTAAATATAAGTCACCAATGACATCAAGAATTTTATGTTTAACGAACTCATCCTCTGACCTCAAACCTTCTTCATTAAGAATTTCATTTTCACCAATTGCTATAGCATTTTTCTCACTTGCTCCTAGAGCTAAGTTTTCTTTTTTTAATGCATCAACTTCACTCATGAAGCCAAAAGTTCTTGCACGAGATATCTCTTTGAGAAAAGTTGTTGAATTGAAGTCAATGGTAGCCTTATTGGGCTGTCTTTTATGAACAGGATGATCATAATCAAGTTCATAACTTACTTTGAAACCATCATAGGGCGAAAGTGATACTCTTGCACCATTATTAGCTTCCACAGATACCGGTTTTTTTATTTTTATAAATTTTTTAACTTCTTTTTGCTCCTTTATGCCAGCTGATTGGATCAAAAAAACAAAAGGATTTGCCGAACCATCCATAATAGGGACTTCAATGTCATTAATTTGGACATAAGCATTATCGATGCCTAAACCTGCAAAAGCAGAGAGCATATGTTCAACTGTAGAGATTTCAATATCTCCACTTACCAGTGTTGTTGCGAGCGCTGTAGCTCCTACGTTTTCAACGGTAGCTTGGATCTCAACAATTGGGTCACAGTCAACTCTCTGAAAAATAATTCCAGTATCTTCAGGTGCGGGTAAAAGTTTTATTGTAATTTTTCTGCCTGAATGCAAGCCTACGCCACTTGCCTTGATGGGATTAGTTAAAGTTCTTTGAGCTAGCATTTCTAGTTTGTTCTTTGTCTATTAATCTCAAAAACAATTACTGAAGTTGCAATAGCTGCATTGAGACTCTCCAATTTATCGCTTATTGGAATCTTGATTATTTTATCGCATTTTGATTTTAAAGTTTCTTGAATACCTGTATTTTCTGAACCTATTATTAAGCCTATTTTTTTGGAAAAATTAGTATCGTAAATAGATTCTGACTGTGAACTCCCTTCAGCTCCATAGATTAAAAACCCTCTAAGCTTTAGCATCTCTGTAATCCTCTTAAGGTTTGGCACAATCACAAATGGGATAAGTTCGCTTGATCCTTTTGAAACTTCTCTTACCGATTTAGTTAAATGACAGGCCCTGGATTTTGGAACCACTACCGCATCAACCATTCCTCCCAAACTTGTGCGGAGGATTGATCCTAAGTTGTTGGGATCCGTTATGTGATCAAGCAAAAGAATAACGCCGTCCTCTTTAGTTTCTAAAAATTTTTCCAGGTACTCTATATTTTTTGGTTCTGATGGTTTGAAAATCAGATTGATCTTTTTATTTGGATTTTTAAATTTTTTTATTTCTATTTTTAATTTCTTCTCTATGGCGATCTTTTTTATATCTTTGATTCTTTTTGAAATTGAATTGTCATCTACTTCCAGCAACCTAACTGACTCAGGTTTGTTGGCAAGTAAAGTTTTGATCGTATTTAAATCTGATGTCTCGAACATTTTTACGCCGGTATTAAACTTATTTTACCTTCATAAGGATGCACCGATTCGATAATGCAACTCATTTTATCTCCAATGCTTATCGTACCTTGTCTACTGACTAAGGATTTCATCTCATAATTAAAATTGTAATATTTATTTTTGAATGCGCTTATGTGACACAACCCTTCAATGTTAATTTGATCTAGCTTCACAAATACTCCAAATTCTGTAACTCCGGTTATGATTCCAGAAAATTTATTCCCTATATAATTTTGTCCGCATCGCGATCTCAGAACTTTATCTGCTTCCTTAGAAATTTGATCAGCCTCTCGTTCTCTAAAGCTGCAATTTTCAGCAATGTCAGCTAAATCATTTTTTGATAAAGATTTAAATTTCTTGTTATGAATAATTTGTTTTATGCATCTATGAACCACTAAATCTGGATATCTTCTGATGGGTGAGGTGAAGTGTAAATATTCATCTAAACCCAAAGCGAAATGTTCGCTCCTCTCAGAAGAGTATATTGCGAGCTTCATACTCTTTAGAATTTCAAGAGCTAAGACTTCATTGATTTTATGTTTTGAGGTTTTTTGAACCCAATCGAAAATAGATTTTCTTGAAAGATTAAAATCTTCAGATATAGGTAAACCTCTTGATTGAAGAAATTTCTGTAATGAAATGATCTTATCCATATCCGGGAAGTCATGAAATCTAAAAATAGTGCTTATTTGATTTTCCTTAAGAAATTTTGCGGCAGATATGTTTGCCAAAATCATGCATTCCTCAATAGCCTTATGACTTAAATATCTTGTTACCGGAACAAAAGCTTTTAGTTTTCCTTTCTTAACTTCTGGTCGGTACTCATTCATTTCAAAATCTATTGCGAGCCTTTGTTTCCTTTTTTCAATTCTTTTTTTGCATATATCTAACAATTTCTTTAAATCATCTGAAAATTCTGGATGTCTATCCATGTCATCTTTTTCAAGATTTGAAAGTTCGTCATAAGTAAACCTTTTCTTCGATTCGATTATTGCTGAATAAAATTTGAAAGTTTTAAGAGAACAATCTTTATCAAGAATCATTTCGCAGACCAGCGTTAACCTTTTTTCAAGAGGACGAAGAGAGCAAATATCATTTGATAATTCTTTTGGCAGCATTGGAATAACTTTTGAATTCAAATAAATTGATGTTGCTCTTTCTGCAGCCACTTTATCCAGAGAAGATCCTTCAGAGACAAAAGCAGAGACATCAGCAATCGCTACCAATAATTTGTATCCATTTGAAGTTTGTTCGCAGCAAATTGCATCATCAAAATCTTTTGCATTTTTGCCATCAATGGTAAAAAAATTTTTGTCAGTTAAATCTTCATATTCAGAAGGAAAATTTCCAGAATTATATTCTTTCAAAATCCTATTTATTTCTGGCAAAATTGTTTTTGGAAAAGTTCTCTTAATATTAAGATTTGTTTGCAAAGCAATCTCGTCTGCTTCTTCAAAAATATTTGAAAATATAAGTTGCTCAACTATGTAACCTTCAGGCCTATGCTTTAAACTTGGTTGTTTTTTTATTTTTATTTTACAAAAGTCACCATTTTTAAGTTTTTTAGAAGTATTCTTTTTTATAACTATTTCTAGATGAAATTCATTGTTGACGGATTCTGCAATCCATCCTTTGTTAGTTTTTTTTAATTTACCTATGACTTCGGTTGTATTTCTCTCGATTATTTTTTGAATGGTAGCCTTATCTTGCTGAACTGAACATTCAACCTTATCGCCCGGAAATACTTTGAATAATTCCTTTCTTGAAAGTTTAAATGATAGATCTTCAGATACTAATAAAGATCCTTTGCCATTTTTTGAAAGTTTTACAATTCCTTTAAACATTTATGTCTCAATGAGTTACTCAAGTATACTTTTTCAATGGGTAATAAGCTCAAATTTGGATTATTGGGAGCACTAGGGTACATAGCTCCTCGCCATATTCAAGCAATCAATAATATTGGTGCAGATCTAAAATGTGTCAGTGATTTGGATTTTAACTCAGCCCAAAAAAAAGAATTCCTTTCAAAGAACATAGAAACCCTTGATAGTCTTGAGGAAATGATCAAATTCCATCAGAAAGATAACTTAGACTATATTTCTATCTGCACTCCAAATCACTTACACACTGATCAAATAATTACTTGCTTAGAAAATGATATCAATGTGATTTGTGAAAAGCCCCTCGCTTTATCTGTTTCAGACTTAGACAGGATTAGAAGATCTGAATCAGTTTCTGCTGCTAAGGTTTTTACAATTATGCAATTAAGATTTCATGAATCAATAATTCAATTGAAACAAAATATAACCTCACAAAAGTCAGAAGAAAAACATGAAGTCATCCTGATATATGCTACGACAAGAGGTTCAGAGTTTTTTTCTTCTTGGAGAGGAAGTGAAAATAAATCAGGAGGGATTCTTTTCGAATTTGGTATTCACTATCTGGATATTTTGATTGATATTTTTGGCCAAGTTTCAAATTTCAATGTCAACAAGTTATCTCTCAATCAAGCTAACGTTCTTATCGAACATGAAAACGCGAAAGTTTTAATAATGATCAATGTTTTATCCAAAGAAAAACTTAAAGAAATGGGACAAGAGGAAGTTCTTTATCGATCCTTCACCATAAATGGAGATGAATTTGAATTTACAGGAGGATTCCAAGATTTACATACCAAGAGTTATGAATCAATTCTTGAAGGAAAGGGCTTTACCGTTGAGGATGCGTCCAAATCAATTAAACAAATATCTAAAATAATGGATGAGTTTGAAAAAGGATCGACTTATAAACCAATTTTAAATAATCTTTAGAAATGCAAAAAATTTCAACTCCAGACCTAAGTGATCTTAATCCCAACGTTCCATTCGTAGGCTTACAATTTAATTCTTATGGAGCTAGAGATTTTCTTTATGGGCCTATAAAAACAGTTCATGCTCCAAACGATAATTCTTTTGTAAAAAAAATATTAGCAACAGAAGGGCAGGGAGGCGTTCTTTTTGTCGATGGGAATAAAAGTTTTGAGGTCGCCCTCTTGGGAGACATGATTGCTGAAAATGCTTATAAAAATAATTGGAATGGAATAATTATCCTCGGCTGCGTCAGGGATGTAGATGTCTTGAAAACAATCGATATGGGAATTTTTGCCCTTGGCTCTGTTCCTAAAAAAAGTGAAAAAAAAGATAGAGGTTCCATTGATGCCTCTATTGAAATAGACGGATTGATAATAAATTCAAATGATTGGGTCTATGGAGATTCAACGGGAGTTTTAGTCTCCAAAGTGGAGCTGGCGATAGGAGTCGAACCTACGACCGCCTGATTACAAATCAGGAGCTCTACCAACTGAGCTACGCCAGCAACGACAAGAATTATAAACTCATTTCTTTAATTTTAAAGATACTTCTCCGGAACTAAATTTCACCATCCTTTGATCCTTCAAATTTTGAGCGATTAAGAGGCCTTTATTATCTATTCCTTTTCCAATGAATATTTCATTAGGTTTATCTTTCAGAGTAAATTCCTTGTCTTTTAATAAATCTAAAGATGAAAATTTTTTAAGGAAGTAATCAAACTCTTCTTGCTCAAACTTATTTAAGGTGATGCATAATTGATTAATCATTTCTGTAATGATTGAGTTTCTATCTACTGATTGTTTCTTTTCTAATTTTATTGAGGTCCACTCTTGGTCTATGAGTTCTGAATATTCCATGTTTACATTGATTCCTATGCCAATAACCACTTTGGTCAATTCACCTACTTTTGCTGTTTCTATCAAAATTCCACAAATTTTTTTATTTCTTACAAGAAGATCATTAGGCCACTTGATCAAAGACATCACATTTATTTTAGTGAGGACTTTGGATACTGATAAAGCCACTGCTATGCTAAGTCCAGATAAATCTTCTTTTTCCAAATATGAGTTCAGGGAAAAATATATATTCTTAAATTTAGGACTGATCCACGATTTACCTCTTCGTCCTCTACCTTTAGTTTGCTCTTCTGCAATGCATATTTTTATATCTTTATTTTTATTTTTTTCTTTTCTTAAAAGGTAGTCATTCGTAGAACTAATGGTATCGAATACCTCTAGAGTAACTTTTGATCTAAATTCATTACTAAGTTTCGATAATATTTTTTCTTTATCTAAAGGATTTTTGTTGACAACTTCTATCATGACTCCGAGAATACCACGCTCTGACTGGAGGGGTTGGGGAGCGGTCAAACCCAGCTGACTGTAAATCAGCCGCTTCGGCTTCGCAGGTTCGAATCCTGCCCCCTCCACCAGAAATTCTTGCCTTTATGACAAGAAAACAGTATAAATGCCACCGGAGCGAAAGGTCTAGGATATTTCATTGTATTTTTAACAAGAATTTATCCTTTTTTGATCCGGAATTTATGAACATTTATGCTCATATAGCTCAGTCGGTAGAGCACTTCCTTGGTAAGGAAGAGGTCACCGGTTCAAATCCGGTTATGAGCTCCAGACAGTACATTTTTAAAGAGGATAGACAATGGCTAAAGAAAAATTTGAAAGAACCAAACCCCACGTAAATGTGGGTACCATCGGTCACGTGGACCACGGTAAAACTACCTTGACTGCTGCTTTAACAAAAGTTTGTGCAGAGACTCATGGTTCCGGTGAAGCTGTAGCTTTTGAAGGGATTGATAATGCTCCTGAAGAAAAAGAAAGAGGTATTACCATAGCAACATCACACGTAGAATATGATTCTCCAGCAAGACACTACGCACACGTAGATTGTCCAGGACACGCTGACTATGTAAAAAATATGATTACTGGTGCAGCTCAAATGGATGGAGCTATATTGGTTGTAAATGCCGCAGATGGACCTATGCCTCAAACTAGAGAACACATCTTATTAGCTAGACAGGTAGGTGTTGAGCACATCGTAGTCTTTTTAAACAAAGCTGATCAGGTAGATGATGCTGAGTTAATTGAGTTAGTAGAAGTAGAAATCAGAGACCTTTTAAATGAGTATGATTTTCCTGGGGATGATACTCCTATAACTATTGGTTCTGCTTTAAAGGCTTTAGAAGGCGATGAAGGTGAACACGGAAAAGAAGCTATTCTTAAATTGGTTGAGTCATTGGACAGCCACATTCCTGAGCCAGTCAGAGATCTAGATAAGCCTTTCTTGATGCCTATTGAAGATATCTTTTCAATTCAAGGAAGAGGAACTGTTGTTACTGGAAGAATTGAAAGAGGTATGGTTTCTGTCAATGATGAGATGGAAATTGTTGGAATAAAAGACACAGAAAAAACTACTTGCACTGGTGTAGAGATGTTCAGAAAACTTCTCGATGAAGGTCGTGCTGGTGAAAATGTTGGTGTTCTTCTAAGAGGTACAAAAAGAGAAGAAGTTGAAAGAGGTCAGGTACTGTCTAAGCCTGGTTCAATAACTCCTCACACTAAGTTTGAAGCACAAGTCTATGTATTAAATAAAGAAGAAGGTGGTAGACATACGCCTTTCTTTAAAGGCTACAGACCTCAGTTTTATGTAAGGACAACCGACGTGACTGGTGAAGTCATTCTTCCTGATGGAGTTGAGATGGTCATGCCAGGTGATGATGTGGCAATTAATGTTGAGTTGATATCACCAATCGCTATGGAAGAAGGAATGCGTTTTGCAATCAGAGAAGGTGGCAGAACTGTTGGTTCCGGAGTAGTATCCAAAATCGTTCAATAGGCCAGTAGCTCAATTGGTAGAGCGGCGGTCTCCAAAACCGCAGGTTGGGGGTTCGATTCCCTCCTGGCCTGCCACGGAGATGGATATAAGATAAAACAATATGACTTCAGTTAGCAGTAAAATTTTATGGATCCTTGGCTCAGCAGTTATCCTGATTGCTGTCTGGGGGAATTCTTATTACTCTGAAGTGGCTCTTTTATACAGAACCTTGATTGTGATTGCTCTGTTAATTCTGGGTTTAGCAATAATTAGATTCACAATTTTCGGCAACTCCGCATACAACTTAATTGTTACTTCTCTGACTGAAATTAGAAAAGTAGTCTGGCCTAATAGAACTGAGACTACTCAAACAACTCTTATTGTTTTAGCTGCAGTAATTGTTGCTTCACTGTTGTTATGGGGTTTGGATTCTCTTTTCTCCTTCGGATTAAATTTATTATTGGGGTAGAAATGTCGAAATCTTGGTATGTTCTTAATTCTTATTCTGGTTATGAAAATAAGGCCAAAGAACAGCTTTTAGAAAGAATAACCCTCAACGGCATGCAGGATTTTTTTGGCAAGATAGAAGTGCCTTCCGAAGAAATAACTGAAATGAAAGGAGGAAAGGAAAAAACTATACAAAAGAAATTTTTCCCAGGTTACATTTTGGTTGAGATGGAAATGAATGACGATACATGGCACCTTGTCAAAGAGACTCCAAGGGTTTTGGGTTTCATTGGAGGCACAAAAACCAATCCAAGGCCAATTTCAGAAAACGAAGCAAACAGAATTTTAAATCAAATAGAATCTGGAGTAGAAACCACTTCACAACAAAATATTTATGAAGCCGGTGAAATGATTAGAGTTATTGATGGACCTTTTAATGATTTTAGTGGCGTGATTGAAGAAGTCGATTCAGAAAAAGGAAAAGTAAAAGTAGCGGTGATGATCTTTGGAAGATCAACTCCAGTCGAGTTAGATTTCAATCAAATTGAGAGAGCATAATGGCAGACAAAAAGATAGATACATATATTAAACTTCAAGTACCTGCTGGCGCTGCCTCTCCTAGCCCTCCTGTTGGACCCGCGCTGGGTCAACACGGCGTTAACTTAATGGACTTTTGTAATGCATTTAATTCCAAGACTAACGACATGGAAAAGAATGTTCCTGTGCCTGTTGTTATCACAGTTTACGAAGACAAAAGTTTTGATTTCATAGTAAAGACAACTCCTGCAAGCATTCTCCTTAAAAAGGCTGCTGGACTCGATAAGGGTAGCCCAACGCCAAACTCATTAAAAGTAGGAAAAGTAACTAGGGCTCAAGTTGAGGAAATAGCAGAAAAGAAAATGCAGGATCTCAACGCTGCTGATATGGACGCTGCAGTAAAAATTATTTCTGGAAGTGCCAGAAGCATGGGAATAGAGGTAATAGATTAATGGCTAAAACATCTAAGAAAAATAAACCTTTAAGAGAAAAGTTAGTAGAAGCAGCATCCTATAATTTGGAAGAAGCTTTAGATATTTTGTTTGAACATAAGTCCGAAAAATTTACTGAGTCAGTGGATGTAAGTATTAACTTAGGAGTGGATCCATCTAAGTCAGATCAAAACGTCAGAGGAGCATCTAATCTCCCTCACGGCACTGGCCGTTCATATAAGGTTGCTGTTTTTGCAGAGGGTGAAGAGGCCAAAAGTGCTCTTGAAGCTGGAGCAGATAAAGTGGGCATGGAAGATCTAGCTGATGAAATGAAATCTGGGGAAATAGACTATGATGTAATAGTTGCTACCCCCGATACGATGAAAGTTGTAAGTCCATTGGGACAAATTTTGGGACCCAAAGGATTAATGCCTAATCCTAAGTCGGAAACGGTAACAAAAGATGTTTCGGGCGCGGTAAAAAATGCCAAGGCTGGTCAGGTGAGATTTAAGTCAGATAAACAGGGAATTGTTCACTGTAGAATAGGCCAAATAACTCAGAGTAAGGAAGAAATAAAAAATAATTTACAATATTTATTATCTGATTTAAAAAAATCAAAACCTCCATCATCCAAAGGAGTTTTTATTTCAAAAGTTTCGATGTCATCAACTATGGGGCCTGGATTAGAAATTGATATTTCCTCTCTCAATTTCTGATTTTTTCCTGTATGATGCGCGGTCCAGAACATTTAAATAAGCATTTGCGTTTTCGCGATTGTCTTAGACCGCATGTGTTTTTTGGTTTTTGCCATAAAAACTTAATTTCATGCGTAGATGTACCAAGTCTTATAGGCTTTGGTTGGAAGTTCTCTCACTTTAAAAAAGAGAGGTTTATTTAATGTCACGTTTAGAAGAAAAGAAATTAGTTGTAGATGAGTTGAAGAAGGTAGCTGATGAAGCTTTGTCAGCTGTTGTCGTTGATTACAGAGGTACTAACGTACCTGACTTAACATTGTTAAGAAAAGATGCCTCTTCTAGTTCTGTATATCTTAGAGTAATAAAGAATACTTTAGCTAAAAGAGCGTTAGAAGGTACTAAGTTTGATTCAATCAATGAAATTCTTACCGGACCTAGTTTGTTTGCTTTTTCTCTTGATGACTTTAAAAGTGCTGCAAAACTCGTAAAAGATTTTTCAAAGTCTCATGAGTCTTTTAGCGTAAAAGGGTTATCAGTAGGAGAAGGCCTTTTAGATGCAAGTGAGCTAGACAGACTAGCTTCACTACCCTCAAAGGAAGAAGCAATTTCTATGTTAATGAGTGTGCTTCAAAGTCCAATTCAGAAATTTGCAGGCGGATTGCAGAATCTACCTTCAAACTTTGTTAGAACTTTGGATGCGGTAAAAGAAACTAAATCTTAATTTTAAACTTTAAAAGGAGTAGTAATGGCGCTATCAAAAGAAGAAATATTAGATGCAATATCCGACATGAGTGTCATGGATATGGTTGATCTGATTAAACTTATGGAAGATAAATTTGGAGTCACTGCCGCAGCACCTGTCGCTGCAGTAGCAGCAGCTCCAGCAGGAGATGCAGCTGGCGAAGCTGCAGAAGAAAAATCTGAATTCGAGATTTTCCTTGCTGAAGTTGGTGATAAGAAAATTGATGTAATTAAAGTTGTTAGGACCATTACTGGTCTTGGATTAAAAGAAGCTAAAGCACTTGTTGATGGAGCACCTTCATCATTAAAAGAAGGGGCTAATAAAGATGAAGCTGAACAAGCTAAATCTCAATTAGAGGAAGCTGGAGCTACTGTCGAACTTAAATAACTTTAAATATATACAATTTTTATGCCAAATAAATATAGTTTTGCTGAAAAGAAAAGAATAAGAAATAGTTTTGAAAAAATTTCAAGCGTCATGGATTTTCCTGACATTCTTGAGGTTCAAACAAATTCTTACAGGGAATTTTTACAATCTCACCTTTCACCAGATGAAAGGCAAAAGCAGGGTCTTCATGGTGTATTTCACTCCATTTTCCCTATAATCAGTGTTTCGGGTAATGCAAAAATTGAATATCTGGGATACGAGCTTGATGAGCCGGAATTTGATGTAAGCGAATGTATTGCTAGAGGCACTACATATGAATCAACCATGAGAATCATATGTAGGATTTCTTTCTTGGATAAAACTACTGGAGAGGAAATTCTTAAATCTGCTCGAGAAGAGAAGGTTTACATGGGGACCATACCTCTAATGACAACTTATGGAACATTCGTAATAAATGGCGTTGAAAGAGTTGTAGTTTCTCAATTGCATAGATCCCCTGGGTTAATTTTCGATCATGACAAAGGTAAAACACATTCTTCAGGAAAATTGCTTTACGCTTCAAGAGTAATTCCTTATAGAGGATCATGGCTAGATTTCGAATTTGATCACAAAGACCTTGTTTATATAAGAATAGACAGAAGAAGAAAGCTTTTAGCCTCAATTTTGCTCAAGGCTTTAGGAATGGCTAATCAGGAGATATTAGAAACGTTTTATGAATCAGAAACCTATTCTGTAACCCCGCAAGGATTCTCTCTTAAAATCAACTCTAGAAGACTGATGGGAAGGATATCCCCAGTTGAAATAAAGGATAAAGATGGTAAAGACACTATTGTTGAAAAAGGCCAAAGAATTACTGCAAGACACATTAGGCTTATTGATTCTAATAAAATAAAAACCATATCTTTGGATTCTGAAGGCTTGAATGGATTAATTACAGCTGAAGATATCATTAATAAAGAAACAGGGGAGCTTCTCATATCATGTAATTCTGTTATCGATGAAACAATTGTTAAAGCTATCCAAGAGCAGAAACTTAAAGAAATTAAAGTTCTTTACATTAATGAGCTTGAATCAGGGCCTTACATTTCAGAAACTTTGAGGTCTGATACAACTACTTCACAATTAGAAGCTTTAGCTGAGATCTACAGAATGATGAGACCAGGAGAGCCTCCAACTAAAGAAGCAGCAACAAATCTTTTTGAAAACTTATTTTTTAATTCAGAAAAGTATGATCTTTCTGATGTTGGAAGAATGAAATTCAACCGTCGTCTAGGAAGGGAAGACCTTCAAGGACCTGGAATATTAAGTAAGGAAGACATCATTGATGTGACAAAAACTCTTGTTGATATAAGAAATGGAAAGCAAGATTGTGACGATATTGATCATTTAGGAAACAGACGAATAAGATCAGTTGGCGAAATGGTATCGAACCAAGTCAGAGTTGGCCTTTTAAGAGTGGAAAGAGCTGTCAGAGAAAGATTGAATGTAGCTGAAGCTGAGGGCTTTGGGCCAGCTGATTTAATCAACGCAAAGCCTGTAACTGCTGCAATCAATGAATTTTTTGGTTCAAGTCAACTGTCACAATTCATGGATCAGAATAATCCACTTGCGGCAATTACTCATAAAAGAAGAGTTTCAGCACTGGGGCCAGGGGGCTTAACAAGAGAAAGAGCTGGCTTTGAAGTTAGGGACGTTCACCCAAGTCATTACGGAAGAGTTTGTCCAATAGAAACCCCAGAAGGACCTAATATTGGATTAATAAATTCTTTATCTGTTTTTGCCAAGGTCAATGATTTTGGATTTATTGAAACGCCATATAGACAAGTAGTAAATGGCAAAGTGACTGAAGACATTAAGTACATTTCTGCAATAGAAGAAGGAGAATTTGTTATTGCACAAGCAAGCGCATTGCTTGATAAAAATAATAAATTTGTTGACGAACTCGTTCCTGTTAGATTTAAAAATGAATTCGAACTTATGTCAGCTGATAGAGTGGAGTTAATGGATGTATCTCCTCAGCAGGTAGTATCTATCGCTGCTTCACTGATACCTTTCTTAGAGCACGATGACGCTAACAGGGCTTTGATGGGCTCTAACATGATGAGACAGGCAGTTCCTACCTTGAAGACAGAGGCTCCTCTTGTTGGAACAGGAATGGAAAGATTGATTGCCAAAGACTCAGGTGATTGTGTAATAGCAGAAAACAAAGGGACTGTTGAAAAGGTCGATTCTGGAAGAATAGTGGTCAGAAAAGACATGAAAGAAATCTCTTCAACTAACTCAGCTGTAGATATATACAACCTCACAAAGTACACAAGGTCTAATCAAAATACATGCATGAATCAAAAACCAATAGTTAAAGTTGGAGATAAAGTTGCCAAGGGCGATATCTTGGCTGACGGCTCTTCAATTGATTTAGGAGAGTTAGCACTCGGCCAAAATATCAAAATTGCTTTCATGCCTTGGCACGGATACAACTTTGAGGACTCAATTCTTATTTCTGACAAACTTGTAAAAGAAGATAAGCTTACAAGTATTCATATACAAGAACTTACTTGTACAGCTAGAGATACAAAATTAGGACCAGATGAAATCACAGCTGACATTCCCAATGTAGGAGAGTCCGCATTAGGGAAACTTGATGAGTGTGGAGTTGTTCACATTGGAGCACAAGTTAAGGCGGGAGATATTTTAGTTGGAAAAGTTACACCAAAAGGTGAAACTCAACTTTCTCCTGAAGAAAAACTTCTTAGAGCAATATTCGGAGAAAAAGCAGCAGATGTAAAAGATACCTCTCTAAGAGTCCCAAGCGGTGCTGATGGCACAGTAATTGATGTTCAAATTTATACAAGAGAAGGATTAGAAAAAAATCCAAGAGCTTCTGTTATTGAATCTGTCTCTTTAGCAGAAATCCAAAAAGATCTTGATGAAGAGCTGGAGATCGTTACAAATGCAACCATCAACTCTTTAAGGTCTGTTTTGATAGGTCAAAAAGTGATATCTGGAAGAGGCATATCCAAAGGAGAAACAATATCTAAAGAGTTTCTTGATAACCTTGCTTCAGATGAATGGTTCAAATTGAGAATGCAAAGCGAAGATATTAATGATCAGTTAAAAGATTCAAAGGACAATTTGAAGGCATATGAAAAAATGCTCAAAAATAGATTTGATGCTAAGAAGAAAAAAATTGTTTCCGGAGATGATTTACCACCAGGGGTGCAACAAGTAATCAAAGTTTACCTTGCAATTAAAAGGAGAATCCAACCAGGTGATAAATTAGCGGGTAGACATGGTAACAAGGGAGTTATTTCGGTAATTATGCCTGTCGAAGATATGCCATATGATGAAAACGGCGAGCCAGTTGATTTAGTATTGAATCCATTAGGAGTACCATCAAGAATGAACGTTGGACAACTTCTTGAAGTTCATCTGGGATCAGCCGCAAAAGGTCTTGGAGATGAAATATCTAAGATGCTAGAAAATTATAAGGATTTAAAAGCCTTAAGATCATTCATAGATAAAATTTATGTTAAATCAGGGATGAATCAGGACATTAGTTCTCTTAACGACAGTGAATTCTTAGAGCTTTGCCACAATCTTAAAAACGGTGTTCCTATGGCAACTCCAGTTTTCGATGGAGCTAAAGAGGCAGAAATCAAAGAGATGTTGAAGTTAGCCAACCTTCCTGAAACTGGACAAGCTACTTTGTACGATGGAAGAACAGGCGATAAATTTGATCGCCCAGTCACTGTTGGGTTCATGTACATGCTCAAGCTTAATCATCTTATCGAAGATAAAATGCATGCACGTTCCACAGGATCTTACAGCTTAGTTACTCAGCAACCGCTTGGAGGAAAAGCACAATTTGGTGGACAAAGACTCGGAGAGATGGAAGTTTGGGCTCTTGAAGCTTATGGTGCGTCTCATACTCTTCAAGAAATGCTTACTGTTAAGTCTGATGATGTCTATGGAAGAACAAAAATCTATAAAAATATAGTCGATGGTTCTTATGAAATGGAAGCTGGAATACCAGAATCCTATAATGTTTTAACAAAAGAAATTCGATCTTTAGCGATTGATATTGATTTCGAGGAGGTTTGATCTAATGAAAGATTTATTAAAGTTATTCAACCAAGGCGAACAAGAAGATTTCAATGCTATCAAAGCAGGTTTGGCTTCACCCCAACAAATAAGATCATGGTCTTTTGGGGAAGTAAAAAAACCAGAAACAATAAACTACAGAACATTTAAGCCCGAAAGAGACGGTCTTTTTTGCGCAAAGATTTTCGGTCCCATAAAGGATTACGAATGCATATGTGGCAAATACAAAAGGATGAAGCACAGGGGAGTAGTGTGCGAAAAATGTGGAGTAGAAGTCACATTAGCTAAAGTTAGAAGAGAGAGAATGGGGCACATTGAACTAGCTGCGCCCGTTGCCCACATTTGGTTTCTAAAATCTCTGCCTTCGAGAATTGCTCTTCTTTTAGATATGACATTAAGAGAATTAGAAAGAATTCTATATTTTGAATCTTTTGTAGTTACTGATCCAGGAATGACAGATCTTGAAAGTTGTCAGATTTTAGACGAAGAAGAGTATTACGAGGCTCTTGAAAATTATGGTGAAGAATTCAGAGCAGGAATGGGAGCAGAAGCAGTCAAGACACTCCTAATGGAGATGGATTTAGAAGAAGAAATTGCTTTGATTGAACAACAAATGACAGAAACCAAGTCTGAAGCAAAAATAAAAAAACTTTCTAAAAGAATGAAGATCATAAAATCATTCAGTAATTCTTCCAATAAGCCTGAATGGATGATCCTCGATGTGTTGCCTGTTCTACCTCCAGATTTAAGACCTTTGGTTCCTCTTGAAGGAGGAAGATTTGCTACTTCAGATCTAAATGATTTATATAGAAGAGTGATAAATAGAAACAATAGACTTAAAAGATTAATGGAACTCAATGCTCCTGAAATTATTGTCAGAAATGAAAAAAGAATGCTCCAAGAATCAGTTGACGCTCTTTTAGATAATGGAAGAAGAGGAAGAGCTATAACTGGTTCGAACAAAAGACCTCTCAAATCTTTAGCTGACATGATAAAAGGTAAGCAAGGAAGATTTAGACAAAACCTCTTAGGAAAAAGGGTTGATTATTCTGGCCGTTCAGTGATCGTGGTCGGACCTACCTTAAAATTGCATCAATGTGGTCTACCTAAAAAAATGGCTCTTGAACTTTTCAAACCATTTGTATTTGGGAAGCTTCAAAATCTTGAGCTAGCAACTACTATCAAAGGCGCAAAAAGGATGGTTGAGAGAGAAGAGCCCGTTGTTTGGGATATTTTAGCCGACGTTATAAAGGAACATCCTATTCTTTTAAATAGAGCTCCAACACTCCATAGATTGGGAATCCAAGCTTTTGAACCATTACTTATTGAAGGTAAAGCCATTCAATTACATCCTCTAGTTTGTAAAGCTTACAACGCAGATTTCGATGGCGATCAAATGGCTGTGCACGTTCCGCTAACTTTAGAAGCTCAACTTGAATGCCGTGCCTTGCTTATGGCTAGTAACAATATTCTTTCTCCTTCAAATGGTAGGCCAATCATAGATCCATCCCAAGATGTTGTGTTAGGAATTTACTACATGACAAGAGAAAAAATTAATGCAAGAGGCGAGGGATCTATATTTGCAGACGTTAAAGAAGTGTCCAGAGCTTTTGAAACAGGTGCAGTTGAACTTCAAGCAAAAGTTAAAGTAAGGATAAAAGATAGAGAAGGTCAAACTGAACTTAAAGATACTACAGTTGGAAGAGCATTACTTTATCAAATCTCTCCAGATGGATTAAATTTCGAACATTTTAATAAGACTTTAACGAGCAAAGGCATTTCCGATCTAATAAATACTTGTTACAGAGATTGTGGTTTGAAAGATACTGTAATTTTTGCAGATCAGCTTATGTATCAAGGTTATGAATACTCAACTAAATCTGGCTCTTCAATTTGTGTTGATGATTGTTTAATCCCAGAGGATAAGGCAGAAATTATTGAAAAATCTGAACAAGAGGTAAAAGATATTGAGGCTCAATACTCTTCTGGTTTAGTGACCCAAGGTGAAAAATACAATAAGGTCATTGATATTTGGTCCCGTGCTAATGAAAAAGTAGCAAACTCTCTTATGGATACTATCTCAAAAGAAAAAGTTACAAACAAAGACGGAGAAGAGGTTGATCAAGATTCCTTTAACTCTGTCTATATGTACTTGGATTCTGGCGCAAGAAGTTCACCCGCACAAGTAAGACAGCTTGCTGGAATGAGAGGTCTTATGGCTAAGCCAGACGGATCAATTATTGAAACTCCCATAACTGCAAATTTCAGGGAAGGATTGACAGTGTTGCAATATTTCACTTCAACTCATGGAGCAAGAAAAGGATTGGCAGACACTGCTCTAAAAACTGCTAACTCTGGTTACTTAACTAGAAGATTAGTTGATGTAGCACAAGATTTAGTGGTCAGAGAAGTTGATTGTGAGACTGAAAAAGGTATTGAAATTAAATCAATTATAGAAGGAGGCGAAACTGTACTAGAGCTTAAAGATAGAGTTTTAGGAAGAGTCACAGCAAAAGAAGTTTCTTCAGCAGACGGAGCATTTAAGTTACCTGCAAATACTGTTATCGATGAGGCTATTGCACAAGAATTAGGAAATCATTCTATCGATTCAATTTTTGTAAGATCTCCTATAACTTGCGAAACAGCTTACGGAATATGCTCAATGTGTTATGGAAGAGACTTGGGAAGAGGCAATCTTGTTGATCCTGGGGAAGCTGTAGGAATTGTAGCCGCTCAATCAATAGGTGAGCCAGGAACACAATTAACAATGAGAACTTTCCATATAGGAGGTGCAGCCTCGAGATCTTCTGAAGAAGATAAAGTTCAAATTAAATACGACGGTAGTGTCAAATACACAAATCTTAATTCTCTCGTAAATAGAGAAAAGAAAAATGTATGTATATCTAGGTCGGCTGAGATATCGGTATCGGATGAAAATGGTCAGGAGAAAGAAAGATACAAGGTTCCTTATGGAGCTATTATTTCTGTTAATGATGGAGACCAAGCCAAGGCAGGAGATATCATTGCATCTTGGGATCCACATACGAGACCTATAATTTCTGAAGTTGAAGGTAAAGTTAAATTATCTGATATGGAAGAAGGCATCACAGTCAAGACAATACAGGATGATTTAACTGGATTGAGTAGCACTCAAGTCTTGGATGTTTCTGAAAGATCTTCATCAGGTAAGGAGCTAAGTCCATCTGTAAGTATTTTGGATGAAAAAGGAAAAGAAGTTACTTTACCTGGAGGCAAGCACGCTGCTGTATATTCTCTCGAAGGTAACTCTATTCTTGGCTTGACAAATAATTCAAAAATTAAAGTTGGTGATGTCATCGCTCGTATTCCTAAAGAATCATCTAAAACTAGAGATATTACTGGTGGTTTACCAAGAGTTGCAGATTTATTTGAAGCCAGAAAACCAAAAGAGGAAGCAATTCTAGCTGATATGTCTGGGGTGGTTTCTTGGGGTAAAGAAACTAAAGGAAAAAGAAGATTAGTCATAACTAAAATGGACGGCAAAGAGGAAGTAACTTCAGAGACGCTTATTCCTAAAACTAGAAATATTAATGTTTTCGAAGGAGAGATGGTTAGCAAAGGAGATGTAGTAAGCGATGGACCTTTAAGTCCTCACGATATTCTTGCCCTAAAAGGAGTTGAAGAACTCACCGATTATGTTGTGAATGAAATACAAGATGTCTATAGACTCCAAGGAGTTGAGATATCTGATAAACACATAGAAGTGATTTTGAGACAAATGCTAAGAAAAGTTGAAATCACTGATCCTGGCGATTCTGACTTTATTTTAGGTGAACAGGCCGAACTATCTGCAGTTGCTGAAAAAAATAAAACTTTTTCTGAAGATGGAAAAGCTTTAATTGAATTTGACAGAATTCTTCTTGGAATTACTAAGGCTTCACTAGCTACTGACTCATTCGTATCAGCTGCATCTTTCCAAGAAACAACAAGAGTTCTTACAGAAGCGGCTGTGACTGGTAAAATCGATAAGCTTAGAGGACTCAAAGAAAATGTAATTATTGGTAAATTAATTCCTGCTGGTACTGGTTTCTATGCTGAAAAAGATGAAATTGAGTCTAATTTGGAAATGGAGCTAGCTGAAGCTATGGAAGGAACAGAGATCTCTGAGGAATAATTAAATAATGTTTGACCTAGACTATCTTCATATCTAAAATCGCACACCAAAATGGCTACTGTTAATCAACTCATAAAAAAACCGAGAAAGAGCAAATCTGCAAAGTCGGATGTTCCAGCTTTAAACAGATGTCCACAAAGAAGAGGTGTCTGCACTCGTGTTTATACTACGACTCCAAAGAAGCCTAATTCGGCTCTTAGAAAAGTTTGTAAAGTCAGATTGACATCAGGTTACGAAGTTATCTCCTACATTGGCGGAGAAGGTCACAACTTGCAAGAGCACTCTGTTGTTCTACTTAGAGGCGGAAGAGTAAAAGACCTACCCGGTGTTAGATATCATACCGTCAGAGGTACTCTTGATACTTCGGGAGTTGATGACAGAAAGCAAAGAAGATCTAAATACGGATCCAAAAAACCTAAATAATTCAAATATATGCCAAGAAAAGGTCCAGTTCCCAAAAGAGACATACTTGCTGATCCAAAATTTAACAGCATTAAAGTTGCAAAGTTTATTAATCAGATTATGCAACGTGGAAAAAAAAGTGTTGCTGAGAAAATAATGTACTCTGCTTTAGATCAAATCTCTGCCAAATCTAAACAAGATCCTTTAAAGGTATTTGACGATGCTTTAGACCAAGTTGCACCTCAAGTTGAAGTTAAATCCAGAAGAGTGGGTGGAGCAACTTATCAAGTTCCAATAGAAGTAAAGTCTTCCAGAAAAATGGCTCTTGCAATGAGATGGTTAGTGACCAGTGCGAAAAAAAGATCAGAAAAGAAAATGGCTGACAAGTTGGCTAACGAATTACTAGACGCGTCGGACGGCAGGGGAGAAGCTGTCAAAAAGAGACAAGATACCCATAAAATGGCTGATGCAAATAAGGCATTTTCACATTTCAGATTTTAATAAGATAAAAACAATTTAAATATGAGCGGCAGAAAAGTTCCACTTAAACTATATAGAAACATCGGTATATGCGCCCACGTAGATGCCGGAAAAACAACCACAACAGAAAGGGTTCTATATTACACAGGCATTTCTCACAAAATTGGAGAAGTCCATGATGGTGCTGCGACTATGGATTGGATGGAGCAGGAGCAAGAAAGAGGTATTACCATAACGTCAGCTGCTACAACTTGTTTCTGGAAGGGAATGAAACAACAATTTGATGAACATCGTGTCAATATTATTGATACACCTGGTCACGTAGATTTTACTATTGAAGTTGAAAGATCTTTGAGAGTGTTGGATGGAGCAGTTGTTGTTTTTTGCGGTAGCTCAGGAGTTGAACCCCAGTCTGAAACAGTTTGGAGACAAGCAAACCGTTATAAGGTTCCTAGAATTGCTTTCATTAACAAAATGGATAGAGCTGGAGCAAACTTTCTTAATGTTGTTCAGCAAATGAAAGATAGATTAGGCGCATCACCAGTTCCTATCAACCTACCAATCGGTGCTGAAGATGACTTTGAAGGAATGGTTGATTTAATTTCAATGAAAGCTCTTTATTTTGACCTTGATGATATGGGGAAATCCTATAGGGAAGAAGATATTCCTGAATCGATGTTAGCTGAGTGTGAAGATTACAGAGAGCAGATGCTTGAATCTGCCGCTGAGGCTTCGGAAGATTTAATGGATAAGTACCTCGAAAATGGAGATCTCACTGAAGAAGAAATCATCTCAGGGCTTAGAAAAAGAACCTTAGCTAATGAAATAGTTTTATGTCTGTGTGGTTCAGCATTTAAAAACAAAGGAGTTCAGTGCGTACTAGACGCGGTAATCAATTATCTGCCATCTCCTGATGAGGTTGAAGCCATTAAAGGTGTTTTGGAAGACGAAGAAACTGAAGATCAGAGATCTTCTAGCGACGAGGAGCCATTCTCAGCCCTTGCTTTCAAGATTGCTACAGATCCATTTGTAGGTA
This sequence comes from uncultured SAR86 cluster bacterium, assembly GCA_902525435.1. Taxonomy (GTDB): domain Bacteria; phylum Pseudomonadota; class Gammaproteobacteria; order Magnimaribacterales; family AG-339-G14; genus CACNYO01. Next base: position 25,286 of record CABZHD010000003.1, on the reverse strand, counting down.
CCTTAACCTTTATAAGAGTTTACTCAGGTGTTTTATCATCTGGAGATTCAGTTTATTCGCCATCTCGAAGATCCAAAGAAAGAATCGGTAGGATGTTGCAAATGCACGCTAATAACAGAACAGAAATATCTGAAGTAAGGGCAGGTGATATATGTGCAGTAATAGGTCTGAAGGACGTTAGCACAGGAGAAACTCTTTGCGATAGAGATAAGGCTATCATCTTGGAGAAGATGACATTCCCAGAGCCAGTGATTTCAGTCGCCGTTGAACCAAAAACTAAAACAGATCAGGAAAAAATGTCTACCGCCTTAGGAAGGCTAGCACAAGAGGATCCATCTTTTAGAGTGAATAGTGATGAGGAATCAGGTCAAACGATAATATCCGGTATGGGAGAGCTTCACTTAGACGTAATCGTTGACAGAATGAAACGAGAGTTTGATGTTGAAGCTAACATTGGTAAACCTCAGGTAGCCTATAGAGAAACAATTAGGCAAATGGTTGAGTCTGAAGGAAAGTTTGTAAGACAATCGGGTGGTAAAGGGCAATACGGACATGTTTGGATAAAAATTGAACCCTTAGTTCACGAAGAAACTGAAGAAGAAGATAAAGATATCTATGAATTTGTTAATTCTATAGTTGGCGGAACTATTCCAAGAGAATTCATTCCAGCTGTAGATAAAGGCGTCCAAGAGCAAATGGAAGCCGGTGTAATTGCTGGTTATCCCTTAATCGATGTAAAAGTAACACTTTATGATGGTTCTTTCCATGATGTTGATTCAAGTGAGATTGCTTTTAAAGTTGCAGCTTCACAGGCTTTAAAAGATGGAGCCATGAGAGCTAAGCCGGTTTTACTCGAACCGATCATGAAGTTAGAAGTTGTGACTCCAGAAGAATACATGGGAGATGTCGTTGGAGATTTGAATAGAAGAAGAGGAATTGTCCAAGGTATGAATGACATACCTTCTGGTAAGGCCCTAAACGGAGAAGTTCCGCTTGCTGAAATGTTTGGATATGCCACTGATTTAAGATCTGCAACCCAGGGTAGAGCAACGTTTACTATGGAGCCTTTAAAGTATGCTGAAGTACCCAATAACGTTGCAGAATCCATCATAAATAAAAGCTAATACGCTTGTTGACATCGCATCGATGTCCCAATAGAATTGCCGCTCGTCCGTGAGATGGATGAATCGATTTACGGATAAATCGATAAGTTCTTTAACAGATATTTATTACTTTTGGAGGTTGGTTTGCAAGACCAGAATATTAGAATTCGGCTCAAAGCTTTTGACAATAAATTGATTGATAAATCGGCAAGAGAAATTGTTGATACTGTTAAAAGAACTGGCGCGGTTGTTAAAGGACCAATACCAATGCCTGTCAAAAAAAGTCGCACTACTGTATTAATCTCGCCGCATAAGGATAAAGATGCTAGAGATCAATATGAAATTAGAACCTATAAAAGAGTGATGGATATCATTAAGCCCACTGAAAAAACTGTCGATGCTTTAATGAAGCTTGATCTTTCTGCTGGGGTTGACGTTCAAATCTCACTAGATGAGTTAAGTAAATAAAATGATTGGATTGATAGGCATAAAAGAAGGCATGTCCCGGGTTTTCACAGAAGATGGAAATTCCGTGCCTGTTACCGTGGTAAAAATCGACTCCAATGTTGTGACCCAAATAAAAAAAATTGATTCAGAAGGTTACTCATCAGTACAAATATCTACCGGAACCAAAAAAGAAAAACATCTCACAAAACCCGAAAAAGCCCACCTCAATAAATCAAATACTCCCTCTGCAAAAACAATTAGAGAATTCCGAATCCAAGAATCAGACTTAGAAAATATTGAACTTGGTCAATCATTAGAATTAAACCTGTTTGAAGAGGGTCAGATTATCGACGTTACCGGTACAACCAAAGGCAAAGGCTTTGCTGGTACGGTCAAACGTTGGAATTTTGCAACACAAGATGCAACACACGGAAATTCTTTAGCGCATAGGAAACCAGGATCTATTGGTCAATGTCAAACTCCGGGAAGAGTTTGGAAAGGAAAAAAGATGGCAGGTCATCTAGGAAACACCCGTCAAACAACACAGAATTTACAAATACAAAAAATAGATGCAGAAAATAATCTTATATTAGTAAAAGGCGCTTTACCTGGATCCAAAGGTTCGCCCGTCATAATAAAGCCAGCAATTAAAAACTAATATCCATGCAGCTAACTTATTATAAAGAAAAAACATCAGCAGATTTGCCTGAGACTATATTTGAACAAGATTTTAATGAGGATCTTGTCCATCAATTAGTTAATACTGTAATTTCAAATAATCATAGCGGCACTAAAGCTCAGAAAAATAGATCTGATGTCAGCGGGGGTGGGAAAAAACCTTGGAGACAAAAAGGAACCGGTAGAGCAAGAGCCGGAACAACTCGTGGACCAATTTGGAGATCAGGTGGTGTTACGTTTGCCGCTAGACCTCAGCTTACAAATAAGAAAATAAACAAAAAGATGTTCAAAAATGGGATTAAATCAATTCTATCCAAATTAGCCAAAGAGGAAAGAATAATCATGGTAAAAGATTTTTCTCTAGATGAACCAAAAACAAAAAAATTATTAGAATTAATCTCTCCATTTGAGACTTCTTCTATAACGATAATTTTAGATGAGATTTCTGAAAATCTTCATTTAGCGTCTAGGAATTTAAAAGATATTGATATCACTACAGCTGATCAAATTAATCCAGTAGATTTAATTTCACATGAAAAAATCCTACTCACAGATAAATCTTTAGAAAAAATTATAGGGGCATATTCATGAGTCAATTGCACCCATTAAAAGTATTAAATTCATCTCATCTTTCTGAGAAAGCTTCTTTAGCTATTCAAAATGCAAATAGTTACGTTTTTAAAGTTTCTTCTTCAGCTAACAAGCTTCAAGTAAAAAAAGCAATAGAATCTTTATATAAAGTTGAAGTTGAAAAAGTAAATATTGTGAACGTCAAAGGCAAAACAAAAAGAACACTCAAGAATAAAATTAGAAAAAAAAGTGATTGGAAGAAAGCTTATGTATTTCTTAAGGAAGGCAATCAAATAGATTTATCAATTGAATAGAAATGACTGTAGTTAGAGCGAAACCAACATCTGCGGGAAGAAGATTTAGAAGCTTCCAAGTAGATCAGAACATTCATAAAGGCAAACCTCATGCTCCTTTATTGGCTACAAAAAGTAAAAATGGTGGAAGAAACAATAGGGGAAGAATAACCGTAAGACACCAAGGTGGTGGACATAAACAACATTACAGAATCATTGACTTTAAACGAACAAAAGACGGGATACCCGCTACTGTAGAAAGAATTGAATATGATCCTAATAGATCAGCTCATATAGCTTTATTGTTATATTCAGATGGTGAACGTAGATACATTATCGCTCCCTCCGGCCTCAAACAAGGTGATACAGTCCAATCTGGTAACGATGCTCCAATCAAAGTAGGGAATGCTCTTGATCTTAATTCTATCCCTGTAGGTTCTACTATTCATTGCGTGGAGCTCAAACCGAAAAAAGGCGCTCAAATAGCAAGAAGTGCTGGATCCTATGTTCAATTTGTTGCAAAAGAAGGAAATACAGCAACCCTAAGAATGAAAAGCGGAGAGGTAAGAAGAGTGCCTGTCGAATGTAGGGCTGTTCTTGGAACAGTGTCTAATTCTGAGCATTCTTTAAAATCTATTGGTAAAGCAGGAGCAAAAAGATGGTTAGGAGTTAGGCCCACCGTTAGAGGTGTTGCAATGAACCCTATAGATCATCCGCATGGTGGAGGAGAAGGAAGAACTTCTGGAGGTAGACATCCAGTATCACCTTGGGGAGTTCCTACGAAAGGCTTCAGAACAAGAAGCAACAAGAGAACAGATAAACAAATCATTAGAAGAAGGAAGAAATAGACATGCCACGCTCAATAAAAAAAGGTCCGTTTATCGATCATCATTTGATGGATAAAGTCTCAAAAGCTGTTGAGTCCAAAGACAAGAGACCCATCAAGACATGGTCCAGAAGGTCACTGATCTCTCCAGAAATGGTCGGTTTAACAATCTCCATACATAACGGCAGGCAACACGTGCCTATATTCATTCAAGAGGACATGGTTGGACATAAGTTAGGTGAATTTGTTCCTACTAGAACTTTTAAACAACACTCAGGCGATAGGAAAGCTTAATGACAGAAGTATCAGCAAAATTATCCAGATTTAAGTCTTCAGCTTCAAAGATAAGACTATTGGCAGATCAAATCCGCGGTAAAAAAGTTGACGAAGCATTGGATATTCTTACTTTTAGTCCAAAGTCTGGTTCTAGAAATTTAAAAAAACTTTTGGACTCAGCTATTTCTTCTGCAGAAAATAATTATGGTCTAGATATCGATACTTTATTTGTCAGCCACATTTCTGTTGATGAAGCCTTGATCATGAAAAGAATAAGGGCAAGAGCCCGAGGTAGGGCAGATCGGATCGAAAAAAAGACATGTCATATAAACTTAAAACTAAGTAATTAAGGAGAATAAGTGGGACAAAAAGTTAATCCAATTGGAATCAGACTAGGCATCTCCAGAGATCATAACTCTGTGTGGTTTGCTGAAAAAGATAAATATAGAGAGATCCTGTTTAATGATTTTCAAGTTAGAGAGTTTCTAAAAAAAGAACTTGATAATGCATTTGTTAGCAAAATACACATAGAAAGGCCCGCTCAAAGCGCAAAAGTCACAATCCATACCGCAAGACCTGGAATGATTATCGGTAAACGAGGCGAAGATATCGATCGATTAAGAGAGAAGCTGACGCAAATCATGAATGTACCTGTTAGCCTGAATATTCAAGAAATAAGAAAACCTGATCTTGATGCTCAGCTAGTTGCTGCAAACATAGCACTTCAACTTGAAAAAAGGGCTATGTTTCGAAGAGTCATGAAGAGAGCAGCTCAAAACACCATGAGACAGGGAGCGCTTGGCGTGAAAATAAAAGTTTCAGGTAGATTAGGTGGAGCCGAGATTGCAAGATCCGAGTGGCATAAAGAAGGGAGAGTGCCTCTTCATACATTAAGAGCAGATGTTGATTACGGCTTGGCCGAGGCAAAAACTACTTACGGGATTATTGGCGTGAAGGTATGGATATTCAGAGGCGAATTAACTGATAAAAAAATTAAAGAAAAAGACAAGGATAGCTAATGTTTCAGCCAAAAAGGACTAAATATAGAAAGCAAATGAAAGGTCGAAATCGAGGCCTTGCACAGAGATCTAATTCTTTAGATTTCGGTACATTTGGTTTGAAAGCTACATCAAGAGGTCAAATTACGTCCCGTCAAATTGAGGCCGCAAGAAGAGCCATGACTAGGCATGTAAAACGTGGAGCAAAAATCTGGATTAGAATTTTTCCCGATAAACCAATTACCAAAAAACCTCTTGAAGTTAGACAAGGAAAAGGAAAAGGAAACGTAGAATATTGGGTTTCACCAATTAAACCTGGAAAAATTCTTTATGAAATGGAAGGTGTTGACGAAGCTTTGGCTAGGGAGGCATTTTCTCTAGCGGCTGCAAAACTTCCTGTTTCAACTCAATTTATCTCTAGGAAGGTTATCTAATGGCTAAAAATCCATCTCACGCTGATTTAATGAAGGATTTAGAGAAAACAAGATCTGAATTATTAGATCTTAAACTAAAAAGTTCATCTGCTTCTCTTCAGCAGACGCACCTTTTAAAAGAGAAAAAAAAGGCTGTTGCAAGAATTTTGACTTCGCTTAAACAACTTAAACAACAAGAGGATGCAAATGTCTGATAAAGCAATAAGAACAATGACAGGTATGGTTGTAAGTTGTAACTCTGACAAAACTGCAGTAGCAAAAATAGACAGAAAAGTTAAACACCCAAAATTAGGAAAAATAATTAGAAGATCCTCGAAGATAAGTTTTCATGATGAGGCAAATGTTTGTTCTCTTGGGGACAAAGTAACTATCAAAGAATGTCGACCAATTTCAAAAACAAAATCCTGGACTTTGGTAGAAATACTTAAAGAGGGTAAGTCATGATTCAAACAGAAACTATCTTAGAAGTGGCTGATAACAGCGGTGCCCGAAAAGTGATGTGTATCAAAGTGCTCGGTGGATCAAAAAGACGTTATGCAAGAGTTGGCGACGTTATCAAAGTGGCAATTAAAGAGGCCATCCCAACAGGCAGAGTTAAGAAAGGTCAAGTTGCAGATGCAGTTGTAGTTAGAACTAAAAAGGATATTCGTAGAGAAGATGGATCAATCGTTAGATTTGATGACAATGCAGCAGTGCTCATAAATAATCAACAACAACCAATCGGAACCAGGATTTTTGGTCCTGTTTCCAGAGAATTGAGATCTAATAATTTTATGAAAATAATTTCTCTAGCGCCAGAGGTAATCTAATGAATAAATTAAGAACTGGTGATGAAGTGATTGTGATTTCTGGAAAAGATAAAGGAAAAACCGGAACTCTTACTAAAATTAAAGGTGATAGATGTTTAGTGACTGGAATAAAACTTGTAAAAAAACATGTAAAACCAAACCCTCAAATCAATGAACCCGGAGGGATTATTGAAAAGGAGTCTTTTATAAACATATCCAATATTGCTTTTTACAATAGTAGTACAAAAAAGAGAGATAAATTACAAATTAATTCAGATGAGAAAAAAGGAAAGATCAGAGTTTCAAAATCAACAAATAAGGAAGTTAAATAGGAATGTCTATTACCAAAACAAATTATCAGGATAACGTTGTCAGTTCACTTAAAGATGAACTGGGCGTGAAAAGCTCCATGGCTGTTCCCAAAATTACAAAAGTCACAGTAAATATGGGGCTAGGACCAGATGCACTGAATAATCGAAAATCGGTTGATGATGCAATTGCAGATCTTGAATTAATAGCAGGCCAAAAACCAATAAAGACTTTTGCAAGGAAGTCGGTAGCGAGTTTTAAAATAAGAGAAGGATTTCCAATTGGGTGCAAAGTTACTTTAAGAGGTAACAGAATGTATGAATTTTTAGACAGGTTGTTGTCTATAGCAATTCCAAGGGAAAGAGATTTTAGAGGATTGAATCCAAAATCTTTCGACGGTCAAGGTAATTACTCATTGGGAATAAAAGAACACATTATCTTTCCTGAAATTGATTATGACAAAGTAGAAAAAATACGCGGTATGGATATTTGTATTACAACCTCCGCCAATAATGATAAAGAAGGTTTTGCCCTTCTATCAAAATTAAACTTCCCATTTAAAAGTTAAAGGTAAAAATTATGGCTAAAGTTTCAATGATTGCTAGAGAGAACAAAAGAATCAAGATGGTTCAAAAGTTTGCAAAAAAGAGAGAGGAGCTTAAAAAAGTTATCTCAGACATGAATCTATCTGATGAAGAAAGATATGAGGCAAGATTAAAACTTCAAAAACTTCCAAGAGATGCAAGTCCTGTTCGTCTCCAAAGAAGATGTCAAATAACTGGAAGACCGCACGCTGTTTACAGAAGGTTTGGTCTTTCAAGAAATAAATTAAGAGAATTGGCTATGAATGGAGATGTTCCAGGATTAGTTAAATCAAGTTGGTAGAGGTTATCAATGAGTATGCAAGATCCAATTTCTGACATGATTTCTAGAGTGATGAATGCTCAAGCTAGAGGGCATGCAACGGTCAGCTTTTCATCTTCAAAAATTAAAAACGCCATTTGCTCAGTATTAGAGAAAGAAGGATTCATATCATCTTTTAAGATTGAAGGCGAGGAGAGCAAAAAAACTATTTTAGTTTCCCTCAAATACCATCAAGAATCGCCGGTTATCAGAGAATTGAAAAGGATAAGCAAACCTGGATTAAGAAAATACTTTTCATCAAAAGAAATTCCCTCGGTCAGAAATGGTTTAGGGGTTGGAATTATTACAACAAGTAAAGGAGTTTTGACAGACAAAGAAGCTAGAGAACATGGGGTAGGCGGAGAATTAATCTGCACTGTATTTTAATTATGGCTAGAAACACTGAAAGACCAATTCCAATTCAAGAAGGTATAGAGATATCCCTTGCTGAAAACTTACTTAAAGTTTCGGGTAAGAACGGAGACTTATCTATGTCTATTCATCCTTCAGTAATGGCTTCCACTCCTGAGAAAGAACTATTGTTTTCTCCTAAAGAAGAAACAAAGGAATCTATCGCAATGGTAGGGACAATGAGGGCTTTAGCAATAAATATGATTAAAGGAGTTTCAGACGGTTTCGAAAAAAAATTAGAAATTAATGGGGTTGGTTACAGAGCAAAGCTTTCTGGAGATAAATTGGAACTCTCTCTAGGATTCTCTCATCCAATAATTTACCAACTACCCGAAGGGGTAAACGCCGACGTGCCTTCTCAAACTGAAGTTATTTTAAAGTCAGCTAATAAGCAACTTTTAGGAGAAACTGCTGCAAAAATTAGATCATTTAGACCTCCAGAACCTTATAAAGGAAAGGGGGTTAAATATGCCGAAGAAAGAATTAAACGTAAAGAATCTAAGAAGGCTTAAGCATGAGTGATAAATTTACTGCAAGACAAAGAAGATCTAGAAAACTTAGATCTAAGACTAAAGAAATGAGTAATCATAGGCTATCTATTTTTAGATCCAATAATCAGATTTATGCTCAGGTTTTTTCTCCTGACGGAAAAGAAGTGCTTGCGCATGCTTCTTCTGCAGATAAAGAAGCAAAACTTGATAAAGGTGGAAATCAAGAAGCTGCAAAAAAAGTTGGAGAATTGGTTGCTAAAAGAGCTATCGAGAAAGGCATTAAAAAGGTTACGTTTGATAGATCGGGATATAAATATCATGGTCGTGTAAAGAGCCTTGCTGAATCTGCACGTGAAGCAGGCTTAGAATTTTGAGGAATTATGGAAGAAAATATAGATCAGTTTAGTAACGAAGCTCTAGAAGAAAAACTTGTAGGAGTTAATAGAGTAGCAAAAGTTGTAAAAGGCGGAAGAATCTTTGGGTTCACAGCTCTTACCGTCGTAGGAGATGGAGCAGGCAAGGTTGGTTTCGGAAGAGGAAAAGCCAGAGAAGTACCTATGGCTATTCAAAAAGCTTTAGAAAATGCCAGAAAAAATATGATCAAAATTGAACTTAAGGGCTCTACTCTCCATTATCCAGTTAAATCAACTCATGGAAGTTCCACTGTTTATATGCAACCGGCTTCTCCAGGCACTGGAGTCATTGCAGGTGGTGCGATGCGAGCTGTCCTTGAGTTGGCTGGCATTAAAGATGTATTAGCTAAAACATATGGCTCAACCAATCCTATTAATGTTGTTAGAGCGACTGTGAAGGGATTAGCAAGCGTTGAATCACCGGAACAGGTTGCTGAAAGGAGATCTTAAGAGGAAGAAATGTCTAACGAAATGATTAGAGTTAAATTAAAGAGAGGTTTAGCGGGCTCGATGAAAAATCAGAGGCTCTCCGTAAGAGGATTGGGATTAAAAAAAATTAATCAAGTAGTTGAGGTTCAAAACACGCCTGAAAATCTAGGTATGATCAAGAAAGCTCATCATCTGCTGGAGGTCTTAGATTAAATGCTAAAACTTAATAATCTTCAAAGAACAAACAAAAATAAAGTCTCTAAGCGTATTGGTAGAGGAACAGGATCTGGTTCAGGAAAAACATCAGGAAGAGGTCATAAGGGTCAAAAGGCAAGATCTGGAGCTTCAATAAGACCTGGATTTGAGGGAGGTCAAATGCCTATCCAACAAAGACTTCCAAAGTTTGGATTCACTTCTAGACAAAAACCATACAGTACACATATAAAACTCAGAGATATAGAAAAGCTTGCTGAAGATCATATTACTTTAGAGGTTTTGAAGAAAAATAAAATCATTTCAAACAAGATAAAAAAAGTGAAGATCATTAACGGCGGCGAATTGACAAAAACAGTGAAAATTGAGGGTTTATCCGTTTCTAAATCTGTTGAGGAATTAATTAATAAATTAGGTGGAGAAATTATAAGTGGCTAGAAATCCAGCTAAATCATCTGGATTGTCTGAACTTTGGGCAAGGCTTAGATTTGTTCTTTACGCAATAATTATTTATAGGATTGGAACCCATATTCCTGTTCCAGGCATTGATCCTATGAAACTTTCTTCTTTATTTGATCAAAATCAAGGAACTCTTCTAGGTTTATTTAATATGTTTTCTGGAGGTGCGCTAGAAAGAATGAGCATCATGGCTTTAAATGTTGTTCCTTACATCACTGCGGCTATTGTGATGAATTTATTAGAGGCAACAACTCCAAGCCTTAAAAAAATGTTTAGACAGGAAGGGGAAGTTGGAAGAAGAAAAAGGACCAACTATGTTCGCCTTGGTACTTTAGGGCTTGCAATAATTCAATCGAGTGGTTTTGCGATAGCATTATCGAGTCAAGGGCTAGCTAGCACTCCTGGAAATATGTTTATTGTTACCGCAGTTATTTCTTTTGTTACCGGAACAATGTTTTTGGTATGGCTTGGGGAACAGGTAAATGAGAGAGGCATCGGAAATGGAATATCTCTTATTATTTTTGCCAGTATTGTTTCTGGATTGCCAAGAGCAATAGGCCAGTCATTTGAAGGAGCTAGACAAGGAGAAATTAACTTAATCGTACTTTTATCAGTAGCTCTTCTCGCAATATTGGCTATTGCTTTTATTGTTTGGGTAGAAAGGGCACAAAGAAGAGTTTCGGTTAATTATGCTAAGAGACAAATCGGTAACCAGATGGCTATGGGTCAATCATCTCATGTTCCATTGAAAGTAAATATGTCAGGAGTAATTCCTGCGATCTTTGCTTCATCGATAGTTCTTTTTCCAGCCTCAATTAGTACTTGGTTTGGACAATCTGAAGGTTTTGAGTGGTTGCAGGAAATATCATTGGCTTTAAGTCCTGGGCAACCCTTGTATGTAATAGTTTTTGCGGTTTTGATAGCTTATTTCTGTTTCTTTTATACCGCCATTCAATTTCCGGCAAAAGATATTTCAGATAATCTTAAAAGATCTGGAGGATTCTTACCTGGAATAAGGCCTGGCGATCAAACAGAAGGCTACATTGACAGTGTTATGTCTAGATTAACAGTATGGGGATCAATATACATGATTGCAGTTTGTTTACTTCCTCAATTCCTGATTGTATCTGCAAATGTACCTTTTTATCTCGGGGGAACATCACTTTTAATTGCTGTGGTAGTAGTCATGGACTTCATGGCTCAGGTACAATCGCACCTTTTATCTAGTCAATATGAGTCTTTAATGAAAAAAGCTAATTTAAAAAATTATAGAAGGTAATTATGAAAGTAAGAGCTTCAGTAAAAAAAATGTGTAAGGATTGCAAAATAATCAAAAGACACGGCACCGTTTTTGTCATTTGTATTGAACCAAAACATAAACAGAGGCAGGGGTAGTAAATATGGCTAGGGTAGCAGGTGTAAATATTCCAGATAAAAAACAAGCTTGGGTTTCTTTAACTCATATTTTTGGTATCGGCAGAACGAGAGCATTGACTATTTGTGATCAATTGGGCATTGAAAAAACTTCTTTGATCGGAAGTTTAAGCGAAGAAGATTTAGAAAAACTTAGAAAAGCTGTAAATGAATTTCTTGTAGAAGGAGATTTAAGAAGAGAAATAAGCACCAATATTAAAAGACTTATGGATTTAGGAACTTTGAGAGGAATGAGACATAGGAAACATTTACCTGTCAGAGGACAGAGAACAAAAACTAATGCTAGGACCAGAAAAGGGCCTAGAAAACCTATTAGAAGATAAATATGGCAAAACAAGGGACAAAATCTAAAAAAAATAGCCGAACATACAATGATGCTGTTGCGCATATATACGCTACATTTAATAACACCATCATTAATATTACCGACAAACAGGGAAATACATTAACTTGGGCAAGTGCTGGTGGATCAGGTTTTAAAGGATCAAGAAAAAGTACACCTTTTGCCGCTCAGGTAGCAGCTTCCAAAGCTGGAGATGTTGCTAAAAACTTTGGAATAAATAATTTGGAAATTGAAGTTTCCGGACCTGGAGCAGGTCGAGAATCTGCAGTCAGAGCTTTGAATGGTTGCGGTTTTAAGATTACAAAAATTTCGGATGTAACTCCTATTCCTCACAATGGGTGTCGTCCTCCAAAAAAGAGAAGGGTGTAAAGTGGCAAGATATAGAGGACCAAGAAATAAATTATCACGCAGAGAAGGGACCGATCTGCTTTTAACAAGTGGGTATAGGTCATACGAATCCAAAATAAGATCTGAAAATCCTCCCGGACATCATGGGGCAAAAAGAATCAGAACTTCAGACTATGGTTTGCAATTGAGAGAAAAACAAAAAGTAAAAAGAATGTATGGAGTTCTAGAAAGACAATTTAGAAATTATTACAAGGCAGCAGCTAGTAGCAGAGGTGAGACAGGAACAAATCTCTTGCAATTTTTAGAGGCTAGATTAGATAACGTGGTCTATAGAATGGGATTTGCTGCTACTCGTGCCGAAGCGAGGCAATTAGTTAATCATAAGTCAGTTTTGGTTAATGGAAAAAAAGTAAACATTCCTTCTTATCAGGTAACAGAAGGAGACGAGATAAGTATTTCTGAGAAATCAAGAAATCAAAAAAGAATTTCTCAATCTTTTGAGATTTTTAAAACAAGGGAGCCTTGTGAGTGGATTGAAGTTAACCACGATAACTTTTCAGGCATTTACAAAAATACTCCTGACAGAGATTCGCTTAGTAGTGAAATTAATGAAAGTTTTATTGTTGAGCTTTATTCAAGATAATTTTAAAGAGGATATTCTATGACAGATAATTTCGATATGATCAAAGACTTCTTAACTCCCAAAGAAATTTTGGTAGAAGAAGTTGATTCAAACAATTCAAAAATAGTGTTAGAACCTCTTGAAAGAGGCTTTGGACATACCTTGGGAAATGCTCTTAGAAGGATAATTTTATCTTCAATCCCCGGCGCGGCGGTTTCTGAAGCAAAAATAAATGGGGTTCTTCATGAGTTTGGCTCTATTGATGGAGTTAAAGAGGATGTCATTAATATTCTTTTAAATCTAAAAGGTCTTTCCGTAAGACTTTCAGATCAAGAGGAAGTCGAAATATCAGTGAATAAATCAGGATCAGGAGATATCAAAGGTAGTGATTTTGAACTTCCTGCTGGAGTTGAGATTGTCAATCCTGATCACGTAGTTGCTACTCTCGCTGACAAAGGCTCCCTTGAGATGACAGCAAAAGTTACAAAGGGTAGAGGTTATGTTCCTGTAGACATCATCGCTTTGGCCGAGAGCGAAGATACTGAGGTCGGCTCACTAAAGATTGATGCTTCATACAGTCCAATTAAAAAAGTTTCTTATTCAGTTGAAAATGCAAGGGTAGAAAATAGAACTGACCTTGACAAGCTTATTCTTGAGGTTGAAACCAATGGAACAATCGATCCTGAAGAGATTGTGAGGTTAGCAGCGACTATTTTACAAAGACAATTAATGGCTTTTGCTGAATTAGGGTTTGAAACCGAAGAACCAGAAGAAGATGAAACTCCTCCTGTTGATCCAATTATGTTGAGGCCTGTAGATGAACTCGAATTAACAGTGAGATCAGCCAATTGCTTAAAAGTAGAGAAGATCCATTATATTGGAGACTTAGTAACCCGAAAGGAATCTGATCTTTTAAGAACTCCTAATCTAGGTAGAAAGTCACTTAATGAAATCAAAGAAGTTCTAGCAGCTAGAGGATTATCTTTAGGTTTAGAACTCGAGAATTGGCCCCCGTCAAATGTTGAAGGTTAATAGATGAGACACCAAAAAACAGGAAGAAAATTCGGTCGCACAAGCGATCAGAGAAAAGCTATGTTTAAAAACATGGTTATTTCTTTGATTAAGACTGAATCTATAAAAACCACTGTTCCAAAGGCAAAAGAACTTAGAGGTGTCTTTGAGCCATTAGTTACATTGGCTAAAGTTGATTCTGTTGCCAACAGAAGAAGAGCCTTTTCAAAACTGAGAAATGATTCTGCGGTTGGAAAACTTTTCTCTGACCTAGGACCAAGATTTAAAGATAGACCTGGCGGATATCTCAGAATTATTAAGATGGGACCAAGACCCGGTGACGCAGCCCCAATGGCTTTTGTGGAGCTTACCGATAAGTCTGAGGATTCTTCTGAAGAGATATCTCAAGAAGATTAATTCAACATTTCCTTCAGAAATCTCCCAGTATGAGATTTTTTAATTTTTGAAATTTCTTCTGGAGTTCCTTCTCCAATAATTTCTCCGCCACCCGATCCGCCTTCTGGGCCAAGATCTATTATCCAATCAGAATTAACAATCACATCTAAGTTATGTTCGATAATGACAACAGTATTGCCTTGTTCATTCAATTTATTGATCACTTTTAATAGTAGGTTTACATCATGGAAATGAAGACCAGTTGTTGGTTCGTCTAATAGATAAAGAGTATCTCCGGTGGATACCTTGCCAAGCTCTTTAGCAAGTTTTACTCTTTGGGCTTCTCCTCCAGATAACGTTGTAGCGGGCTGGCCAATTTTTATATAACTCAATCCCACATCATAAAGAGTTTGTAATTTTCTTTTGATGGTTGGAATCGAATCAAAAAATTTCAAGGATTCTTCAACGTTCATATCAAGAACCTCAAAGATGTTTTTCCCCTTGAATTTCACCTCAAGCGTTTCTTTGTTATATCTTTTTCCATCACAAACATCACATTTAACATAGACGTCCGGCAGAAAATGCATTTCTACCTTAATTAAACCATCTCCTTGACAAGTTTCACATCTGCCACCTTTAACATTGAAGCTGAACCTTCCTGGCTTATAGCCTCGAGCTCTTGCCTCTTCCGTTTCTGAAAACAGCTCTCTGATAGGCGTGAATATTCCTGTGTAAGTAACAGGATTTGATCTTGGAGTCCTTCCTATTGGGGACTGACTAATCTCAATAATTTTATCTAATTTTTTTTCACCTGAAATGTTTTCAAATTCTTGACAGTCATAGTTAGATTTTTGAATCTTATTTGCCAAAGCAGGATATAAAGTTTGATTAATCAGAGTAGATTTTCCAGAACCCGAAACTCCAGTAATGCTGATAATTTTTCCCAAAGGTAAATTTAAATTAACATTCTTGAGATTGTTCCCATTACAACCCTTAATACAAAGAGAACCTTTTTCAGATTTCTCAAATTTATCAATCTTAATATCTTTTTTCCCGGATAAATATTGTCCGGTTAAGGAACTTTCTTGCTTAAGGATTTCTTTATAATTGCCTGCAAAACTGACAAACCCTCCATGAATACCTGCCCCTGGACCGATATCAATAATATGATCAGCACATTCTATTGTCTCTTTATCATGCTCAACGACGATAACCGTATTTCCTAAATCTTTTAATCTAAACAAAGTAGATAAAAGTCTCTTATTATCTCTTTGGTGAAGGCCAATTGATGGTTCATCAAGAATGTATGTAACTCCAACGAGCCCAGCACCTATTTGACTGGCAAGTCTTATTCTTTGTGCTTCTCCTCCACTCAAAGTTTCGGCGCTTCTTGATAATGTTAGATAATTAAGCCCGACATCAGATAAAAATTTTAATCTTTCTTTCAGCTCTTTTACTACCTTCTCTGCAATTGCTCCCTTTTTGCCCTTTAAATTCAAGTTATTAAAAAAATCAAGGCAATCATCAATGGTCATGTTTGTTATATCCCAAAGCTCTTTACCATCTATCTTCACAGATCTTGCCTCTTTATTTAATCTCGAGCCTTCACATGACATACAAACAGTATTGGTCATATATTTGGATAAATACTCTCTAGAAAAAGCTGATTCACTCTCTCTAAATCTTCTATCAATATTATTAAGCACACCTTCGAAAGTTTTAAATGATTCTCTGAGATTTCCTCTTTTAGAAACATAACTAAAATCTATAATTTCCCCTGAACTACCATTTAGTATTTTTTCTTTTATATTTTCAGATAAATCCTCGAAGGGTTCGTCCAAGGAAATTCCATAGTGTTTTGCTACCCTGTTGAGAAGATAGTGATGATACATCTGACTTGAATCCCATCCCTCAATTGCCCCTTGATTCAAGCTTAATTCAGGTCTCACAATAACTTTTCTTCTATCAACTTGGGACTTCTGACCTAATCCATCGCAATCATCGCAAGCTCCAGAAGGGCTATTGAAAGAAAATAGTCTAGGTTCTAATGAAGCAATACTGAAACCACACTCGGTGCAGGCCATTTTTGTTGAAAATGTTATGTCTTTTTTAGATTCATCAAGGAAAGAGATAGTTACTATTCCATCTGACTCTCTCAACGCAGTTTCTATTGATTCAGATATTCTTGATTTATTTTTCTTCGAAATAGATAGCCTATCAATGACAATATCAATATCATGTTTTTTATTTTTATTAAGTTGAGGGAGATTATCCAGATCAATGATTTCTCCATTAATTCTTGCCCTAATAAATCCTCTCACCTTAAGGTCGTTAAGTAGGATTAAGTGCTCACCTTTTTGTTGGCTTACTATAGGGCATAAGATAATAGCTCTCTCATTTTCCTCATCTTTAAAAAGTTTATCGACTATCTGATCGATGCTTTGAGATTCAAGGGAGATTCCATGATCTGGACAAAAAGGCGTGCCGACCCTTGCATAAAGCAGCCTCAAATAGTCATATATTTCAGTAACAGTCCCAACTGTAGACCTTGGATTATGAGATGTGGATTTTTGCTCTATTGAAATAGCGGGGGACAAACCATTTATATGATCAACATCGGGCTTATCCATAACTGACAAAAATTGTCTTGCATAAGAAGACAATGA
Source organism: uncultured SAR86 cluster bacterium (assembly GCA_902525435.1). Taxonomy (GTDB): domain Bacteria; phylum Pseudomonadota; class Gammaproteobacteria; order Magnimaribacterales; family AG-339-G14; genus CACNYO01. The sequence goes on along the minus strand of CABZHD010000003.1, from coordinate 8,425 downwards.
TTCAACATATCTTCTTTGACCTTCAGCATATAAAGTATCAAATGCTAAAGAAGACTTTCCTGATCCAGAAAGTCCTGTAATGACGGTAAGTTTATCTCGAGGAATTATTACATCGATGTTTTTAAGATTGTGCTGTTTAGCACCTTTGACTTCGATATTTTTCATTTATTTATAAATAGTCTTTCAGATGGATTATAATGAATTTACATTAAAAATAAGGTGCATTATGGCTCGAAGCGGAATAAATAAGGTTATATTAGTTGGTAATCTCGGGAAAGATCCTGACATGAGGTATACGGCGGGAGGAGATGCAGTTGCAAATTTGAGTATCGCTACATCTGAAAGCTGGAATGATAATCAAACTGGAGAAAAAAAGGAAAAAACTGAGTGGCATAGAGTTGTTTTTTTTAGAAGAATTGCAGAAGTTTGTGGGGAGTATTTAAAAAAAGGTTCTTCTGTCTATATTGAGGGATCATTAAGAACAAGAGATTGGGAAGACGATCAAGGAAATAAGAGATATACAACAGAGATTATTGGGAGAGAAATGCAAATGTTAGGAGGACGAAGATCTGAAGATAATATGGATCAGAGCCCTCAGATGAATAGCTCTAGTACTCAACCCGAGGAGAGGCTCATAGACGATGAAATTCCTTTTTAGGATTTTAACTTTTCAAAAACTAAACTAACGTTAGTTCCCCCAAAGCCAAAGCTATTATTCATTACAGCATCCAAGTTCTGATCTCTGACTTCTGAAACTAAGTCTAAACCTTCACCTTCATCAATCGAGCTAGAAAGATTAAGGGTTTTTGATATAAAACTGTTTTTTAGCATTAATAGTGAAAAAATACTTTCTAAAGCCCCAGCGGCACCGAGGGTATGTCCAGTTTGAGATTTTGTTGAGCTTATGGGAGGAATTTTATCTATGAAAACTTTTTTTATAGATTCTAACTCGACAGGATCTCCAGCAGGTGTTGAAGTTCCGTGAGCATTAATATAATCAATATTATCTTTTCCATGCATTTCAACAGCCTTTAGCATGCAATTAGTTGCTCCTTCTCCGGATGGATGGACCATGTCATCTCCATCAGAAGTTGCTCCATATCCAGTAATTTCAGCATAAATATCAGCGTTTCTTTCTAGAGCATGATCTAATTCTTCAACGACGAGCATGCCCGCTCCTCCGGCTATAACAAAACCATCTCTGTCTTTATCAAAAGGCCTTGATGCTTTCTCAGGACTCTCATTATATGAAGAAGACAGCGCTCCCATGGCATCAAACATACTAGACATTGTCCAATGCTCATCTTCAGCGCCACCAGCTAATATTATTTTTTGTTTTCCCAATTGAATTTGTTCCAGAGCTGATCCAATACAATGTGCGCTTGTTGAGCATGCAGAGGAAATAGAGAAATTCACCCCTTTGATGCCAAAAAAAGTTGCAAGAGCTGCTGACACGGTGTTTCCCATTGTTTGAGTAACTCTATAAGGTCCTATTCTTTTAACTCCTTTGCTCTTAACTATATCTGCTGCTTCAACCTGGCTTCTAGAAGATGCTCCACCGGAACCTGCAATGACCCCAACGTCTAGTGAAGAAAACCTTGATAGATCCAAGCCTGAGTCTTTTATAGCCTCTGCAGCACTTAAATAGGCATAGCTTGCTGCTTCTCCCATAAATCTCAAATGTTTTCTATCAATGAGATCCTTTAGATTTAAATTAATGGAGCCAGAAATATGACTTCGCATACCCAGTTCTTTGTATGATTCATTGAAACGTATCCCTGATGTACCCGATTTAAGAGATTTCGTTATTTCAGAAATATTGTTACCTATGCAAGATATGGCACCAATTCCTGTTATTACTGCTCTTTTTAAAGTACTCATCAAAAATTACCAGGGTTCTCAAAAAGCCCAACTTTTAAGTTCTTCGCTGAATAAATTTCCTTCCCATCAACGTACATTAATCCGTCCGCAACTCCAAGAACAGTTTTTGTTGATAGCATTCTTTTTACATGAATCTCATATTTAACCGTTTTAGCATGAGGAAGCACTTGACCATAAAATTTTACCTGCCCGGCACCAAGAGCTCTTCCTATTCCATGATTCCCAGACCAAAGTAAATAAAACCCTAAAATTTGCCACATTGCGTCCAAACCTAAGCATCCGGGCATAACTGGATCATCTTTAAAATGACAATCAAAAAACCAAAGATTCTCATTGATATCAAGTTCTGCCTCTATTAGTCCATTTGAGTAATTACCCTGATCTTCTGATATTGAAGTAATTCTATCTAACATCAGCATATTGCTACTTGGAAGCTTTCCATCATTTTCATGAAATAGCTTTCCGTTCGAGCAAAGTTGAAGTTCTTCTTTCGTGAAAGAATTCTTTTCTGTAAATTTCATCAATCTCTCAAGTACAAATTATCATAGTTGATTTATTGAATCTATTGCGACAAAGAACTTATTTAGATATCATTCGACCTCAATTTTGATATAAAAATGTACGCGGTAATCAAAACAGGTGGTAAACAGCATAAAGTTGCTGAAGGCGAAATCCTTAAAGTTGAAAAACTTAAAGCTTCTGAAGGAGAACCTGTTGATATTACTGATGTGCTATTAATTGAGAAAGATGGCGAAGTTACTCTTGGCTCTCCTTTTATTGAAGGGGCGAAGGTAACTGCAAAAATCCTTCGACACGGAAAAGAAGATAAAGTAACTATTATCAAGATGAAAAGAAGGAAGGACTACAGGAAAAAGCAAGGTCATCGTCAAAATTATAGTGAAATTCAAATAGAGCAAATTTCGGTTTAAGTATGGCACATAAAAAAGCAGGTGGTAGCAGTAGAAACGGAAGAGATTCTGAATCTAAAAGACTGGGCGTTAAAAGGTACGGCGGCCAACTGGTATCTGCTGGCTCTATTCTAGTCAGGCAAAGGGGCACAAAGTTTCATCCTGGCACAAATGTTGGAATTGGAAAAGATCATACACTTTTTGCAAAAATTGACGGCACTGTATCTTTCAGCAAAAAAGGTAGAAATCTTAGACAATTCATAAATATCACTCCCGCAGATTAAATAATGAGCTTCATTGACGAAGCCGCTATTCAATTAATAGCTGGCTCTGGTGGAAACGGATGTTTGAGCTTCAGAAGAGAAAAATTTATTCCTAAGGGTGGTCCCGATGGTGGCGACGGAGGGAAAGGCGGAAGCATTTTTCTCAAAGCTGACAGCTCTTTAACAACGCTGCAAGATTTTAGATTACAAAAAAAATACCAAGCTAAAAATGGTTCTCCTGGCGAGGGTAAAAATAAACATGGCAAGGATGCCAGTGACATAATTTTAAGAGTTCCCGTTGGTACTGTTGTTTTTGAAGAATCAACTGAAGAAGAGATAGCAGACTTAAAAAAAGATGGCGATCTTTTTGAAGTTGTTTCTGGAGGAAAGGGTGGATTAGGGAATGCAAGGTTCAAGTCATCTACCAATAGAGCTCCCAGAAAAACTACAGATGGAGAAAAGGGAGAAGAGCTATCGCTTCAGTTAGAACTAAGATTAATAGCTGATGTTGGTCTCTTAGGATTTCCAAATGCAGGAAAATCTACCTTAATTTCGAGTATATCTGAGGCAAAACCCAAAATAGCCGACTATCCGTTTACTACTCTAACTCCTAATCTTGGAGTGGTTGAGGCTAAATCTCTCAATCCATATGTAATTGCAGATATTCCAGGATTAATTCCGGGAGCTGCCAAGGGAGCAGGGCTTGGGATTAGATTTTTAAAACATTTATCTCGAGTAAAGTTATTGCTTCATCTAATTGATGTATCAGAAATCAAACCTGAAGATGTAAAGGAAAAAAAGAATTCTTTAGATAAAGAGCTAAAAGAATTTGACGAATCTTTATCTAAACTAGAGCAATGGATTGTACTAACTAAAGCAGACACAAAAACAGAATCGAAGGATGATTATTTATCTAAGGCAAAAAAGATTTACAGCAATGAGGTTTTTTTAATATCTTCTATAACTGGGGAAGGATTAAGCGAACTAGTCAAAAAGGTCAGTACAAAAATCATAGAGATTAACAGTAATGAGTAATTCAATAGTAGTAATGAAAGTAGGGTCCTCCTTAATTTCACAGGGAAGTCGAGAAAATTCAGCTTTTTTTAAAAGACTTGCTAAGTGCATTCAGAAATTCAGAGAAAATGATTTTGATGTAGTTTTAGTTTCATCTGGTGCAATTTCCTATGGAATGAAGAAAAGAGGCATAGAAAAAAAACCAAAGAATATCAAACAACTTCAATCATTATCAGCTGTTGGCCAAATAGGGCTTATTAATGCTTACCAGAAAAATTTTGATAAATTTCAAATAGAGGTTGCTCAAGTTCTCCTCAGTCACAGTGATTTTAAATCTAAACTAAAATCCAACAATATTAAATCAAGCATCAATAATCTCCTGAGATGGGGTATAACGCCAATAGTCAATGAAAATGATTCTGTATCAACAGAAGAAATTGAGAGAGGAGATAATGATCAATTAAGTGCAAAACTAGCGAATCTTATTAGTTCTAAAAAACTTATACTTTATACAGATCAAAAGGGTTTATATTCAAAAGATCCAAGAACAAATAAGGACGCAGTTCTTATTGACGAAGTCAGCCTTAAAGCTCTTTCAAATCAAACAATTATTTTTGGAGACTCTGGTAAGTTAGGAAGAGGAGGCATGAAAACTAAATTGTCAGCTATGAAAATTTTCTTAATTAATAATCAAAGGATTGGCTATATCCTAAGCGGTCATGAAAAAGAACTATTTCGTTCATTGCAGAACCAAAAAAAGAGAACTAGATTGAAATTAAGCTGACTTAAGAGCTTTTAATTTTTTGTTGAGTCTTGATTTAGTTCTTGCAACGTGATTTTTGGGAAGAACTTTTTTATTGGCAAGTTTATCCATCAGTTTCTGAGTTTTCTTAAACTCACTCCCAGCAGCTTCAATATCCTTATCATCAAGTGCTTTTTCAAAAGCCTTAATACTTGTCCTCGCAGAAGCACGTTGAGAGCTTTTAAGGGCATTTCTTCTATTAGCTTGCCTAGCTCTTTTAATTGCTGATTTAATGTTTGCCATAGGTGCGGAATGATGAAGATAACAAACTAATTTGTCAATATAATACTTAACAAGTTTATTCATTCATGCGAAAACTAGCCATATTCCTCATTTCTATTAGTTTGTTATCGTGCGAGCAGTTAAGCATGGTTGATAATAATAATTTGAAATCAATTTATCCCATGACTAAAAAAGTTAATATTTCTGATTTATATTTTTCAAAAGAAATTCAAGATCCATATAGATGGCTTGAGGATGATCTGGATAAAAAGACAAAGATGTGGATAGAGGATCAAAATCTCTTTACTGATAAATATTTCGAAAGTTTAGGGTTCAAAGAGCAAATAAAAGATGGATTAAAACAAATTTGGGACTATGAGAAATTTTCTTCGCCCTTCAGAGAAGGAAATTACATTTATTTTTTCAAGAATAGTGGCCTACAAAATCAATCAGTGCTTTACCGAAAAGACTCTCAAGGGGTTGAGGAAGTCTTTTTAGATCCTAACTCGTTCAGTGAAGATGGAACTATCTCTTTGTCTGATATTAGTTTTAGTAAAGATGGAAGTGTTGCTGCTTATGCAATTTCTGAAGGTGGAAGTGATTGGAGGAAAGTATTCTTTTTAGATACAGATACCAAATCATTGTTATCAGATTCTCTAATCAACGTTAAGTTTTCTTCATTAAGTTGGAAAAACAATGAGGGTATCTACTATTCAACTTACGATGCTCCCGAAGGAAGTGAACTAAGTTCTTTGAATAATAATCATAAACTTTATTTTCATAAATTAGGAACTACTCAAGAAAAAGATCAAATTATCTTTGGAAACAAAGCTGAACAAAAAAGAAGATATGTTTCATCCTCTGTAACAGAGGATCAAAAATACTTAATTATATCTGCCGCAAATTCCACATCTGGAAATGAGCTCTATTTAATAAATCACTTAGATGAAAATCCACAAATTAAAACTATAAATGATGATCTTTCTATCGATGTTTATTTATTGGATAGTCTAGATGACGAACTTTTTTTAGTGACTAACAAGAATGCTGATAATCAAAAAATTATTTCAATTCAAGCCACAAAACCTTCTTTAGATAACTCCAAAGATTTAATCCCAGAACAGGATTCTGTAATGAGTCCAAGCTCTTCAGGAGGCTACATATTTGTAGAGTTAATGCAGAATGCAATTTCGAAGACTTTTCAATATGATTTTTCTGGAAAACTCATTAGAGAAGTAAATCTACCGGGTATAGGGAGTGTTTCTCCAATCTCAGGGAAAAAAGAGGATGATGAACTTTTCTATTCTTTCTCCAACTACCATACACCTCCCACAATCTACAGCATCAATCCTAAGAGCGGTAAATCAAAAATTTATTTCAAGCCAAAAATAAATTTTGATCCTGCAAAATATATATCGGAGCAGGTTTTTTATACCTCTAAAGACGGAACAAAAGTTCCAATGATCATCACATATAAAAAAGGTTTGAGTAAAAATGGTAAAAATCCAACAATTCTTTACGGATATGGAGGTTTTAATATTTCTCTCACTCCAAATTTCAGCAGCATTATGGCTTATTGGTTAGAAAAAGGCGGAGTTTATGCGGTTCCAAATATCAGAGGGGGCGGAGAATATGGGAAGAAATGGCATCTATCTGGGACAAAAATGAATAAGCACAATGTATTTGATGATTTTATCTATGCCGCAAGATTTCTTTTTTCAGAGGGCTATACAAAATCAGAAAACTTAATTTTGAGAGGAGGTTCGAACGGAGGTCTTTTAGTTGGTGCTGTTATGACCCAAGAGCCTCAGCTTGCTAGAGTTGCTCTCCCTGCAGTGGGTGTACTAGATATGCTTAGGTATCATAAATTTACTGCCGGTGCAGGCTGGGCTTATGATTACGGTACATCGGATGAAAGTGAAGAGATGTTTAACTATCTTTTGTCTTATTCACCATTACACAATATTAAAGACGAAGTCTCTTATCCCGCCACATTGATAACAACAGGCGATCATGACGATAGGGTAGTCCCAGCTCATTCATATAAGTTTGCTGCTTCTCTTCAGGATGCACAAAGCGGAATTAATCCTATCCTCATTAGAATTGAGACTGAAGCAGGTCATGGTGCAGGTACACCGACAGATATAGTTCTTGATTCTTATTCAGAAATTTTTTCTTTTATATTGAGTAATATAGATAATAAGCTAATTATAAATTAGTTAATTTTTTAAACATTTTTCTGAGTAGAGCCTTGTAAGATGCGTCATCCTTGCATTGATTGATTCTTGATTCTTTCTTGCTTGCTGCTCATTTACAATAATTCCTGGCCAAAAGAAAAAACCCAAAGCTACATTGTCTCCAGTGGCTCCAGATTCTGATTTAACTTCTTCAAATCTAGCTCCAAGATTAGTTAATTCGTAATTAAGTTGAGCACAATTCATCTCAAAATCTCCGGTTTGCACAGTTTGTATGGTTTGATTAGCCACGCAAGCAGATAATAAAAATAAAATAAATATCTGTAAAAATTTCTTTTTCATTAAATCATTTTATCACTAGATAAATTCTTGGTGGAGGCGGCGGGTATCGAACCCGCGTCCAACTAACTCTTACCTTCAGATCTACATGCTTATTTCATCAATTTTCTTTTACTTCCATGGCCCGATGAAAAGGGATTAGAAGAGTAAGCTCAGAAAAGTCTTATCAAAATGTGTCTGAGCAACACATTTCAAGCATTCTACTAGTCGACTTCGCTTATCCCTTAGTAGAAGTCAGGGTAAGGAAGCTAGCTTAATTATGCAGCTAGTGCGTAGTTGTTTTTGCCAACTAATTGTTTTGAGAATTGTTTAACGAGAACTCCTCAATCTCGACATGCACTTAAGGTTCGAAAGAAAGATGTCTAATCCTGTTCGCCCCCAAAAAGCAAGTAATTGTATCTAATGATCATCAGTTAGAAAAATTTTCTAACGTAGATTTTTCCTTTCTCCACTCCTTATTTTTCAACGAGTGTCTCTTATCGTATTTTGATTTTCCTCGAGCCACAGAAATCTTTACTTTAACTAAATTATTTTTCCAAAAAATTTTTATGGGGACACAACTCAATCCTTTTTCATTTGTCTGTTTGAAAAGCTTAGATAACTCTGCCTTAGTAAGTAAAAGCTTTCTAGATCTTTCAGAAGAAACTTCATAAGTGATTTCTTTCATGGGAAGGATTTTCAATCCAATAATCCATGCTTCTCCTTTTTTTAAAACAACGTAAGCATTTTTTAATTCTATCTGCCCATTTCTGATGCTTTTTACCTCCCAGCCTTCCAAAGAAATTCCTGCTTCAAAATCAT
>CABZHD010000002.1:0-114779 GCA_902525435.1 uncultured SAR86 cluster bacterium | reverse complement strand
TCTGAGCTATATATAGACCAATACCTTTCGGGCTGGAAAGAATACGAAATGGAGGTTGTAAGGGATAAAGTGGATAACTGCATAATTATTTGTAGCATAGAAAACTTCGATCCTATGGGGGTACATACGGGAGACTCCATTACCGTTGCACCTGCTCAAACGTTGACGGACAAGGAATATCAAGAAATGAGAAATGCTTCTTTTGCCATTCTCAGAGAAATAGGAGTGGAAACCGGTGGCTCAAATGTTCAGTTCGCTATAAATCCAAAGGATGGAGAAATGGTGGTTATTGAGATGAATCCAAGAGTCTCCAGATCTTCAGCTCTTGCATCGAAAGCAACAGGATTTCCCATAGCTAAAATCGCCGCAAAATTAGCTGTTGGGTTTACCTTAGATGAATTAAGTAATGATATCAGTGGAGGAAAAATTCCTGCTTCTTTCGAGCCAACAATTGATTATGTGGTGACTAAAATACCCAGATTTAACTTTGAAAAATTCCCTCAAGCCGATTCCGCTCTAACTTCTCAAATGAAATCTGTTGGTGAAGTAATGGCGATAGGAAGTAATTTTGCGGAGTCTTTACAAAAAGCTATAAGAGGAATGGAGAATGGAAAGACTGGTTTTGACAACATAGAGGAAGAACTAACAAAGACTACTTTGAGATCAAAATTAATATCTCCTTCTCCTGAAAGACTTTGGTTTATTGGCGAAGCTTTCAGACAAGGCAGTTCTCTAGATGAAGTGCATGATTTAACTAAAATTGATAGATGGTTTCTTCAAACCATTGAGGAGATTATTTCTACAGAGAAAAAAATAAATAAAAAATCTTTGTCTTCTAGAGATTTCTTTTTGAATCTCAAAAAAATGGGGTTTTCTGATCAACGTTTAGCGGCTCTTTCAGCTCAGTCAGAAGAAAAAATTAGATCTTTAAGACAGAAGCTAAATATTAAACCTGTCTTTAAGAGAGTTGATACGTGTGCAGGAGAGTTTGAAACTACAACAGCTTATATGTACTCAACATATCAAGACGAATGTGAATCAAATCCAACTGAAGATAAAAAAGTAGTTGTTCTAGGAGGAGGCCCAAACAGGATCGGTCAGGGCATAGAATTTGATTATTGCTGTGTTCATGCATCAATGGCAATGAAAGAAGAAGGGTATGAAACAATAATGGTTAATTGTAATCCTGAAACTGTTTCAACTGACTACGATACTTCCGATAGATTGTATTTTGAACCAATTACTCTTGAAGACGTTCTTGCAATAATTGAATTAGAAAATCCTTTTGGTGTAATCATTCAATTTGGAGGACAAACTCCATTAAAACTAGCACAAGAGCTTGAAAAAAATAAAGTACCAATCTTAGGAACTTCACCAGATAAAATAGACCTTGCAGAAGACAGAGAAAGGTTTCAACAATTCGTTAATGAAAATAAATTAAAGCAGCCTCCAAATGGGATGGCCTCAAATAAGTCTCAAGCTAAAACTATCGCACATCAAATTGGTTATCCTATAGTTGTAAGACCTTCATATGTCCTTGGCGGAAGAGCCATGGAGATTGTGCATAACGATAATGATTTGGAAAAATATCTGGATGAAGCCATACAAGCTTCTGATTCTAACCCCGTACTTTTGGATAGATTTCTAGATATTGCTACTGAGTTGGATATTGAAGCAATATCCGATGGAAGCCAAGTTGAAATTTATGGAGTTATGCAACACATTGAGCAAGCAGGAATCCATTCAGGCGATTCAGCTTGTTCTCTTCCTCCTTATAGTCTCCCAGACAAAGTCATTAAGAAAATCAAGGAACAAGTTAGAGTCATTGCAAAAGAAATGGATATTATTGGATTAATGAACGTGCAAATGGCATATGCCAACGAGGAAATATTTCTCTTAGAAGTTAACCCCAGAGCTTCAAGGACAATACCATTTGTTTCCAAGGCTATAGGACTTCCTCTGGCAAAAATAGCTTCCAAGACAATGATTGGAAAGTCTCTTAAGCAACAAAAAATAAAAAATCCTTCAAATTTAAATCATTTTTCGGTTAAAGAAGCAGTACTTCCTTTTGATAGATTCCAAAACGTTGATCCTATTTTAGGCCCAGAAATGAAATCAACCGGGGAAGTAATGGGTATAGGTACATCATTCGCTGAGGCATATGATAAATCTCAAATCTCAGCCGGAACAATTATCCCAGATGGAGGGTCGGTATTTCTTAGCGTTAGAGAGAACGATAAACCTCATCTTGAAGAGCTTGCAACTAGGCTAGATCAATTGAACCTATCTATTGTGGCCACTAAGGGAACTGCTAGAGAGATTCAAAAAATGGGTATTAAGGCAAGAATAATAAATAAAGTAGCAGAGGGAAGACCTCATGTTGTTGATTTAATTAAAAATAATGAAATTTCTTTATTAATTAACACGACGGAAGGTAAAGAATCTATCCAAGATTCTTCTTCTATAAGAAGAACTGCTCTAGATAATAAAATTCCATGTACGACAACTTTGCAAGGTGGTTTAGCCATATGCGAAGTCCTAGAAAAGAGACTTGATTGGTCCGTCCAAAACATTCAAGATATTCATAAAAGTATTGAATAAAATTGAACAGAGAGCCAATGACAGTCGAGGGAGAAGAAAGCCTTCGAACGGAATTACAGCATCTAATTACAGATGTTAGACCAAACATTACCAAAAAAATTGCCGAAGCAAGAGAATTTGGCGATCTCAAAGAAAATGCTGAATATCATGCCGCCAAAGAACAGCAAGGTCTTACCGAAGCAAGGATAAGAGAAATTGAAGGAAAATTGAGTGCATCTCAAATTATAGATATCAAAAAAATTGAATGTACAGGAAGGGTTATTTTTGGATCTACGGTTTCCCTCCTGGATATGCAAAATGATGAAAAAATCAGTTATCAAATTGTAGGCGAGGATGAAGCAAACGTGAAAAATGGAAAAATATCTTATTCTTCCCCTTTGGCTAGATCTCTCATCGGTAAAGAAGAAGGAGAAGCTACAAAATTTGAAAGTCCCTCCGGCATCAAAGAGTATGAGATCCTAGAGGTTTCTCACATTTAAATGTCATATTCAGGAGGCGAGCACTTTAATAAGCTTGCTAAGTCTAGGGGGTATAGATCGAGAGCAGCCTTTAAGCTTCATCAAATAAATAACAAATTCAATCTTCTCAAAAAGGGTTGCTCTGTGATGGACTTAGGCAGTTCTCCAGGCGGTTGGAGTCAAGTAGCAAAAGAATTAGTAGGCAATTCAGGAAAAGTATTTGCTTTAGACATCATTCCAATGAAACCCATAAATGGGGTTGAATTTATAGAATTTGATTTTAGGGATAAAGATATAAAGAAATTTATTAATCTTGATTTTAATGTTGTAATTTCTGATATTGCGCCCAATATAAGTGGTATAGCTATTACAGATAAAGAAAACATGCTTGAACTATTAAATAATGTCGTTGATTTTTGTAACTCCTCTTTAACGAAAGGAGGTTCTCTGATAGCAAAATGTTTTGAAAATTCAAAAAATGATCTAAAAAGATCTTTATTAAACCACTTCAGTAACGTAACTTTTTATAAGCCAGATGCATCAAGAAAAACATCTAAAGAAATTTATGTTATTGCACAAAATAAATTGAAATAAGTTATGTCAGATTTTCTAAGAAATATTTTCCTTTGGTTGGCAATTGCTGGTACTACCTTTTTTGTTATTCAAAGTCTTTCGGGTCCAGCAACTTCATCCTCGATGAATTATTCTGAGTTTGTGTCTCTTGTAAATTCAGATCAAGTTTCATCTGTAGAGTTCAAAGGTGATGGATATACACTTGAAGGTACACTTCAAGATGGCTCTCAATTTAAAACAACACGTCCAGTCTATGTGCAAGACAATCAATTGATGGATGATCTTTTCGAACATAGAGTCCAAGTATTAGGTGAAGAGCCACAACAAGAAAGCATTTGGACTCAATTGTTGGTTGCAAGTTTTCCAATTTTAATAATTATTGCAATTTTCATGTTTTTTATGAGGCAGATGCAAGGCGGAATGGGCGGTAGAGGGGGCCCTATGAGCTTTGGTCGAAGTAAGGCTAAACTCCTTGAAGGTGGCAAAGTTAAAACTACATTTGCAGATGTAGCAGGGGTTGAAGAAGCAAAAGAGGAAGTTCAGGAACTAGTCGATTTCTTAAGAGATCCATCAAAATTTCAAAAATTAGGCGGAAAGATTCCTCGAGGAATTTTAATGGTTGGATCTCCGGGAACAGGTAAAACTTTGTTAGCTCGTGCTATAGCAGGCGAAGCAAAAGTTCCTTTTTTCTCAATATCAGGGTCTGATTTTGTCGAAATGTTTGTTGGAGTTGGTGCTTCAAGAGTGAGAGACATGTTTGAGCAAGCTAAAAGACAGTCACCGTGTATTGTGTTTATAGATGAGATCGATGCTGTTGGAAGACATCGTGGAGCGGGTCTCGGAGGAGGACATGATGAAAGAGAACAAACACTAAACCAACTTCTTGTAGAGATGGATGGTTTTGAAGCTAATGAAGGAGTCATCATAATTGCTGCAACAAATAGACCTGATGTTCTAGACCCAGCTCTTTTAAGGCCTGGTAGATTTGATAGACAGGTTGTCGTTCCTTTGCCAGATATCAAAGGTAGAGAGCAAATACTTAAAGTACATATTCGAAAAGTGCCAGTAGATAAGGATGTTGAAGTATCCTTTATTGCAAGAGGTACTCCAGGATTTTCAGGTGCTGATTTAGCTAACTTAGTTAATGAAGCTGCTTTGTTTTCTGCTCGAGCAGGAAAAAAGAAAGTCACTATGGAAGAGCTTGAGTTGGCTAAAGACAAAGTCATGATGGGTGCAGAAAGAAAGTCCATGGTTATGAATGAAGCCGATAAAATTAAGACGGCTTACCACGAATCTGGTCATGCAATAGTTGGAAGATTGCTTGAAGAGCATGATCCAGTTTACAAGGTATCCATCATTCCACGAGGAAGAGCTTTGGGAGTTACTGTCTTTCTTCCTGAAGAGGATAAATACAGTAACAGCAAACAAGAAATTCTCGACAGAATTTGTGGGTTGTTTGGCGGAAGGATAGCTGAAGAGCTTATATATGGAGATAAAGGTATTACCACTGGTGCATCCAATGATATTGAAAGAGCTACAGATTTAGCGAGAAACATGGTCACTAAATGGGGCTTATCAACTGCAATTGGACCAATGAAATATGACGAAGAATCTGACGAACCTTTTCTCGGAAGATCGGCTAGTTCGCAGTCTAAAGGAATTTCTGATCAAACTGCAGAGAAGATTGATAAAGAGATCAAGAAAATTATCGATGATTGTTATAAAAGAGCAACCAAAATTCTTAAGGATAATATTGATAAACTTCATTTAATGTCTGAGTCTTTAGTCGAGTTGGAAACTCTTGATACAGCACAAATTGATGACATTATGGCAGGGGCGAAACCAAGACGAGAGTCAGATGATGATTCTGCTCCAAAGAACACTGGTAAAAAAAGTTCCTCTATAGAAGAACCTGCAAATCAAACTTAATATGCCTTCTGTATCTGGGAGCCTCATAAAAGAGTCTCCTAGACTAATGGGTGTGATAAATCTAACTACCGATTCATTTTCAGACGGTGGTCATCTATTTTCTAGTAATAAAGTAGATTTATCAAAAGCCCTTAGAAAAGTTGAAAAACTTATAAATGAAGGCGCCGATATTCTAGATTTTGGAGCTGAGTCTACAAGGCCAGGCTTCACTAAAATTCCTTCACAAGTCCAAATAGATAGATTGATACCGATACTAGAAAAGATTAAGGATGAAGATATTATGATTTCTGTTGATTCAAGGGATTATAAAGTTCTCTTCGAAGCTTCTAAATTTGGAATGAAATTTATAAACGATGTATCAAAGAACATATCTCAAAAGAAGTTAAAGTTAGCCAAAGAAAAAGAACTTTTCATATGCACAACTCATCATGGAAATAAAACAAAAAAAACATCAAATATTCTTTTGGATATAGATAACTTCTTTCAGGCTAAAGAAAAATCATATCTTTCGAAAGGCATAGATATTAAACAATGCTTTTTTGACCCCGGGTTTGGTTATGGGAAAACACCCCTGGAGAATATATTTATTATGACTAATATAAATTTTTTCAAAAAAGAAAACAGGAAAATACTTACTGGCACTTCAAGGAAGAAATCTTTTGCAGATTTCTTTAAAGATACCTCAAAAACTAAACTATCAGCTAGCTTACTGAGTGGTATAATTTGTGCTCTTGGCGGGAGCAATATAATAAGAAGTCACGAAGTTAAACAACTTCGAGAGGAATTAGAAAAATTAGGTATTTATGAGAGATAGAAAACTAATATTTTTTGGTACCGACGGCGTAAGAGGATCTATAGATAATGAAGTTAATCCAGAGTCAGTCCTAAAACTTGGCCATGCAGCAGGGAGACATTTCAAAAAAAGAGGAATCAACACTTTAGTAATCGGAAAAGACACAAGAATTTCAGGATACATGCTGGAGTCGGCCCTGCAAGCTGGAATTATTTCATCTGGAGTAAATGTCAGATTAGTAGGCCCTATGCCAACGCCTGCAATTTCATATCTGGTATCTACTTTCAAAGGACATGCTGGAGTGGTAATAAGTGCCTCACATAATTCATTTGAAGATAATGGCATTAAATTTTTTGATGAAAATGGAGAAAAGTTATCTATTGAAAATGAAAGAGAAATAGAAAAATTTGCTGAAGAAGCCTATGAATTCGTGCATCCTGAAAATCTTGGCAAGGCAGCAAGGATTAGTGATGCAAAAGGTAGATACATTGAATTTTGTAAGAATACTTTAAGTGAAGATATTTCATTTTCAGGTCTAACACTTGTCATTGACTCTGCAAATGGCGCTGCCTATGAAGTTGCACCCAAAGTATTTAAAGAGTTAGGAGCAGATGTTTATTCGATTGCTGATAGTCCGGATGGTTTAAACATTAACAAAGATTGCGGAAGTACCAACATAGATTTTTTAAAAGATGAAGTTTTAAACAAAAATGCAGATTTTGGCATTGCTCTTGATGGTGATGGAGATAGATTAATTATTATTGATTCAAACGGTCGAGAATTAGATGGAGACGATATTTTATATGTCATCGCAAAAAATAAATTTGAGTCAAAAATACATCTAGGCGTTAAAGGTGTAGTTGGTACTCTTATGACAAACAAAGGGTTAGAGAAAGCTTTTAATGATGAAGGTATTGAGTTGGTGAGATCGGATGTTGGAGATAAATACGTTTTACAAAAATTAAATGAACTTAATTGGACTCTTGGAGGAGAGCAGTCTGGACATATTCTTTGTCTTGATAAATCAAATACTGGAGATGGAATAATCGCTGCGATTCAGTTTCTTCAATCTATTGTAGTTTTAAATAAAACATTACCCGAATTACTTTCAGAGTTTAAAAAATATCCTCAAATTCTTACTAATGTAAAAGTTAAAGATGGAAATAAAGTTTTAAAAAATAAAAAATTACAGAAAGCTCAAAAAAAATCAGAGGAGTTATTAGAACCTTTTGATGGCAGGGTGCTCATAAGAAAATCTGGCACAGAACATAAGATTAGAATAATGGTTGAAAGTAATTCTCAAGAAGCAACTTCAGAGCAATCAGTTTTATTAACTGATCTTGTAAAATCAATTTCATGAAGCATTTAATTGCAAATTGGAAAATGAACTTTGTTAATCTGGATGCATGGCTGAAAGATTTTGATCTAAATAAAATCTCAGAAGAAATGAAGGTAGTAGTTTGCCCTAACTATCTGGATATAAAAGATTTTTATAAAAAATCATCGAAAATTCACAAAAAAATTTTAATCGGCGCTCAAAATTTATCTTCAGAGACTGAGGGCGCATTTACTGGTCAAATATCAGGAAAAATGCTCAAAAATATTGGAGCTTCTTACTCAATAGTAGGCCATTCCGAAAGTAGGCTTCAAGGGGAAGACGATGAGACTATTCTTAATAAAGTTCAAACGGCCCTTGATTGTGATCTTATACCTATTTTGTGCATTGGTGAAAATCAGGATGAATATTCCAAAGGTAGAACAGAAAAAAAAATAAAACATCAATTAACTGAAAATTTATTTCCTCTTAAAAACTTATCAAATGGTGTTTTGATTGCCTACGAGCCCATTTACGCTATTGGTTCTGGTATAGCTGTCCATAACGAGCATTTAGAAGAGGTTTCTATTCTCATTAAAGATTTAATTAGAGACAATTTAGGCAGAGATTTGACATTGGTCTATGGGGGCAGTGTAACTTCAGAGAGTGCGAAGAACCTTGCCAAAGTAGACGGCATCAACGGATTTTTAGTAGGAAATGCTTCTCTTGACCCTAAAGAATTTGCTAATATCGCGCAGAGTTTAGAGTAATGATTCTTTTTTTGATTATATTCCAGGTGATTTCAGCCATATTATTGGTTGGAATAATTTTGTTGCAACATGGTAAAGGAGCAGATATTGGTTCTGCATTTGGTTCCGGTTCTTCAAATCCAATGCTTGGTCCTATTGATTCAACCAATTTATTAACAAAAGTCACTTGGGTTTTAGTAGCTATATTCTTTGTTGTAACTATTTCTATATCAATAGTTCAAAAAAATGAAATTAATAATGAATTTGATTTTCTTATTGATCAAAATAATATTGAACAGATTGAAGAAGAAATCATTCAAGAATTACCAGAATAAGGGCCGAAGTGGTGGAACTGGTAGACACGCTATCTTGAGGGGGTAGTGGACAACTGTCCGTGGAGGTTCGAATCCTCTCTTCGGCACCAATTTACTTGAAAAACAAGCTTTAAAAACCTATACTCGCGCAGTTTAAGAATATTGCGGGGTGGAGCAGTCTGGTAGCTCGTCGGGCTCATAACCCGAAGGTCGTAGGTTCAAATCCTGCCCCCGCTACCATTTTTTGGGCCCTTTATGGGCTTCTTTTATATGTGGTTATGACAAGTACGATAGAAAAGTTAGAAACAAACATTACAAAAGATATTGAATCTTTTGGTCTTTCTCTGTGGGGGATTGAATTATCTGGGAATTCAAGATCAAAATTAATAAGGATTTTTATAGACAAAAAAAACGGCGTTGATATAGATGACTGCCAGAAAGTTAGCAATCAAGTGAATGAATTACTCACCAATATAGAGCTTGTATCATTTGATTATACTTTAGAAGTATCTTCACCAGGACTCGATAGGAAATTCTTTAAATTAGAGCAATTTCATGAATTTATTGGGCATGAGATTAAAGTCAAATTTTATGACGGAAATAAAAAAGAAACCAAAACTGCTTTACTGCTTAATGCCAATGAAGAAGGTATTTTTTTGAAAGATGAAAACGAATTCTTTATTAATTTTGACAAAGTTATAGTCGCAAGACTTGAACCAATTTTCGAGGTATCAAATGAATAATGAAATATTAATGGTTGCAGAATCGGTCTCTAACGAGAAAGCATTACCAAAAGATACTATTTTTGAAGCGATTGAATT
Organism: uncultured SAR86 cluster bacterium; assembly: GCA_902525435.1. Taxonomy (GTDB): domain Bacteria; phylum Pseudomonadota; class Gammaproteobacteria; order Magnimaribacterales; family AG-339-G14; genus CACNYO01. The sequence goes on along the minus strand of CABZHD010000002.1, from coordinate 105,226 downwards.
TGCTTTAGCTAGTGCTGCTAAGAAAAAATATTCTGATGAGGTAGATATTCGCGTGGATATAGATCACCAGACAGGAGATTATGAAACTTTCAGATGTTGGGAGGTAGTCGAAGTTGATGACTATGAAACTCCTGAAATGCACATTCTTATAGATAGTGATGATGCAGAGGAAAAAAACCTCTCTATTGGCGATTTAGTCAAAGAAAAGATTGAAAATGTTGAGTTTGGAAGAATTGCTGCTCAAATAGCAAAACAAGTTATTGTTCAAAAAGTAAGGGATGCAGAAAGGCTTGAGATAATTAAAAAATTTAGATCTTACTTAGGCCAACTTGTTACTGGGACAGTAAAGAAAGTTACTAGAGAAACAATCATAGTTGATCTTGGAGAAGGAGCTGATGCGATTCTCCCTAGATCAGATTTGATACAAGGAGAGATATATCGCATCGGAGATAGGGTTAGGGCTATTCTTGAAGAAACTGTTCGTGAGAATAGAGGTTCACAACTAACTTTATCTAGAGGGTCAAAAGAGATGTTAGTTGAATTATTCAAGCTAGAGGTTCCTGAGATAGCTGAAGAAGTAGTCCAGATAAGAGCTGTGGCTAGAGAACCTGGAGGAAGGTCTAAGATTGCAGTCAAAACAAACGATACAAGAATTGATCCTGTTGGAGCATGTGTGGGAATGAGAGGAGCGAGAGTTCAAGCAGTTTCAAATGAATTAGGTAATGAGAGAATTGATATTATTGTCTGGGAAGATGATCCTGCAAAATTGCTTATAAATACTTTGTCACCAGCTGAAGTTACTTCAATAGTTTTAGATGAAGACGCAGATAAAATGGAAGTTCAGGTCAAAGATGAAAGCTTGGCTCAAGCAATAGGAAGAAATGGTCAAAATATAAGATTATCTTCAGAACTTATTGGATGGGATATCCAGATTAGTGGAGAGAATGAAGATAAAGAATCTTCTGGGTCTGATCAAGCTTCAAATATTCTTGAAAAATACTTAGATATTGATACTTCCACTTCAGAAATTTTAATTTCTAATGGTTTTGAATCAATTAATTATATTGCAGAGGCTGAAATATCAAAACTTTGTGAAATAGAGGAGATTACTGAGGAAATTGCTGAAACGTTAATTGAAAGAGCTTCTGATGCACTTATTGAAATTGCTCTTTCAGATATGGAAGAGGCATTTGACTTTAATTCTTTAGACGATGTCGACGAAGAAATTGCAAAAGTTCTTTCAGATAATTTATCTAGTAAAGATGAGCTAGCTGATCTATCTGTTGATGAATTAGTAGAAATGACCAAAATAGATGAAGAATTAGCTGCAAAAATTATTATGGATGCTAGATCTGATTGGTTTGAGGAATAAAAAATATGGATGTAAGTGATTTAGCAAAAGTCATTGGATACGAAGTAGATTCATTGTTAGAAGCAATAAATCAAGCAGGTCTATCTCAATCATCTGCAAACGATAATATTTCTACAGAAGATAGAAAAAAAATTCTTGAACATATTAAGAGTACCAAGAAAGGTTCCAAGAAAACTATTTCAATTGCTAAGAAAACAAAGACCGAGACTAAAAATGATGAAGGACAAATCTCTATAACTAGGTTTAAATCAGAGAATCAATCTGCCAATGAAAAAAGTTCATCGGGAGATTTATCTGGAACAATTGATTTTGAGGCTGCTGAAAAAAGGAGAGTTCAGGCGTCTAGTGATAAGAAAGCCCAAGACGAAGAAAGAGAAAAAAGAATAAAAGATTCTTCTACCAAGGTAATAAGGAAGACAAAACAGGAGCAGGCAAAACAAAGTAAGGCAAGTGCTTCAGCGAAAAAATCAACTAAAACCCAGAGAAAAGATCTCAAAAGTCCCGCCAAAGATTCAAAACGAGATAAAAAAGAACAAGAAGGTGAAAAGTTTTTAGAATCTCAGCTTGCATCAGTTCAAAAATTTGAGAAGCCTTCTGAATTTATTCAAAAAGAGATATCAATCCCTGAAACTATTTCTGTAGCTGAGCTTGCCAAAGGACTCTCCGTAAAGTCTTCTGACCTTATTAAAGCTCTTATGAATAACGGAATTATGGCCACGGTGAATCAATCTCTTGATCAAGAAACTGCAGTTCTTATAACCACTGAACTGGGCCATGTAGGCAATCCGATTCAAGAAAATGAAGCTGAGGAAAAAATGCTCGAGGGATTTGCTCAAGAAGGAGAACAAATTGGAAGAGATGCTATCGTATCTGTACTGGGACATGTTGATCATGGAAAAACTTCACTGCTTGATTACATAAGAAATGCCTCAGTTGCAGATAAAGAAGAGGGAGGCATCACTCAAAGCATAGGTGCTTATCAAGTATCAATTGAGGATAAGAACCTCACATTTATTGATACACCAGGCCACGCTGCATTCTCAAAAATGAGAGCAAGAGGAGCAAATTCTACAGATATTGTTGTTCTAGTTGTTGCTGCTGATGACGGCGTCCAACCTCAAACAGTGGAAGCGATAAATCACGCCAAAGCTGCTGGTGTACAAATTGTGGTTGCAATAAATAAAATTGATAAACCAGAAGCCGATGTAGATAAAATAAAAGGGGATTTAGCCAAGGAAGAACTTGTTGCAGAAGATTGGGGTGGTGACATTCAAATGGTTCCTGTTTCAGCCCAATCCGGAGAAGGAGTTCCTGAATTATTGGAAACAATTTTCTTGGTAGCAGAAATCATGGACTTAAAGGCATCTTTCGAAGGACCTGCAACAGGAGTAGTTTTAGAATCTGGTGTAAAAAGAGGTGAAGGTGCAGTTGCAACATTATTAATTCAGCAAGGCAGCCTAAATACTGGTGACTTCATTCTTGTAGGTGATCAAACTAGAAAAATTAGGGCTCTAAAAGATTTTAATGATAAACCAATTAAAACTGCACAACCTTCCTCGCCAGTATCTATATCAGGTTTGGAATATCCTCCGTCAGCTGGGGATCAGTTTTATGTATTAAAAGATGAAAAAACAGCAAAAAATCTATCGGAAGAAAGAGCTACCAAAGAAAGAGAAAAAAGACTTTCTAGAATGGGCTCTCTAAATTCTGAAAATATATTTGCAAATGCTGATGGAACTAAACCTTCAATAAATCTTATCCTTAAATCAGACTCCAACGGAACATTGGAAGCTCTATCCGGTTCAGTTCTCAATATGAAGGTTGATGAGGTTAATTTAAAAATTGTACTCGATGGAGTGGGCTCTATTACCGAAAATGATGTCAACTTAGCAATTGCATCGGAGGCAACTATTTTTGGCTACAATGTGAGAGCTGACACCACAGCACTCAACTTGGCAGAAAGCGAAGGAATAGAGATAAAGTATTTCGGCATAATTTACGATTTGTTGGATTCAATTAAAGCTTTGATAGAAGGGTCATTAGAGCCAGAGATAAAAGAAAGACAACTGGGTATCGCAGAAGTAAAAGAATTGTTCAAATCTCCTAAATTTGGACTCATTGCAGGCTCAATGGTTACTGATGGAAGCATAATGGCAAATAAACTCGTAAGAGTTCTGAGAGATAATATTGTAATTCATGAAGGAAAATTAGACTCTTTAAGACGATTCAAAGATGAGGCTTCAGAAGTAAAAAGCGGTACTGAATGTGGAATAGGAATTACCAATTATACTGATGCAAAAGTTGGCGATGTCATTGAAGTATACGAAAGAGAAGAAATAGCCAGAAAACTTGAATCTTGACAAATAAATACTCATTTAAGAGGTCTGAGAGGATCGCAGATCTTATATTCAGGGAAATTTCTAATTTAATTCAAACGCAGGTAAAAGATCCCCGACTAGAAAATACCGTCATCACTAAAGTAGAGATGTCTGACAACATGAAGATAGCCAAAATCTTTTACAGAAATTTGATATCTTCTTCCGATCAAGCAGAGTTAGAAAAAGGTTTTAAAAAGGCATCAGGCTTTTTAAGATCAAGTCTGGCAAGAAATTTATCTTTGAAAAGAGTTCCAAGTCTGATTTTTATTTTTGATGAGCTAAATATTTATGATTAATGGCGTACTTCAAATTGATAAGCCAAAAGCTGAGTCATCTGCTTCTTATATAAGAAGACTGTCTAAATTAGATCCAGAACTAAAAATTGGGCATTGTGGAACTCTTGATCCAATGGCTACTGGAATATTGATAGTTTGTCTTAATCAAATGACCAGATTTGCTTCCTATCTGAGCTCGTCTGAAAAAACTTATCATGCATGCATATACTTTGGGAAAAAGACTAGCACTGGCGACTCTGAGGGTGAGATAATCGATTCAAAAGAATTTTCATTTTTAGATTTCTCTTCAAAAGATGTAGAAAACACAATTCAAAAATTCTTGGGTAAATCAAAACAAAAACCTCCAGCATACTCAGCCTTAAAACACAAAGGAAAATCTCTATATGAATACGCAAGAAAAGGCATAAAAATAGATAAAGACGAAAGAGAAATTTTTATATCTTCAATAAAACTATTATCCATAATGGGAAATGAAATTAATATTGAAATCTCTTGTAGCTCTGGAACTTACATAAGATCCTTAGCAGAAGATATCGGTGAACTATTTAATTGTCCTGCGTATTTGAAAGATCTTAGAAGAACCAGATCAGGGAATTTCTATGTTAAAAATGCAATCAAACTCCCTGAAGAAAGTTTACCTATCGATAAAATAATTTCACCAAATGATGCACTTAACTGCTTTAATGAGATACAATGCGCGCCAGATATAGTAGATAAATTAAGAAACGGCCAATTCGTCGAATCTAACTTGAAATACGATTCTTCGACTATTTTAAGGCTAAGGGATTCCAAAAGGGGATTCATTGGATTGGTAGAATATAACGATGGTTTACTAAAACCGAAACGATTCCTAGAAAATTTTCTATCTACATCTTAAAAACTAGGAGGACTCATTGAGTTTAACAACAGAACAGAAAAATGAAATTGTAAGTAAATTTGCCGTATCGGATGGAGATACTGGCTCACCTCAGGTTCAAATAGCTTTATTAACTGCGAATATTGAATCGTTACAAAAGCATTTTAAAGATCATGCGAAGGATCATCACTCCCGTCAGGGACTTATAAGAATGGTGAATTCTAGGAGAAAATTATTAGATTATCTCAAAGGAAAAGATCCCGAGGCATATTCTTCTGTTCTAGAAGCACTGAATCTAAGAAAGTAATTTAGATTCAGATTTATAAAGGAAATTAAATGTTTGAAGAGACTTATGCGTCAGTTACAACAAATGTAGCTGGTAGAGAAATAAAATTAGAAACAGGAAAAATAGCACGACAAGCCACAGCATCTATCATTGCTTCATCTGGAGATAATCAAGTTCTAGTAACTGTCGTTGCTGGAAGAGAGCCAGAAGGCCAATCTTTTTTTCCATTAACAGTAAATTACACAGAAAAATATTATGCTGCAGGAAAGATTCCAGGCAGTTTTTTTCGTAGAGAGGGTAGACCAACTGAAAAAGAAACTCTTGTCTCAAGACTTATTGATAGACCTTTAAGACCTTTATTTCCGAAAGGTTATTTTCAAGAAGTGCAGGTAATATGCACAGTTTTATCTGCTGATAAGAATGAAAGTCCGGAGATTATTTCTCTCATTGGAGCATCTGCTGCTTTAGCGATATCTGGCCTTCCTTTTGAGGGTCCAATTTCTGCAGCAAGAGTGGGATTTGTGGATGGATCATATGTTCTCAATCCTGATAATGAATCACTTGAAAAATCGAAGTTGGATATGGTTGTTGCTGGAACGAAAGATGCTATTTTGATGGTTGAATCTGAGGCAAAAGAACTTTCAGAAGATCAAATGCTCGGAGCTGTTTTATTTGCTCATCAAGAAATGCAAAAAACAATTACATTAATTGAAGAGCTCGCTTCAAAAACCTCTATTCCTGAAATTGAATATTCTATAAAAGAAGATAATTCTGAATTAAAAGAAAAAATTATAAATATTGTAAGAGATGACCTAGTGAGTGCTTATTCGATTCCAGAAAAGGCTAAAAGACAGGAATCAGTCTCTCTTGCTCGAGATAAAATGAAAGAGAGTCTTAGCGATGAAGATTTGGAAGATGAAAACGCTGTTTCTGGATATTTCAAATCAGTAGAATCAGAAATAGTAAGATCTAGGCTCCTTAACGGAGATTCAAGAATAGATGGAAGAGACCTTGATACAGTGAGACCAATAGATATAGAAGTTGGATTTTTAAATAAATCTCACGGTTCTTGTTTATTTACGAGAGGTGAGACTCAATCTATTGGTGTTGCAACACTAGGTGGGTCCAGAGATGCTCAATTGATTGATGCTCTAGAAGGTACAACAAATGATCCCTTCATGCTTCATTATAACTTTCCTCCATTTTCTGTTGGTGAGGCAGGTTTTATAGGGGCGCCAAAAAGAAGAGAAATCGGTCATGGAAAATTGGCACGAAGAGCTTTGGAAGCAGTTTTGCCATCTCAAGAAGAGTTTCCTTACACAATAAGGGTTGTATCCGAAATAACTGAATCGAATGGCTCTAGTTCCATGGCAACAGTTTGTTCTTCAAGTCTATCAATGATGGATGCAGGAATTCCTATTAAGAAAGCTGTGGCAGGAGTAGCTATGGGGCTTGTTCTTGATGGCGATAATTTCTGCGTCATAACAGATATTTTAGGAGATGAAGATCATCTGGGAGATATGGATTTTAAGGTAGCAGGAACTTCAGATGGAGTAACGGCTCTTCAGATGGATATTAAAGTTAAAGGAATATCAGAAGAGATAATGGAGGTAGCTCTTGAGAAAGCACAGACAGCAAGGACTCACATCCTTGAAAAAATGGACTCTGTATTGGACTCACCAAGAAAAGAACTTTCTCCAAATGCCCCGCAAGCCGTAAATATGACTATTGCAAAAGATAAAATTAGAGAAGTGATTGGAAAAGGCGGTTCGGTAATTAAAAGTATTACCGAAAAATCTGGTGCAAATGTGGACATTAATGATGATGGAGAGATTAAAATATTTGGCGATTCACCTGAATCAAGGCAAACAGCCATAGACCTTATTAATCAAATTGTTGCAGATCCTGAAGTCGGTCACATTTATACCGGAACTGTAGTTAAAATTGTCGAGTTCGGAGCTTTTGTTTCAATAGATGGTGGAAAAGAAGGCCTAGTCCATGTCTCCGAAATCATGGAAGAAAGGGTTGAGAAAGTTTCTGACTACCTTGTTGAAGGAGAAGAAGTAGATGTTAAAGTCATTGGTATTGATGACAGAGGTAGGGTAAAACTTAGCATCAAAGCAGTAAATTCACCGGAAGAAACTACCGAAGGATAAATCTGGTGGCTATGGGTAGACTTGAACTACCGACCTCTGCGTTATGAGTGCAGCGCTCTAACCAGCTGAGCTACATAGCCAAAGAAAGAGAATTCTCTTAGTCTGATCATTAAAAGTCAAGCAACAAGCTATACATTGAATCTGAAGTGAACTATGTCTCCATCTTCAATGATGTATTCAGAACCTTCGGATCTTAATTTTCCTGCCTCTTTAGCTCCTAGCTCACCATTAAACTCAATATAGTCTTCATAGGAAATGGTTTCAGCTCTGATAAAACCTTTTTCAAAGTCTGTATGAATTGTTCCTGCAGCTTGAGGAGCCAGAGATCCTTTTTTTATTTCCCAAGCTCTTACTTCTTTTTTTCCAGCCGTAAAAAAGGTTTGAAGACCTAAGCTATCAAATGCTGCCCTGATCATGACGTTTAATCCAGGTTCTTCCAGACCTATATCTCTCAGAAGATCATCTTTGTCATCTCCAAGTTCAGCTATTTCAGCTTCTAACTGATTGCATAGACCAATGACTTGAGAATTATTTTCAGAGGCGAATTCTTTAACGGATGAATAAAACTCATTTTCTTCAAGGCTATCATCTATGTTTGCAACATATATAACAGGTTTGATTGAAATAAGATTTAAGCTTTTAAGTTCAGCTAAATCGTTATTTTCAAAGTTTATATTTCTTAAATTCTCTTCTTTATTAAGAAATTCCAATGTTTTTTCATAAACTTCTAAGGTAAAGAGAAGCTTTTTGTCGCCACTTTTAGCTTTCCTCTTAACATTTTCAATGGCGTTCTCAAGAACTTCCATGTCAGCTAGGATAAGTTCAAGTTCTATCGTTTTTATATCATCTAGAGGAGATATTTTATCTTTGACATGAATTATGCTTTCATCTTCAAAGCATCTAACCACGTGAATAATCGCATCTGTTTCTCTGATATTGGCAAGAAACTTATTACCTAAACCCTCTCCCTTGGAAGCTCCCTCAACAAGACCTGCGATATCAACAAATTCAACAGTTGATTGAATTATTTCCTCAGGATCAACAATTTCAGCTATTTTATTTAGTCTTCTGTCAGGAAGATTTACTATTCCAACATTAGAATCGATTGTGCAGAATGGAAAATTTTCAGCTTGTATGCCAGATGATGTTAACGCATTGAATAAGGTAGATTTTCCTACGTTAGGTAATCCCACAATCCCACATTTAAGTCCCATTATTTTTTTGAATGTAATTGCGTCAAAGCTTTTTCCCAATCATCAAAAGCAACAAGTTCAAAAACTTCCAAGGCATTATGCATCGCTATAAGTTTATTTTTTCTTTCGCTAGAAGATCCTTTTTTTACGACAAAGGAATTAACTTTTTTTGTATCGCCTGGATGACCTATACCAATTCTTAGCCTCTTAAAATCTTTTTTACCAGACAAGCTCTGCATAATATCTTTTAAGCCATTGTGACCTCCATCTCCTCCCGAGAATTTTAATTTTGATACTCCAGGAGGAAGATCTAGGTCATCATGAACAACAAGAAGATTTTTTAATTTTATATTTTCCCCTTTTAAAGTGGGAGCAACGCTTTTTCCACTTTGATTCATAAATAGGGTAGGGATACAAAGGATGACTTCCATATCCTTCAATAGAAATTTTCCTATAAAAGCTTTATATTTTTTCTTTTCTGTTAACTCAACATCATACTTTTCACAAAGCATATGAACGAAATCAGTTCCTGCATTATGTCTTGTATTAGCATACCTTGAGCCAGGATTTCCTAACCCAACTACTAAAAAGGTTTCCATAAATTAGTTATCGTTAGATTCTTCTTGAGACTCTTCTGTTTGAGATGAATCGGCAGAAGCTTCAGCATCGTCTGTAACTTCTTCACCATCTTCTCCAATCACAGGATCATCATCAATTTCAAGTGAAGCTCTGGTAACAGAACAAGAGAGAACAGGTTGATCTTGGAGATCATTCAATACGCTGGTCAGTTCGACACCTTCGGGCAAGGAAATTTCTGACATCATCACAGATTGATTCAATTCAATGTTTTGAGTGTCGATTTCAATAAATTCTGGAAGAGAGGCTGCAGAGCATAAAACTTCTACTTCGTTTCTGAGGTGAGAAATCATACCGCCTTGTTGTTTGACGCCAACACAAATATCCTCATTAATAAATTTTAATGGGACATTAACAGTTACTTTGGTATCTTTTGAAACAACAAGAAAGTCAACGTGTGAAGGTCTATCATTTCTCGGGTTTCTTTGAATATCTTTCAATAGAACCTCAAAAGGGGATCCATCAATATTCAAATCGATAACTTGGGAAAAAATACTTGGGCTTTCAAGAATTTTCTTAAGATCTTTCTCCAAGACTTTAATATTTGAAGATTTTTCTTCTCCGTATATAACCCCAGGGACTATTTCAGAAGATCTTAAGCTTCTTGAATTTGACTTACCTGTTTCTTGTCTGGATTCACCAGATATAGTTATTTTTTCACTCATTTTTATAAAAACATTTCACTGATTGATTCTTCTCTATTCACTCTTGTTATAGCGCCTGCTAATGTTGAATCCATAGAGACAATCTCTATTTTTTTACAATTTTCAGCCTCTTTTGAGAGCGGAATTGTATCAGTTACTATCAATGAGTCTAGCTTTGATTTGGATATTTTTTCAATTGCACAACCAGAAAGAACTGGGTGAGAAATATAAGCATAAACTTTTTGAGCGCCTTGTTTTTTCAATGCATCGGCAGCGTTGCATAGAGTTCCTGCAGTATCAATTATGTCATCGATAATAATGCATGTTTTTTTCTTAACGTCCCCAATAACATTCATGACTTCAGATTCATTCGCCTTTTCTCTTCTTTTATCAATGATAGCTAAATCAGTATCCCCCATATATTTTGCTAGTGCTCTTGCTCTTACAACACCACCTACATCAGGAGAAACTACAATTTGGTTTGGATATCTTGATCTGTTTATATGATTTAAGAATGCTTTTGTAACGTAGATATTATCCACAGGTATATTGAAGAAACCCTGTATTTGATCAGAGTGTAAATCCAAAGTCATGATTCTATTTGCACCAGCAATTTGAAGAATTTCAGCAACTAGTTTTGCTGAAATAGGCACTCTTTCAGATCTAACTCTTCGATCCTGTCTGGCATAACCAAAATAGGGAATCACTGCAGTAATTCTGGATGCAGATGCTCTCCTTAAAGCATCTATCATAATTGATAACTCCATAAGATTTTCATTTGCAGGAGAACAAGTTGATTGGATTATGAATACATCCTTTCCTCTGACATTAACGTTTATCCTTACATCTGACTCGCCATCGCTGAATCTTTTTACTTCAGCTTTTCCTAAATTTTTACCAAGTTTTTTAGCAATCCTTCCAGCTAACACATTGTTAGCATTACCTGAAAACAAAATAAGATTTTTAGCAGGCTTTAACATTTTATCTGGCTGGGGTGGTAGGATTCGAACCTACGCATGGCGGCATCAAAAGCCGCTGCCTTACCGCTTGGCCACACCCCATTATTTATTAAGTTCATCATATATCGGAGACTTGTCTAAACTTCTTGTTACAAAAAACTTACAGTTTGTCGGAACTTTCGTTGCAATTGTATACGCCTCTTCTGAAGAATTAAAATTTAAATACATTGAGGAGCCAGTTCCGGATAATTCTACAGTTCCGTATTGAGACATGAGGTTAAAAATCTCATTTATTTCTGGATATGCTTTTCTTGCAAAGTACTCAAAATCATTTTTTAAATGTTTTGGAAAATCTTTCTTATTTTCTTCATAAAACTTGAATGCATTGGCCGTGGATATTTTTATATCTGGATAGATAATTAAATAATAGTTTGCCTCTATTTCAATAGTTTCAAGTAATTCGCCTCTTCCTTTAGCAACAGAATTTTCTCCCTTTATGAAAAAAGGAACATCGCTTCCTAGACTAAGTCCAATTTTTAATAACTTATTATCCGGTAAATTTAATTTAAAGAGTTTATTTAGGACGATTAATGTAGAAGCACAATTTGAACTTCCGCCTCCTAAGCCTGCACCTATTGGTATATTTTTTTGCACCTTGAATGAGAATTCAGATTTTTCATTGCATAAGCTTTTCATCAAAAAATAAGCTTTTGTAATGAGATTATCTTCAGTTTTAATCTCATAATTATCAATATTAAGTTGGAAATTTTTACTTTCTTTTATTTCAAGATAATCATACAAAGATATTAATCTGAACTCAGTTTCAAGATCATGATAGCCATCAGGTCTCTTTGAATTTATCTTCAGGCCAATGTTTAACTTCGCTGGACAGGAAACTTTCATTTATTTATCAAAATCTGAAGTTTATAAAATGGATTAGTTGCAACTAACTTATCCGTATCTTCTTGAGCATCGGATATTTTTTCAACAAGGATAGAATCTTCTATTATTTTTAGAAGTTTGCAGTCTCCAGATAAGCAATCTCTGTAGTACCAATCCACTACAGAATAAAGTGTAAAAATTAAATTATCATTCTTTTGAATTATTTCTTCTGCTTTGTTTCTGAAAGAATTATTTACCAGTAATTGATATGTATTTTTATTGTTGAACACAAGGCTGAATTTTGGATAGAACCTACTACTTTTAAAATTTATTGTTATTTTATCTTTTTGTTTTAAAAAACTGACTTTTCCGTTAAGGAAAGATTCACTTGTTGTAAATGAAAAACTTGCAGTTAAAAAATTTCTATCATTTTTTGAATTAATTAAGCCATCTTTAACAGTTGCACAAGATGAAAGATAGGATACTAAAATAAAAATAAGTAGAATTGACTTCAGGATTGAATTTTTATTCATCTTTTAAAAATTTTATAAATGTTAGATTCAATAAAAACAAGATTAACTGAGATTAAGGATAATTTCTCTGATATTCAGACTAAATTGAGCATGCCAGATGTAATTAATGATCAAAAGCAGTATGCATCTTTATCGAAAGAATATTCTAATTTAAAACCTATTGTAGAAAAATTCGAAGAGTACATTCAGTGCGAAAGCAATATTTCAAGCGCTGAAGAAGTCCTTAATGAATCTGACATGGATTTAGCGGAGTTAGCAAAAGAGGAAATTAAAGAAAATAACGAAAGAATCTCTGAGATTGAAATAGAGCTGAAGAATCTTCTTATACCTGTTGATGAGAATGATGATAAAAATGTTTTTGTTGAAGTTAGAGCAGGAACCGGCGGCGATGAGGCAGCACTTTTTGTTGGAGATCTTTATAGAATGTATCTAAGACTAGCAGAAAGAAATAGATGGAAGAGTGACCTTATTTCGTCAAGAGAAAGCGAGCAAGGTGGATTTAAAGAAGTAGTAATTAAAATCTCTGGAGAGAATGTTTATAAAAAATTGAAGTTTGAATCTGGGATACATCGTGTTCAAAGAGTTCCTTCAACTGAATCACAAGGAAGAATTCATACTTCGGCATGCTCAGTAGCTGTTCTTGCAGAAATAGAAGATGTTGAAGAAGTCGAGATAGATAAGTCTGAAATCAGAACTGACACTTTTCGTGCCTCTGGTGCAGGAGGACAGCATGTTAATAAGACAGATTCAGCTGTGAGGTTAACTCATATTCCGACCGGAATAGTCGTTGAGTGTCAGGATGATAGGTCTCAACATAAGAATAAAGCAAAAGCACTAACTTTGCTCGGTGCAAAGCTCAAAGCAATGGCAGAAGAAGAGCTATCTCAAGAGCAAGCTGAAAAAAGAAAAAATATGGTTGGGTCAGGAGATCGATCTGAGAAAATTAGAACATATAATTTTCCACAAAGTAGAATCACTGATCATAGGATTGAATTTTCGGTTCATAATTTGGATGGTTTCCTAGATGGTGAAATGGAAATCATGATTTCAACTTTACTAGAAGAAAATCAGGCTAGATTATTATCAAACCTTGAAAAAACATTCTCGTGACTAATCTCCGAAAGTTATTTTCAATTTCAAATCTCCCAACAATTGATAAGGAACTAATTTTGTGTCATTTACTCAAAATTGAAAGAGTTGATCTTTATAAAAAGTCAGATATTGAAATTCAAGATACAACAAATAAAGCCTTTACGGATCTTGTAAAGAAGAGAGAAGAAGGTTTTCCTTTAGCATACATAACAGGCATAAAACCTTTTTGGGATGATGAATTTCAGGTTAATGAAAGTACGTTAATCCCAAGACCAGAGTCAGAATTATTAGTAGAAACAGCCATCTCTATTGATTTAGAGAATTGTTCACTTCTTGAGCTTGGAACAGGATCTGGAGCCATAGGTATGTCTATAGCCAAAGAAAAGCCCTTTTGGACTTGCACCTTAACAGATAAAAGTTTTGAAGCTTTATCTGTTGCGAGAGAAAACATGAAAGCTCTACATCTCAAAAATTCTGTTTTAATTCAGCATGATTGGCACAAAAGATGGCTTTTTGAGCCGATGGATTTGATAATTTCTAATCCACCATATATTAATCGTAATGATTTAGATGGAGATGAGGATGGAATTTGGTTTGAGCCACCATCTGCACTTTTTTCTGAGAAAAAGGGACTGGCTGACATTAGTACAATCATAAAAAATAGTGTTACTTTCTTAAAAGAAAATGGGAAGTTGCTTATAGAGCATGGATTTGATCAGAAGGATTTTATTGATGAGATAGCAAATCAAAATGACTATAGCGATGTTTCTTTTTTAAAAGATTTGAATGGAAAATGGAGAGTAGCGTGTCTAACCAAGTGAACTTTAGTGAAAAAGAGATGATGAAATACAGCAGAAACATCATGCTTACTGATATAGGGGTTGAGGGACAAAAGCTACTAAAAAATTCTACTGTCACGATTATTGGAGTTGGCGGTTTGGGATGCGCCTGCTCGCAGTATCTGGTTGCAAGTGGAATTGGTAACTTAAACCTCTTTGATCCTGACCAAGTTGATCTAAGCAACTTACAAAGGCAAATTTTATTTCGTGAAGAGGACTTAAATGCTTTTAAAGTCGATGCTGCAGTTACATCTTTATCGAGACTTAATCCTGATGTGAATATACAAAAATTCAGACAAAGTTTTGAAAAAAATAGTGTTCCTGATGAAATAACAAAGAGCGAAATTATTATAGATTGCTCTGATAATTTTGAAACCAGAAGGTATACAAACAACTACTGTTATGAAAATAAAATACCCTTAATTTCTGGTTCATGCATTCAGTGGAAAGGGCAGCTTATGAAATTTGATTTCCAAAATGGTAGTGCATGTTATGAATGCTTATTTGAAGATACGTCTTCTGAGGACTTAAGCTGCACAGAATCAGCAATATTTTCTCCAATAGTAGGGATAATTGGGTCAATGTTAGCTTCAGAATCAATAAAAACTATTACCAAGATATCCAAGAACTGCCAAATTTTCCACGATTACGATTTCAAAGATAATTTAAGTAGGAAAATATCTTTTAAAAAAAATAACCAATGTAAAATTTGTGGTAAGTGTTAATGATGAAAATCAGAGGATTCATAGAAGGTTTTTATAATAGAAAGCCAAAAAAAAATGATTATGGTTTTGAGAATAGTAATATTACCCATTACATTTATGCACCAAAAGAAGATTCTTACATCAGACAAAAATGGCGATTAAAAGATAAATCTCTTGAAGCACGAAGCATTCCCAAAAATATAGCTCAAGTATATACATTATCTCCAGGAGCAGACTTCAATAGAAAATCTAAGAAGGATTTTAACTTTCTGCTTTCAAAGTTTAATTTTGCCATTGATAAAGGATTTTCCGAGGTAGGTTTATTGTTTGATGATATTGATATAAATAACATTGGAATAGAATCTGATGACAAGGATTTAGGTAAATTTCACGGCGAATTAATTTCAGAGGTAACTACTAAGTTGGGTCTTAGTAATGGATGGTTTTGTCCTTCAATTTATTGCGAAAGCTTTTCTAAAAAAGGAATTCAAAATGATAAGTATCTCGAAGGAGTATCAGAAACCATCAATAATGATTTATTTTTTCTTTGGACCGGTCCAAAAGTAATTAGCGATTTTATTTCTCAAGATCACCTCAATGAGCTAGGTCAAGTAATAAATAATCCTGTGGTTATTTGGGATAATTTTTATGCAAACGATTATTGTCCTACAAGGCTTTTTTTAGGCGATATTACGGGCAGGGATTTTTTTAGAGGAAATCCTTATGGACACGTTATTAATGGCACCGGCCTCATTAATACTGATGAATTTTTAATAAGTAAAGTCTTTGATAAGAAAAAAAAGATAAATTTACCTAGTGAACTACTGCCTTTATTTGATAGTCCTTTCAAAAATATCAATAAATCTGAAATCAACAAAATGATTAGAAATTCAAAAGATATTAAGAAAGCAGTTTTTGAGACTACAGACGATAATTTGTTTTTGGAATGGAAACCTTATTTAGTGCAAGCCTTAAATGATATAGAGCTAATTAAAAATTTTAAATCTAAGCAGACTATTGAAACTTACTTACATCGAAGATATTCTCCATTAGTTAGTCAGACTTTTAATTAATATTAATCATAAAGAGGTAATTATGCTGGGTAATATGATGACTGAACCTTTGCTCATTTCAGGAATACTTGAGCATGCAATTCAAAATAATTCTAAAACTGAAATAGTAAGCAAGAGAGTTGAAGGAGACATTCATAGATATTCTATTTTAGATGCTGCAAAAAGATCAAAGCAGCTTGCCAATGCCTTAGTTAACTTAGGAGTTAAAGAAGGCGATGTTCTCGGCACAATGGCTGTCAATGGCTACCGACATTTTGAACTTTATTTTGGA
This sequence comes from uncultured SAR86 cluster bacterium, assembly GCA_902525435.1. GTDB lineage: Bacteria > Pseudomonadota > Gammaproteobacteria > Magnimaribacterales > AG-339-G14 > CACNYO01. Next base: position 89,056 of record CABZHD010000002.1, on the reverse strand, counting down.
ATCTCTGGGATCGGAGCAGTATTGCATACTTTAAACCCCAGGCTTTTTCCAGAGCAGATAGATTTCATTGTTAATCATGCTGAAGACAAGTATCTTTTTATTGATCTTCCTTTTATACCAATAATTGAGGCAGTTGCTAAAAATTTAAAAAATGTGAAAGGCTTCATTGTTTTATGCGATAAAGAAAACCTTCCCAAAGATTCAAAGCTAGAAAATTTGATGTGTTACGAAGAGTTAATTAAAGATGAAAGTGAAGAATTTGATTGGCCAACTTTTGATGAAAACACAGCATCCTCTTTATGTTATACGTCTGGCACAACAGGAAATCCAAAAGGAGTTCTTTATTCTCATAGATCTACAATACTTCATGCATGGTATTCAAGCGCAGGGAATGCAATGAATTTAACTTCAAAAAGTGTTGTCCTCCCAGTGGTTCCAATGTTTCATGTTAATGCCTGGGGAGTCCCTTATGCAGCTAGTATGCTTGGGTGTAAATTAGTATTTCCTGGCCCTTTCACTGATGGAGAGTCTATTTACAACTTGATAAACGATGAAGGAGTAAATAATTTATTAGGCGTTCCAACAGTATGGCTCGGGTTACTAAATTATTTAGATGAAAAGGACATTACCCTAAAAAATGTAAACTCAGTATTGGTAGGTGGATCTGCCGCTCCCAAGTCAATGATAAAAGACTTCCAAGAAAAACATAACGTTTTTCTTTTGCATGGGTGGGGAATGACTGAAATGAGTCCTTTGGGAACATTAAATCAAGATACAGCAGAGATGGATTTAATGGAGTTAGATGATCGTTATGAGCTTCAAACCAGTCAAGGAAGAGCAATCTATGGATGCCAAATTAAAATTGTTAATGATGAAGGAGATACTTTGCCTAACGATGGGAAAACTTTCGGCAGGTTAATGGTTAAAGGACCAGCAATAATTGAAAGATATTACAAGTCATCAGAAAGCGCTTTAGAAAATGGTTGGTTTGATACTGGAGATGTATCAACTATTTCGCCAGATGGATACATGAGGATAGTAGATAGGAGTAAGGATGTAATCAAGTCTGGAGGTGAGTGGATAAGTTCTATTGATCTAGAAAATACCGCCCTCGGATGCCCCGGAGTTTTGGAAGCTTGTGTCGTTGGAGTTGCTCATGAAAAATGGGATGAGAGACCTCTACTGTTTATTGTTAAAAATTCCGATGAATGTACAAAAGAATCTGTTTTAGAGTATCTTTCTGATAAAGTTGCAAAGTGGTGGTTGCCTGATGATGTGATCTTCATTGATGAGTTACCTCACGGAGCAACCGGAAAACTATTGAAAACAGGTTTAAGAGAAGATTATAAGAATCATTTAATTACAAAAGGAGATTGAAATGGCGGGATTAGTACCAGCAGATACTTTAAAAGATTACATAGGGAAAGATATGGGCACATCAGATTGGTTGGAAATTGATCAAGAAAGAATAAATCAATTTGCTGATGTAACGTTAGATCATCAATTCATTCATGTCGATGAAGAAAAGGCAACACCATTATTCGGTTCCACCATTGCTCACGGTTTTCTTTCATTATCTTTGATGGCTGGAATGCCTGCTCCCCAAGTAGCTCCAGATAATATGAAAATGGCTTTTAATTATGGTTTGGATAAGGTTAGATTTCTAACTCCTGTAAATGTTGGCTCAAAAGTTCGAACAAAAGCCACTTTGTTATCTGTAGATGATAAAGGGGATGGAAGGTATCTAGTTAAAAATGAAATAAAAATGGAAATTGAAGGGCAAGAAAAACCAGCATATGTAGCTGAAGCTCTCACTATGTATGTAACTTAGACTAATTTCTTTTTTAGAATCTCATTTACCAGCTTAGGATTGGCCTTGCCTTTGGATTCTTTCATTACCTGGCCTACAAAAAATCCAAATAAACGATCTTTCCCAGAAAGAAACTGTTCTTTTTGATCAGGGTTATTATTTATAACCTTTTCTATTATTTCTTCAATCTCGTTGTCGTCTGATATTTGCTCTAAACCCAGGTCTTGAATGCTTTTTGAAACTGATAAATCTGAATTTTCCCATATATTTTCCAGAACCTTTTTCGTAGCTTGCCCAGAGATTTTTTCTTCCTTGAGATAAGTCAGTAGTTCGGCGAATTTGACCGCATCAACTTTTGAGTTGTTAGCTTCTGCGTCAAATTTATTTAATATGGCTGAAAAGTCTCCTAATATCCAATTGGCCACAAGCTTAGGATCATCAATATTAACCAAGGTTTTTTCAAAGAAATCTGCAAGTTCTAGATCATAGGTAAGATTCCTCGCATCATATTCTGATAGACCTAATTCATTTATAAATCTTTCTTTTTTTTCATCAGGCAGTTCTGGCAATTCATTTTTAATCTTCTGAATTTGATCAGATGTTATTTGAATAGGGATTATGTCTGGTTCAGGAAAATATCTATAGTCGTTAGCTTCCTCTTTCGATCTCATTGATCTAGTAGTGTTATTTGTAGCATCATACAGCCTAGTCTCTTGAACAATCTCTTCTCCTTTTTCTAGACAAGAAATTTGTCGTTTTATTTCAAAATTAATTGCTTTTTCGACAAATTTGAAAGAATTTATATTTTTAAGTTCTGTTCTTGTGCCTAATTTTTTTTCACCTTTCTTTCTTACAGAGACATTTGCATCGCATCTCATTGAACCCTGAGACATATTCCCATCAGAAATTTCCAAAGCACAAACTATAGAATGAATTTTTTTTAAGTAAGCAACCGCTTCTTCAGAATTAGACATATCTGGCTCAGAGACAATTTCTAATAAAGGTGTGCCAGCTCTATTAAGATCAATCGCAGTCTCATTTTCAAATAGATCATGTATCGACTTGCCAGCATCTTCTTCGAGATGAGCTCTTGTGATACCAATTGTTTTGATCTCCTGATCTCCTAGTTGAATTTCAATTGATCCTTTGCCAACTATCGGATCATCAAGTTGACTTATTTGATAACCTTTTGGTAAATCAGGATAAAAATAGTTTTTTCTAGCAAAGCCTACTTTCTCAGCAATCTCTGCATTGATAGCAACTCCAAACTTTATAGCCTTTTCAATAGCTTTTTCATTTAAAACTGGAAGAGTGCCTGGCATGCCAAGATCAACTTCGCATGCTTGCAGATTCTGATCAGATCCAAATTTAGTTGGAGCATTAGAAAAGATTTTAGATTCTGAATTCAACTGAACATGAATTTCCAGTCCAATGACACTTTCCCAATTGTCTTTCATTTTTCACCTAACTGAAATTTATTAGAAATATTTAAAAGCGAGGACTCCTCTAAAATGTTTCCTATGAATTGTATTCCAAGGGGCATATTATTCTTTTCTCCAAATGGTACAGATGTAGCAGGTAAACCTCCAAGGTTTGCAGGAATAGTAAAAATATCCTGTTTATACATTTCAACAGGATCAGTTATTGAACCTAAATCAAAAGCTTCTCCAGATGTTGTAGGCAGCATTACTGAAGTAACATCTTTGAATGCATTAACAAAATCACTTGAAATCAGGTTTCTAATCTTTTGTGCCTTTTTGTAGTAAGCATCATAAAATCCTGAAGATAAGCAATAAGTTCCTATAAGTATCCTTTTTTTTGTTTCGTTTCCAAAACCTTCTCCTCTAGATTTAAAATATAGATCTTCGAGATTTTCAACGTTCTCAGCTCTGTATCCAAACCTGATCCCATCATATCTAGATAAGTTAGCTGAACATTCAGCAGGAGCTATTACGTAATAAACAGGTAATGATAATTCTAAATTTGGCAATTCAATCTCTTTCGTCTTAATTTTTAATTTTTCTAGCTTCTCGATGGCTTCACCATAATTTTTTGATAAATCTTCATCTCCAAAAGAATGAATTAAATCAGTAACCAAACCAACAACATGCTCAAATTCATTTGATTCACAATCTTCAGAAAAATTGGGAACTTCCACTTTTATCGAAGTAGCATCTTTAGAGTCATACCCTGATATGCATTGAAGAGCAATCGCCGCATCTTTTATATTTTTTGCAAGTATTCCTCCCTGATCAAGACTTGATGCAAAGGCAATCATTCCATACCTAGATACTCTTCCATAGGTTGGCTTAATACCTGCTATACCGCAAAATGAAGCAGGTTGTCTTATAGATCCTCCTGTGTCAGTTCCAGTTGAAAAGCTACTGAAGTTTGCGGCAACCGCTGCTGCAGATCCTCCAGAAGAACCTCCTGGAGTTTTTTTAATGTTAAGAGGATTTTTTACTGCTCCATAAAAGCTTGTTTCATTTGAAGATCCCATCGCAAATTCATCCATGTTTGCCTTTCCTAGACAAATTGATCCAGCTTGTTCTAACTTTTCTACAACTGTTGCCGAGTAGGGAGGATAAAAATTATCCAACATTTTTGATCCGCATGATGTTTTGATACCTTTAGTACAAAAAATGTCTTTGTGTACCATTGGTATTCCATTCAAAGGAACATCTTCTTGACTCTTTTTGGACCCATCAGACTTTTTTGCTTTCTCAAGCGCTTTTTCAAAATCATTGGATACAAAGATATTGAGATCTTTTTTATCTTCTATTACCGAAATATAATTTTCTACCAGCTCTACGGAAGAAAATTTCTTTTCTCTTAAGCCATCTATCTGCTCTTGAAGTGTTAATGTTTCCAAATTCATTTATTCAATAACTTTAGGCACGAGGTAAAATCCGTCTTCAGTTTTATTTGAAGTTTTTTGAAGACTTTCTCTGTTGATATCTTCAGAAACTACATCCTCTCTTAAATTAAAATTATCTTTTATTGGATGGCTTAGTTCTTCTATTTGATCGCAATCAATTTTATTTATTTTATCAATCATATCCATCGTCAAATTAAGATCCTCTTTCAATTTATCTCTCAGATTATCGTCAATTTTAATCTTAGATAATTTCGAAAGATTTTCTAAAGTCTTATCATTTATTGTCATTTTTTTAAATTTTATTTTATTGCTATTTCTTGCCCCTTCGACACAGCATTGATACGATTCGCTTATAAAACGAGAAAGCAATGGTACTAAAATATTTTAGAGGATTATACTCCAATGATTTATCAATTGATCTTGGAACGGCAAATACTCTTGTTTACGTCCGAGATAAAGGAATTGTCCTTAATGAACCTAGTGTAGTTGCCATTAGAAAAACTGAAGGGGCAAGAACAGTAGTAGCAGTTGGAACTGAAGCAAAAAGGATGCTTGGAAGAGTTCCAGGAAACATTGAAGCAATAAGACCACTGAAAGATGGAGTGATAGCAGATTTTCAGGTTACTGAAAAAATGCTTCAACACTTCATTCAACAAGTTCATGGCGATAATTTTATGCGACCTAGTCCGAGAATTCTTGTGTGCGTACCTTGTCAGTCAACACAAGTGGAGCGAAGAGCAATCAGAGAGTCTGTGCTTGGAGCTGGGGCAAGAGAAGTAAGATTAATAGAAGAGCCTATGGCGGCTGCAATTGGTGCTGGACTTCCTGTAGAGGAGGCTTTTGGATCCATGGTAGTTGATATTGGTGGCGGCACCACTGAGGTTGCTATTCTGGCACTTAATGGAGTGGTTTACTCAAATTCACTTAAAACTGGTGGAGACAGGCTAAATGAATCAATAATTTCTTATTTAAGAAGAAAATATGGAATTCTCATTGGTGAATCTACTGCTGAAAGAATTAAAGAAACTATTGGATGTGCTACTCCTGAAAGTGAGTTACAAGAGATGGAAATCAGAGGGCGTAATTTAGCTGAGGGTGTACCTAACACTCTCTCTATTTCAAGTTTAGAAGTATATGAAGCAATGTCTGGCCCTCTATCTTCTATATTGCAAGCAATTAAAAATGGTCTTGAGCAATCTCCACCTGAGCTGAGTTCCGATATATCAGAAAGAGGAATTGTTTTGACTGGTGGAGGAGCCTTACTCAGAGACCTTGATGTTATGATCTCAGAACAAACAGGTATACCTGTTATCCCAGCTGATGATCCTCTTACTTGCGTTGCAAGAGGGGGGGGAGTTGCCTTAGAAATAATGGATAAATACGATATCGATCTTTTATCAACAGATTAATAATCCCTCATGGCCAAGGAGCATAAACAAGCTGTAATTGCTCAAAAAGCCATTTTTACAACTGGCTCCATGAGGCTTTCCAGAGTGGTTCCATCTATACTCTTTGCCATTTTAATTCTCGCAGCTGATGTTCGATTTAATGTAGGTGAAAAAGTAAAGATTTATGTTGGCTTTGCTTCTGAACCTATCATTTATATACCGCAATTTGTAAGAGGAGGATGGATTTCTTTTTCTGATTATTTCGAGGATAGGGAAATATTACAAAATGAAATACTACGCTTAGAAAAAGACGTCGATGATCAAAGATTCAATCTTATAAATTATGAAAGGGTCCTTCAGGAAAATATAGAACTGAAAAAATTACTGGGATACCTAGAAAAGACTAGTAAAAAAGAGTTCATCTATGGCGAAATAGAAGAGATAAATTATGCGCCTAAACCTTCACTAACTGTGGGGATTGATAGGAGTCAAAAAGCTGATCAAATGGTAGCATTTAATTGGACGGGCTTGATAGGATCGGTAGAGTTATCAGCAGGTTCCAAAGTTGAAATTAAACCAATCTTTGCTGAAGATTCCCAAATTCCTATAAGGAATAGAAGGACAAATTCAAACATGATTTTGGTTGGAACTGATTTGCCTCAGAAATTTTTAATTAAAGGATTAAAGAAAAACGAAGATATTGTTCCAGGCGATAAACTTGTAACATCCGGTCTTGGCAAGAAATATCCCAAGGGAATTGATGTAGGAATAGTTAATAAGATTTCAGCAACATCAAATAATGAATTTTTAGAAATTCAGGTATTAGGAACTTCAGAATTTAGTTCTGGCGATCAAATTTTGTTAACTTTACCGTAATGGCTTATTTTTCTTCAAGAAATCCTAATAAGACTTTTTCCACTCAATTAGCAATTGGCATTTCATTAATATTTGGAGTTTTTTTTCAATCGCTCTTAAATTTCTTTTCATTCGAAATTTATGGATCTTCCATTCCAATTACTTTAATGATTCTAATTTATTGGAATATTGCTTTACCAAAAAATATTGGTCTGTCTTGGTCATTTATTTCAGGGATTCTATTAGATTTGAATCTGGGATATTTTTTAGGAACTCATGTAATTTTATTTTTATTTATTTCTTATTTAACCCAGAGATATTTTCATCGGATCAGAGCTATGTTTCAAATTCAACAATCTCTATTGATAGCAAGTATCGTGTTTCTTTATCTTTTAAGTCTTTATGTTTTCTTTCAGGAATTCAGTTTTTTTGTGATCCTTGCAATTATATTAAATAGTTTGATCTCAGCTTTTGTATGGCCTATTTTATTTGGATTACTGAGGATCATCAGAAGAAAATATACCTATGCGTAAACGATAGATGCGACTCCAAGGAAAGTAAAAAAACCAACGATATCTGTTACTGTTGTAACTATTACTCCACCGCCAATGGCAGGATCAAATTTTAATTTTCTCAATACCAGAGGAATGGACATACCTGACAAGGCTGCTGCAATTAAATTGATTGTCATAGAGAAGATAATAATTAAGAAGATATCAAAATCTTTAAACCAAAATGAAGCTATCAAACCTAAAATTATTGACCAAAAAAGACCGTTCCAAAAAGAAACAATTAATTCTCTTGATAATATCCATCTTAAGTTGCTTGAAACTATTTGACCTAATGCCAAGCCCCTTACAGTAATTGCAAGAGTTTGAGTTGCAGCAACACCTCCCATACTCGCAATTATTGGCATTAAAACTGCCAAAAATATGACTTTTTCAATAGTGTCTTGGAAGAGATTAATAACTGAAGAGGCAAGAAGAGCTGTTATGAGATTTGCACCCAACCATAGTCCACGAGATCTTAAAGCTAAGAAGGTTTCTTGAAAAGTATCCCTACTTAAACCTGAAATTTGTCTGAAGGGCTGATCAACTTCTTCTTTGATGGAATCAATGACATCATCAATTGTAATTCTTCCTAAAAGTTCACCATCATCGTTAGTGACTGGAGCAGAAATTAGATGATTACGTTCAAATAATCTATCTACTTCTTTCTCTGAGTTCGTAGCAAGCAAAGAATGAAATTTTCTGATCATTAAGTCTTCGGCTTTCTCTGAACTTTTAGCGGATAAGATTTTAGTAAGAGGCAAATTTCCTCTTAAAATATTATCTCTATTCACAACAAAAACTTTATCCATATCCTGGGGGAGCTCATCTCTGATCCTAAGATAACGTCTTATCACTTCAATAGTATGAGAGGGTCTTACCACCACAACGTCAGGATTCATCATTCTTCCCGCAGTACCTTTGGCAAAAGAGAGATCTTTACTGACAAGCTTTCTGTTTTGGCTTGACATTGCTTTCAAAACATCTCTAATTACCTTTTCAGGCAATTCCTGAATAATTTCAACTATTTCATCCGCTTCAAGCTTTTCTGTTACTTGAGCAACCTCGGTTGCATCCATACTAGATAGGAAGAATTCTCTCACCTCTATCGATAACTCATTTAATACTTCTCCTTCGACATTAAAATCTACAAGCTCCCATAAAATCCTTCTGTTATTGGGGCTACTTGATTCCAAAGCTGATGCAATATCAAAGGGCGACATGCTATTAAACATGCCTCTAATAAGTTCAAATCTTTTTTTTGTGAGTTGTTTTTGGATTTCTTCAGAGAGAGAAATGTCGCTTCCTTGGGTCATCTCAAGAAATTTTAAGTTAAATTTTCGCCTAAATATATTTGTTGCACGGTATTATTCTCTTTAATGCTGGAAGGATTCCCCGATGCAATTATTTCTCCATTATTAATCACTGAAATATTGTCACAAATATCCATTGTTGCTTGAGCATTGTGATCGCTTATAACGACACCGACATTTTTGGCACGTAGTTTTGAAATAATATTTTTGATTTCATTTATTGTTAATGGATCAATCCCAGCAAAAGGTTCGTCTAATAAAATAAATTTAGGTTCAAGCGCAAAAGCTCTGGCTATCTCTAGTTTTCTTCTTTGGCCACCCGAAAGGTTTTCGGAGATTTGTTTCTCTAAACTAAAAAGATCAAATTCTTTCATTATGCTTGTATATTTATCTTTTATTTCAATATTTTTGAATTTAGTCTGCAGGGCAGCTTTGATATTATCTGCAACTGATAGTTTTCTAAAAACAGATGGTTCTTGTGGCAAATAAATTATTCCTTTTGAAGCTCTAAAAGAAATATCCTTGAAAGTAATATCGTATTCATCAAGAAAAATTTTTCCTGAGGTAGTCATCTCCAAACCAGAGATTAAAGAAAATAGAGTAGTTTTTCCTGCACCGTTAGGTCCCAGCAGCCCAAATACTTCAGAGCTTCTTATTTGAAGATCGATCCCGTGTAAGATTTCTTTTTTCTTAAAGCTTTTTTTAATATTTTGAAGTTCAAGAATTTTCACTTTTGATCCTCAAATTTTCAGAATTTAAAATGCTGTTATTTTCATAGTCAAAGACGATATCTTCACCTGAGATATCTTTGCCATCAATAAAAATGCTTGATGTTCCAGAAAGATATAAAAGCTTTCTTTTTAAATCTATTTTAATTTCATCTGAAAGTCCTTTAAAAATATTCTTTCTAGCAAAACTTATAGGATTTCCTGACACAGAAATTAATTCATCAGACAAAGAAACTTCTTTTCCTGAAAAGGTAAGATCATTGTGTTTCAGATTCAAATTTTTTGAACTTAAATATTCTTTATCAATGTCTACAAAAACTTTTTCTGCAAAAAGGTCTATCTTTTCATTATCTTTGATAAGGTTCACATTTATTTTTTCTGACAGATCAAACTGATTACTCTCAAAGAAAAAAACACCCTTATTTGCTGACAAATTTACTAGATAGCTATCCTTATTATTTATCTCAATTTTTGGTTTGAAGATTGATAAGTTATTGGAATTAGAAAGAGCATTAATCATCTCGCTTTCGATGGTGTAAAAAATTTCTTTGTTTTTTGAAGAAGATCTAATTTCAATTTCTTTTGCATTAAATATTGAAGAATTATTTTCTTTTGAGGAAAGAGACTCATTTTCAATTGTTATAAAAAGAAAAGAGCCTGTAAGCGCTAATGCTAGGACACAATAAACAATTAATCGCCATCCCATCAAAATACTCGTGATTCATTCAACTCATGCATTCTTATGACGCCTATAACTTTTTTTTGTTTTTTTACAACTAAGCTATAGATTTTATTCTTGGACATAATCTCTCTGGCTAAGTAGGCATTTTTATTATGCTCAATACTTTTAAAAGATTTTGTCATTACTTTTGATATTGATAAATTTCTTATATCGATTTTTTTATTTAAAGTTCTTCTCAAATCACCGTCAGTGAAAATTGCATTAATAGATTGTTTTGAATTTTTCACTAAACAAAACCCTAAGCCAAATTGTGTAATGACTTTAATTGCTTCCAATATCGAGGTATTTTCTTTTACTATTGGTATTTCTTTAATATCAATCATTAAATCTTTCGCAAGTAGAAATCTTTTTCCTAATTTCCCTCCAGGATGATTTTCAGCAAATTCTTTTGGACTGAATCTATTATTTTTCAACAATGCAATAGATATTGCATCTCCTAACATGAGCATAAATGAAGTGCTTGTTGTTGGCGCTAAATTATTTGGACAAGCCTCTTTATCTACTTTTGCCTCAAGATGTACCAGGGATTTTTTGGCAATAGAGGACTCTTCATTCCCAGTAATTGAAAGAATATTCTTTGTCTTTTTCATAAGACCGCTAAGTATCAGAACAATTTCATCGGTTTCACCAGAATTTGAAATTATTAAAATTCCATCATTCTTAGAAATAGCCCCAAGATCACCATGGCTTGCCTCTGATGGATTGATAAAAAAAGAGGGTGTGCCAGTGCTTGATAAAGTAGATGAAATTTTTGCAGCAATATGACCTGATTTTCCTACACCCATTAAAACTAATTTACCTTTAAGTTTTTTTATATGGTTGCAAATTAAATTAAAATCTTTTTTAGATAAATTATTTAAAGAGTGATTTATTGATGAAATTTCATCACTAAAAGTTTTTTTAGCATGAATGAAAAAGTTATCTGCGGTCATTATTTTTAATTTTCAATTAAGAACATATAGTAAACTTACTAATCATGATAAGGAAATGTGCTTCACAGATTAATTTTATATTAATTGCATTAATGTTATTGATTCATCCTGTCTCCGCAGATGATGAATTAGATGATTATGTCAATAATCAACATGAAAAAATATTTTCATTCTTAAAGGAAAATGCAGAAATGTTAAGTGAAAACAATCGAATTGATCTCATAGAGAAAGAATTTTCAGGGCTTATTTCTATAAACGAAATATCCAAGCGGGTAATGGGTAAGAAATATTTCATGAGCGCTACAGAGGAACAAAGAAAAAGATTTAATAACAAATTCAAGGAGACTTTTTTTAACACTTATTCGAGCGCCTTGAGTAATTTAGAGGATCAAAAAATTGAAGTCATAGGTCATGCTCATCCAAAGGATAAACCCAATGCAGCAATTGTAAGAGTGAGAATAACATCAGGCGAGGATTCATATGATCTCAACTATCAAATGATAAAAAAGAAAAATAGATGGGGAGTTATCAATATAATTTTCAGCGGAGTAAATATCGTTTCTATTTTTAAAACTCAATTCTCATCTCTTGCTTCTGAATATCAAGATGATCTTGATAAAGTAATTGATGGCTGGGAAATTTCAGATATTAGGCAGAATTCTTAAATGGATAAATTGTTAGTCGAGGGCGGTTTTCAGCTTAACGGTTCTATTACATCATCCGGAGCAAAAAATTCTGCCTTACCTATATTGGCTGCATCAATACTCCTTGATGATCCAATAACTATAAGAAATATTCCTCATCTTAATGATGTCACTACTATGCTTGAATTACTTGGTTCGATGGGTGTCGACATGACTTTATCTGAGGACATGGAAGTAGAGTTAGATCCATCCGGCTTGAATGATGTAGGTGCTAGATATGAATTGGTAAAAACAATGAGAGCTTCCGTGCTAGTTTTGGGGCCACTTTTAGCAAAAACTGGCTACGCTAAAGTAGCTCTTCCAGGTGGATGCGCAATCGGAAGTCGTCCAGTCAATCTTCATATAGATATTATGAAGAAAATGGGATCAGAAATTTTTATAAAAGATGGATACATTGAGGCAAAATCTAATGGTAGGCTTAAAGCATGTGAGTTTCACTTTGATCTAGTAAGTGTTACTGCAACTGAGAATGCTCTTATGGCTGCATGTTTGGCTGAAGGAACTTCAATACTTAAGAACTGCGCAAGGGAACCTGAGGTATCTGATCTTGCAAATTGTTTAAATGATTGCGGTGCAAAAATATCTGGAATTGGATCTGATGAACTGGTCATCGAAGGAGTAAAAGAACTTCACGGAACATCCTTCTCAATAATGCCTGACAGAATTGAAACCGCAACTTATTTAGTTGCAACCACTATGACAGGCGGTGAGATTACTATTAAGAACTGTCAACCAAACTCATTGGGTGCAGTCATTACTAAATTAGAAGAGGCTGGCGCAAATATAGTGTGTAAAGAGAATGAAATAAATTTAAAAATGAAAGAGGAATTACCAAAATCAACCTCTCTAAGCACAGCGCCGTTTCCTTCATTTCCAACAGACATGCAAGCACAATTTATAGCCCTAAATTCCATTTCTAACGGGTCTGCAACAGTGACCGAAACAGTATTTGAAAATAGGTTCATGCATGTAAATGAGCTTATAAGAATGGGAGGAGACATAGAACTGAGAGGAAATACTGCCTTTATAAAAGGTAAAGGCAGGAAATTAATCGCTGCCCCAGTAATGGCAACAGATTTAAGAGCTTCAGCTAGCTTAGTGCTAGCAGGTCTTGTTGCAAAAGGAGAAACTTTAGTTGATAGGATTTACCACATTGATAGAGGATACGAAAGAATCGAGGAAAAACTTAAGCTTTTGGGCGCAAAAATAGAAAGGATTTCAGCATGATATTAATTGGATTACCAAAAGGAAGAATCTATAAGGAAATAAGGCAGTTACTAGAGAACTCTGGAATACATTTAAAGGAAGATAAAAGAAAATTAATTTTTGGTTCCTCAGAAAAGAATATTCAGTTTTCTATTCTTCGAGGTTGGGACATTCCTAAGTTCGTAAGTTATGGAGCAGTTGATATTGGAATCGTTGGAAAAGACGTTCTTTTGGAAACGGAAGAAGAAAATTTTTTTGAAGTCCTAGATCTAGAGATTGGGAAATGTAGATTATCTTTAGCTGCTAAAGAAAAAAAGGTCAGTGAATTAGCTGGATCTACTATAGCCTCAAAATTTCCCAAAGAAACAAATAATTTTCTATCAGAAAACTTTATAGATGCTGAAATAATTCAATTGAAAGGATCTATTGAAATTGCTCCTATTTTGGGAATATCGGATTACATTGTTGACTTAGTTAATACAGGCAATACTCTGAAAGAAAACGGATTGAAGGAACTTAAAGTTATAAAGGAGATTTCGACTAGGCTGATTGTCAATAAATCAAAATTTAGAACGAAAAATAAAGAAATCAAAAAATTTATTCAAAGGATAAAGAGTGATTAAAGAGATCGAAAGCAATTCTTTAGAAGATTATTTATTAAAAGAAAAAAATCTTCAAAATGAAAATGGCATCACAGATGCAGTAAGAGAGATAATTCAAGAAGTCAAAGACTCTGGAAATGAAGCATTACTTAAATTCATAAATAAGCACGAAGGAAAAAAACTTAAATCTATTGATGAAGTTTTATTTAATCAAGATTTTTTGGAGGATAAGTTCAATTCCTTGAGTGATAAAGAAAGAAATATGTTGATCTACATGGCTGACAGAATAGAAAAATTTCACAATAACGATATTAGATTATCTGAAGAACTTGAAGATGACACTGTAGAAAAGTATGGATATTTTTTGAGGCCTATAGATAAAGTTGGCTTGTATGCTCCGGGAGGAAAAGCGCAGTATCCTTCTTCTGTTCTCATGACGGGTGTTTTAGCTAAGTTAGCAGGAGTTAATGAGATAACAGTTATGTTTCCTGGAAAAATTGATGACTTGAATCTTATGTTTGCGGCTTCTCATTTAATCGGAGCAAAAAGTGTTTTAAATTCTGGTGGGGCGCACACATTAGCTGCTGTTGCATTCGGGACTGAGTCCATAGGAAGAGTTGATAAAGTATTTGGGCCAGGAAATAGATATGTTTCTGAGGCAAAAAGACAACTTTATGGCGAGGTTGGAATTGATTCTCTTAATGGACCATCAGAAGTTGCAATTATTGTTGATAAAAATTCTTCAATTGAATATGCAGCGAAGGATTTTTTAGCTCAAGCTGAACATGGTGAGGATTCTAGGTGTTTTCTAATACATCTTCCAGGCTTTGATTTAAATCAGTTCAATGAATCGTTAAAAAAGAATTTATCAATTTCAAAAAGAAAAAAAATTATCAATGAAGCCTTAAAAAATTGTTGCTCAATTGAAGCCTCATCATTAAAAAATGCTATTTCGTTATCGAATTTAATTATCCCTGAACACTTAGAAATTTTGATCGATGAAATTGATTTAAATCAGATGCCAGTAATCAAGGCCGGTGCAATTTTTATCGGAACAGAGGCTTCTGCAGTAATGGGAGATTATTGTGCAGGACCATCGCATGTTATTCCTACCGGGGGCCAAGGAAGATTTAGTTCACAAGTATCATTGAATGACTTCTTTATAAAAACTTCTTACATAGTTACTTCAAAAAACTCATATAAAAAAAATGGGTATAAAACGCTTCTCAGTGAGTCAATAAATATTGCTGAAAGCGAGGGTCTCTGGGAGCATGCTAATGCTCTAAAAGAGAGAGATAATTAACTATCTTTTTGTTTCTTTAAGGATTTTAGAATAACTCTCTGATACAACATCAATTGGAATGGCAAAATTTAAACCTTGATTCCCACCGGTTGTCGATTCAATGAAATTAATAACGCCTAATAAATTTCCATTTGAATCAACCAACGCTCCACCAGAATTACCAGGATTGATAGAAGCATCAGTCTGTATAAACGAACCTTCCTTGTTAATGAACTTTCTGCCGATTGCGGAAATTATTCCCATGCTGACTGATTGTCCAAGCCCTTGAGGGTTACCAATCGCATAAACAGTTTCACCAATATTTATATCTTCTATTTTTCTTTTTCTTTGAATTGGTGAAATATTTACAGTTTTTTCTACTAATTTTAATACTGCTAAATCGTTGTCTCTATCTATGCCTATAATTTCAACTTCGTGATTTGATCCGTCATAAAATTCAACAAGAAGTTTTTGTTTCAATTTAATTGAATTATTCAAAACATGTAGATTAGTGATTACATGACCGTCATCATCAAAAATTACTCCTGATCCATCAGGGAAAAAACCTGTTTTGATGACTTGTTTCCATCTTCTTAGGCCTAATGAAGGAGTTTTTTCTTGCCATTCTCTCCACCGACGAAGACTCCAAATATTTACGACAGATGATGCAGATTTTTCGAAGTTAAATGCTCTCGAAGAATATTCATTTTTATCTCCTAAACCTAACAAAGTTAGGAGACCATACCCAGCAAAGGTTCCCAGTAATATCCATATAGATAGTGTGTAAAAAGAGCGCATTTTTTATTATTCAGAGTTGTAAATTATAACCTCTCTAATGTATCATTCACGCGCCTTATACGTTAATTATGGATACAAAATCTTACAAATTAGATTCACTGGATAAAGGTTGGTTGTTAGTAGATGCTTCCGACAAAACTTTAGGTCGTTTAAGCACTTACATTGCAAAGATTTTAATGGGGAAAAATAAACCTGAGTATACCCCTCATAATGATGTTGGAGACTATGTAGTTGTGATTAATGCTGAGAAAATAAAAGTAACTGGAAATAAAAACGAGCAAAAAATGTATTACCGACATACCGGTTATCCTGGTGGAATAAAATCTCAAAATTTTAATGACTTAATTGCTTCATATCCGGATAGAATAATCACCTCTGCAGTTAAAGGTATGTTGCCCAAAAATAAACTATCAAACTCAGTTATAAAAAAACTTAAAGTCTATAAGGGAGAATCTCATCCGCATAGCGCTCAAAATCCTGTAAAACTCGAGATCTAAAATAAAATATGAGCGATAATCAGTATTATTCAACTGGTAGAAGAAAAACTTCTACAGCTAGGGTTTATCTTAGTTCTGGCGGGGGCTCCATATTAGTTAACGATCTACCATTAGAAGAGTATTTCGGTCGAGAAGTAGCTAGAATATTGGTAAAACAACCAATAGAACTAGTTGAGATGGTAGACAAATTCGACTTGAAAATTTATGTTTCTGGTGGCGGATATTTTGGCCAAGCAGGAGCTATAAGACATGGACTCTCCAGAGCCCTTGTTAAATATGACGAATCTCTTAAGCCAGTTCTTAAAGAGGCCGGTTTCCTTACAAGAGATTCAAGAAAAGTAGAAAGGAAAAAGGTGGGTTTAAGAAAAGCTAGAAAAGCTCCTCAGTTCAGCAAAAGATAGACTTTATGCAGCCAAAATCTCCTCCGAACCCAATAAGACGACAATTACTAACCTCAATCACATCCTTGCTTGGATTTGTGGGTGTTATCTTTGCAGCTATTCCTTTTCTTAGTGCATTCAAGCCTAGTGCTCGAGCTGAAGCTGCTGGAGCACCTGTAAAAGTTAATATAAGCAAGCTAAGCCCAGGAGAATTAATGACTGTGGAATGGAGAGGGATACCTGTATTTGTTTACAAGGTCTCAAGCGAAGCTCAAAACGTTTTATCCGCAGATAAATCCAAATTAGCTGACCCTAATTCAGATCAACAACAACAACCTGAGTACGCACAAAACGATACAAGATCTAGAAAAAAGGGTATCGCCGTTGTAAAGGGAGTTTGTACTCATTTAGGCTGTGCCCCAAAGTTTTATCCAGAAGCCACCTCACAGGATTTTGATCCTAATTGGCAGGGTGGTTTTTTCTGTCCATGCCATGGATCAAAATTTGATCTCGCTGGAAGAGTTTATGCCAATGTGCCTGCCCCAACCAACCTTGAAGTCCCACCTCATTATTTTGAGACCGATTTTACGTTGGTAATCGGTTCCGATGGAGCAAGTTAATGACAACTGATACTAGAACGAAACGTTTCCTTAGTTGGATAGATTTTAGATTTCCTTTAACTGAAGTTTTCGAAAGGCATTTATCTAAATATCCAGCACCCACTAACCTCAATATTTGGTATCTCTTTGGATTTCTTCTTATTGTTGTATTGGCAATGCAAATTGTCACAGGTCTTTGGCTGATGATGAATTATACAAATTCAGCAGAAGAGGCCTTTTCTTCTGTTGAATACATCATGAGAGATGTAGAGTATGGATGGCTTATCCGTTACATGCATGCTGCAGGAGCCTCAGCATTTTTTGCACTTATTTATTTGCACATGTTTAGAGGAATGATGTACGGATCCTATCAAAAACCTAGAGAGCTGATATGGCTCGGAGGTTGGTTTACTTATCTCATTCTAATGGCTGAAGGTTTCACAGGCTATGTTCTTCCTTGGGGTCAAATGTCGTTTTGGGCTGCTCAAGTTATCATTTCGTTGTTTAGTTCAATACCTGTTGTAGGAGAAGATTTGGCAACATGGATAAGGGGTGATTACTTGGTATCAGGAATTACTCTATCAAGGTTATTTGCATTTCATGTAGTCCTTCTTCCAATATTACTAATTGCAATTGTTTTCTTTCATATACTTGCACTTCATGAAATTGGCTCAAATAATCCAGATGGAATAGACGTTAAAAAACATCTTGATGAAGACGGAGTTCCATTAGACACAAAACCATTTTTTCCCTACGACATTAGTCATGATATTTTTGCACTCGGCGTATTCCTGATTATATTCTGTTCTGTGGTCTTCTTCTTTCCAACAGGTGGTGGGTACATTATCGAATATGTTAATTATGAGCCAGCTAATCCCCTTTCTACTCCAGCGCACATCGTTCCTTCATGGTATTACACTCCGTTCTATGCCATGTTGAGAGCTGTGGATTTCCCTTTATTCGGACTAACTGCAAAATTCCTTGGGTTCGCTACTATGATGGCTGCAGTTGCTATCTTTGCCGTTCTTCCTTGGCTTGATCGAAGCCCTGTGAAATCGATCAAATATAAAGGGATATTAAGTAAGACTTTCTTAGGAATTTTTGTGGTAAGTTTCTTTGCTCTTTGTTACTTGGGTATGGTTCCACCTACAGAAACAAAAACACTGTTATCAAAAATTTTCACGTTGGGTTATTTCTCTTATTTTCTATTGATGCCAATTTATACCAGGATAGAGAAATGCAAACCTGTTCCGGAGAGAGTAGCAGAAGCATGAGGCTATTAGTTTTTTTAGCATTTGCTTTTTTTTCAGGGCTATCTAACTCCGCAGGAGATTACAAATGTGGCTCAATTGAATGCTATGAATTCAGCCCTGATACAAAAGATAAAGAATCCCTTCAAAGGGGTCTTTCAGCATATATGAACTATTGTTATGGATGCCACTCTCTCAAATATTCACGTTATAAAAGAGTTGCTGAAGATCTCTCAATCCCTCTTGATATTTATGAGCAAAACTTGATTTTTGATGACTCTAAAATAGGTGACTTGATGCATATAAGTCTCAAGGAATCCAAGGCTATAGAGCTATTAGGAGCCAAACCTCCTGATTTGACTTTAGAAGCAAGATTGAGATCTCCCGAGTGGGTTTATACTTACTTAGATACTTTTTACGAGGACTCCTCCAGACCTTATGGGGTTAATAATAAAGTTTACGTAAATGTTTCCATGCCACATGTATTGGAAGATATCCAATCAGAATTATCAGAAGAGGAATACGATAGATATATCGCTGATATAACCAATTTTCTTACGTATGTTTCAGATCCATCAGCTGAAACCAGAAAACAGCTCGGTATATATGTTATCCTCTTTCTTTTAATCTTCACTGCTTTTGCTTATCTAGTTTATAGAGAGTTTAAAAAAGACTTAAAATAAATTTATAAAATGACAAGTTTATTAGGTAAAAGATCATCCATGGTCTTATTTCATAATGAAATTGGACATCAAAGCCATAAAGTAAGAATAGTACTATCAGAAAAGGGAATTACTGCCGATCTTGAAGCTTTAGATCCTGAAAATCTTCCAAAAGAAATTCTAGAAGTTAATCCAAAAGGGTTTCTTCCTTTACTCATAGACAGAGAGCTAGCCCTGTATAAGTCTCAACTAATTGTTGAATACTTGGATGAAAGATTTCCTCATCCTCCCTTGCTTCCCGTCTATCCTGTGGCAAGAGCTCAAACAAGATTAATTCTTCATAGAATTGAGGAGGAGTGGACCCATCATATTGATATTCTGGAAGATGCATCTTCCACAACAGCAAAAAAGAATTCTTCAAGAAAGGAGCTCAAAAAAAATATAACAAATTCAATGATGCTTTTTGATGACTCTGAATACTTCCGAAGCGAGGAATTTTCTGTATTAGATGCAACAATCATTCCTATTTTGATTAGATTGAAATTCTTAGGCGTGGATATTCCCAACAATAAATCAACTAAAAATATGCATGAATACGTAGAGAGGATGGTTGAAAATGAGCTTATACAGGAGAGTTTAACGTTACGCGAGAGAGAATCTTTTTTTACCGATTAAGTTAACCTTGCTTTACTCCGCTCAGATCTATTCTGAATTTTAAAGGATTAGAATAAAGAAAATTCTCTTTAATTTCATATCTACCAAGCAATCCAGAAAAATTAGAAGATCTGCCTCTAATTCTGGCTCCAAAGAAGAAAATATCAAAGCCAGCCGAAAAAGCAATTTTCTCGTTAACATTCAATTCAGGAATGATTTTTTCAAAGATATTCAATCTGTTTAATAATACTGGATACTCAATGCCTTCAACTTTATTAAGTTCGCTCAAGCTTAATTCTGAATTCCAAACATCTAATGATTTAGGATAAGTTAAAACCTCAGCATCAAAAATTAAATTATAGCGAATAGCAGGAATAATCCTTTTTGTTTCATTTGGTAAAGCATCGATAAATATTTTATCAATATCCTTTCTTTTTCGAGGAGAGAAGTTAATTTTTTCTTTTAAAACATTCCTCAGGGACCTTACTCTTTCATTGCTTAAATTGATTTCAAAGTAATCAGCAATTTTTTGTTCGTAGTCCGAGCTGTTCTTTAAAGACAAGGTATTTTCATTGTTTTTTGAATTTCGATTCTTTCCAGTAATGAGAAGAGATTTTTCATCAATCCGGATAAACTCATTTTCATTATCTATGTTTATTGATGTGAAGAGAGAATTTCTTGATATTCTTCTTTTACACTTTCTGTAGAATTCCGAATTAATATCATTCACTAATATTAAATTGAAACCCCTTGCTTTAATTGTGCTGCAATCACTTTCTTCATTGAAAGCGATAAATGAGAGTTTTGACTTCATAGAATCTTCATTAGAAAAAAACCCAAACTCAATACCTTTCATAAAAGAAGAAATGAGTTTTTCATCTATCTCTTCCGAGAAGAAAATATTATAAGTAGAAGAGAAGTTTTTATTTTTATTGAAATTCTCAACAAAAGACTGCGAAAAGTTACTATCAATGATTTGCTCTTTATCTAATAAAACTTTATCTTCCATATTCATAGAACAGTGAAATAGGAATACACTGATGATTAAAAAATAAACTTTTTTCAAACTGTCTTTCATAAATTGTCTACATTATATTTAGTCAGTACACCGATAGGAAATAAATTAGATATTTCCTTGAGGGCTCAAAATGTGCTTTCCTCGGTTGATGTCATTCTATGCGAGGACACAAAAAAATCGGGTATCTTTTTAAAAGATTTAGATATAAAAAATAAATTACTCTCTTATCATGACCATTCGAATGTTTCGAAAATTAATTATTTCCTAAAATTACTGAAAGAAGGAGCCTCTTTGGCCATAATTTCTGATGCAGGAACACCTTTGATATCTGATCCCGGATACGAGTTAGTTGCTAAAGCCATTGATGAGAAAATCAAAGTTACTTCAATACCAGGGCCTTCTGCTGTTATTTCGGCTTTAATATCGTCAGGTTTATCAACAAGTTCATTTGTATTTGAAGGTTATGCTCCAAAAAAAAAGGGTCAGCTAGAAACGTTCTTAAAAAATTTACAATATGAGATGAAAACTATCATTCTGTTTGAATCTCCAAAGAGGATAGAAAGATTGGTGCAGATGATTGTAAAAATTTTAGGCCCTAAAAGGAAAGTATCCTTAGCAAAAGAGCTCACAAAGAAATTTGAGAGGGTCATAACAGATGAGGCTAAAGAAATTCATGAATTAATAATAAAAGATGAAACTTTAAAAAAAGGTGAGATGGTTGTCGTGATTGAAGGCTCCAAAGAGAAGCAACTTATTTCAGTCGAACATGAGAAAGTCCTCTTTGAAGAGATCCAAAAATTAAACGGAACCAAGGCAGCATCTAAAATTGTGTCAAAGGTTTCTTCAAAAACCTCAAAAGAGATTTACTCATTTTTCAGCGAATCAAAGAATGACAAATAAATCTAAATACTTATAATGATCGCCGAGCTGACCGGGTAATCGCTGTCAAATAGATAGAGGAAAGTCCGGGCTCCATAGAGAATGATGCCAGATAACGTCTGGGTGCTGTGAAGTAACGGATAGTGCAACAGAAAATAAACCGCCTTGTGTTAAAAGGTAAGGGTGAAAAGGTGCGGTAAGAGCGCACCAGACTTTTGGTAACAAAAGTCGTTGGCAAACCCCATCAGGAGCAAGACCAAATAGAGACCTGTTAATGTTTCTCGCATTAGGTCAGGGTAGGTTGCTAGAGGTTTATGGCAACATAAATCCCAGAGGAATGATTACCAATTACAGAACCCGGCTTACAGGTCAGCTCACATAATAAATATCCTTAAAACCCTTATATTTTGGGACTAAACCTCTTGACAGTGATTATACAAATGTCTAAAGTGTGCTTAAGTGCACATTTGTGTATCTATGTGTGTAAAAGGGGTCTTGTTTGATGGCTATAGGACTTTATGGATACAGTAGTTTGGCATTGGATTCTAAAGGACGAATTGCAATGCCAGCAAAGTATAAAGAAGCTTTAAAAGAAGTTTCAGAGGGTTCTTTGGTCATAACTAGGGACCCACAATATCCTTCCTTAAGAATCTATCCAGGCAGTTTATGGAAAACCATATCGAAAGCTTTTGAAAACTTATCAGGCCTAGATTCAAAAATTAGATCTATTCAGTGGAATTTTCTTGGATATGCAAATTTAATTGATTTTGAAGTCAATGATCGGATGCAAATACTTATTCCTCAAAGCTTAAGAGACTACGCCCAATTAAAAGTTAAAGAAAAAGTATCTCTGATTGGTATGGGTCAGAAATTTGAAGTATGGAATGAAAAAAATTGGCTTGCAAAAGAGAAAGGTCAACAAATTCAAGGTGAAAAATTAGATATCGACTTACCTTCTAACGTCCAGGAGATCCCTTTTTAGCATCATGTTCACTCATCAGCCAGTAATGATCAACGAAACTATTAAAAATTTAGTTCATGATCCTGCCGGCACTTATTTAGATTGTACTTTTGGCTTAGGGGGACATTCAAAAAAGATTTTAGAAAACCTTAACGATGATGGCCGATTAATCGCAATAGACAGAGACAAAGAAACTGTCTCGTATTCACAAAAAATAAAAGATAAAAGATTTCATTTTAAAAATCTAAATTTTTCAAAAATTGAAAGTTTAGATACAAGACTAGATGGTATCTTTTTTGATCTAGGGAATTCTTCCATGCAACTTGATGATCCAAAAAGAGGATTTAGCTTTCAAAAGGACGGCCCTCTTGATATGAGAATGAATAAAGAAGAGGAAATCACAGCAGAGCAATGGATAAATACTGCAACAGAGAAAGAAATAAGTGACGTGTTATTTCATTTAGGCGAGGAGCGAAAATCTAGGTTTTATGCCAGGAAAATTGTTGAATTAAGAAAAAAGACCGAGTTTAAAAGCACGGCACAGCTTTCTTTATTTATTCAGAAATATAGCAGTTCACAAAAGCGTCATCCAGCAACTAATGTATTCAGAGCAATAAGAATGCATATAAACAATGAAATTGAAGAGATGATCAATGGATTTAAATCAGCAGCTTGCCTTCTCAAGCAAAATGGAAAATTAATCATCATAAGCTTTCATTCCATAGAAGACAGAATAGCTAAAAACTTTCTTAGATCAGAAGAAGCAAAAAATCTTAATCTAAAAAAGCAAGGAAAGCCTATTAAACCAACAATTAATGAAATTAAGTCTAATCCGAGATCAAGGAGCGCAATAATGAGAATTGCAATAAAAAATGTTTAATCAAATGATATTGATATTTATTTTAGGATCTCTGATTACTGCTTTTTTTAGTTCCTACTTAGTGTTGAATAAGAATGCTAGTTACAAGCAATTAGTCTCAGAAAAATATCTTTTAAACGACTATAAGTCAAAACTAGATGAGGAATCAGTTTATCTCAAGAATAAGATATTAAATCTAACTTCTCACAATTCAGTAAAAGAAAAAACGGTTGACGAATACGGAATGATTTTGCCTGAATCCGTTGTTTTGATTCAAGGAGCAGAAAAGTGAAATTCTTAGCTTTCATTGTAATGATATTTTCTTCAACCTTTGTTTTATCCGAAGTTTTTGAAGATCCAAAACCTTTATTTTCAAAAGATAATCCAAACTTTGTTGAATCATCTAAGGAAGTCAATTCTTGGCCAATGAAAAGATTGCACGTGAAAGAATTTCAACCGCTTATTTTTTGGGGAAAAGACCAGATACTGACCCAATCTGGTCGCCTCCTCAAATTTAAAAGCAAAGAAAATTTGAAGTTAGTCAATATTGAAGCAAACAGAAATAATATTGACTTTGTCTTAAGGTATTTTTTTGAACTCAATCAAATTTTGAATGGTTCTAACTTGGTTCTTAATAGAATTCTAATTGAAGATTTTGATTTAATGACCTTAGAGGATAATTCTGGCTTAAGGTTTCACATGAATAAATCAAAAATAGAAAATCAATTAGAAAACCTTAAAACATTTCTCAAGAGCGAATATTTTAACAACATAAAAGATACCTTTTCATATTTAGATTTAAGGTATCAAAACAAAGGAGCAATTGGGTTTAGAGATTAATATGGCCAGCAACGGATCAAATAACATCAGAGTAGGTATTGACATAGGCACCTCGAAAGTCGTGTGTCTAATCGCCGAATATGTTGATCACGAATTACGAGTTATCGGCTTAGGAAGCCAAACTTCCCAAGGTTTAAAAAACGGTGTGATTGTGGATATTGAATCAACTGTATCCGCAATAGAATCCGCGGTAAATGATGCAGAATTGATGTCCGGTAAACAAGTTACTTCAGCTTTTGTAGGTATAAGTGGAGGTCATATCAATGGTTTAAATTCTGAAGGTGTTGTAGGAATTAAAGATAAAAAAGTCAAAGTTAGTGATGTTGATAGAGTCATCACTGCCGCACAGGCATATGCTATTCCAGATGACTCTCAATTGCTTCATGTTCTGCCAAGAGACTATATTATTGATCAACAAAGTGGTATCAGAGAACCTCTTGGAATGGCTGGCGTCAGACTGGAGACCAAAGTTCATCTAGTCACCTGTAACAGGAACTCTGCTCAAAACATATCCTCCTGCATGAAAGCTTGTGGTATTACTGTTGAAGGATTTGTTTTGGAGCAACTAGCGTCAAGTTTCTCCGTCCTATCAGAAGATGAAAAAGAGTTGGGAACATGTTTAATTGACATGGGCGGCGGAACTTCAGATGTTGCAGTTTTTCAAAATGGAGCAATAAGTCATACTGCTAATATTCCAACTTCAGGCGATCATATTACTAAAGACATTGCTAGAGCTCTTCAAACCCCAAGCATGCAAGCAGAAGAACTTAAGAAGAAGTATGGCTGTGCTTCAAGCTCGATAATTCATGAAAATGAAACAATTGAGGTTCCAGGTATGGCAGGAAGAAAAAATAAAATTTTCTCAAGAATGGCTCTAGCCAGTGTAATTGAACAAAGGTATTTAGATATTTTTGGCTTAATTAAACAAAAACTTAACTTATCTTCTTTAGAAAATAATATTCCCGCCGGGATTGTAATCACTGGTGGAACATCCAGAATGGAAGGAGTAGCTCAATTAGCAGAGGAAGTTTTTAATGCTCCTGTTCGTATTGGTTCGCCATCAGGATTGATAGGATTGAGCGATATATTAAGAAATCCAATATATGCAACTGCTGTAGGGTTGGTCTTATATAGCCAGAAATCACAAGAAGAAGATCATATGAACTATCTGTTCATGAAAGATAAGAACATTTTTAACAAAGCTTTTAGATGGATCCAAAACAATTTCTAATTTAAATAAGGAGGGACTATGAACTGGACCGTTGTAGAAAATGAAACTAAATCATCTGCTCTTATAAGAGTAGTTGGAGTAGGTGGAGCTGGAGGAAACGCAGTGAACCATATGGTTGAAAGCGGCATCGAAGGCGTGCAAATGATTTGTGCTAATACAGATGAGCAAGCGCTTGATACCAATTTAGCAGAATTAAAAATTACTCTTGGAACCGGTATTTCGAATGGTCTTGGAGCAGGAGGGAAGCCTGAGGTTGGAAGAGATGCTGCTCTTGATGATCTTGAAAGAATTAAAACCTTGCTTGAGGGTTCAGATATGGTTTTTGTTGCAGCAGGAATGGGTGGCGGAACTGGAACTGGTGCAGCCCCAATTGTTGCCAGAGCTGCTAAAGAAATAGGTGCTTTGACAGTTGCAGTAGTTACTAAGCCATTAGAGCTTGAAATGCGAGATCAAATTGCGGATGTTGGCTTAAAGGAACTTACTGATGAAGTTGATTCACTAATCGCAATCCCTAACCAAAAATTATTGGAAGTTCTTGGGCGAGAACATAGTCTTCTTGATGCCTTCAAGCAAGCAAACGATGTTCTATTAGGAGCTGTTAGAGGTATATCAGACATCATCACACAAACCGGACTTGTTAATGTTGATTTTCAAGATGTTAAAACAGTAATGTCAGAAAAAGGAACGGCTATGATGGGAACGGGAGTTGCAAATGGGCCAAGCAGAGCAAAAGAGGCAGCTTCTGCAGCTGTTGGAAGTCCACTCTTAGAAGATATCAATCTAGAAAACGCAAAAGGAGTTCTTG
Source organism: uncultured SAR86 cluster bacterium (assembly GCA_902525435.1). Taxonomy (GTDB): domain Bacteria; phylum Pseudomonadota; class Gammaproteobacteria; order Magnimaribacterales; family AG-339-G14; genus CACNYO01. Next base: position 62,635 of record CABZHD010000002.1, on the reverse strand, counting down.
TCAATATTACTGCTGGGCCAGATATGAAAACGGGTGAAATTGAGGAAGTTCTTGCCTTAGTAAGAGAATTTGCTGCTCAAGATGCAACAATCATTCATGGTGTGGCGTTTGATGACTCTATGGGAGCAGATATAAAGGTGACAATAGTAGCAACTGGCCTTGGCGGAAGTGCATCTAAAAAGATGCCAAAAAATACCTTTGAATTTGAATCGGTTGAACCCATCCTTCCTAAACCAGATATTTCTCATTCTTCTAGGGAAGTTAAAAAAGTTTCGTCTAGTGATTTAATGGATTCAGAATATCTAGATATTCCATCGTTCGTTAAAAAACAAATAGATTAGATTTCTTTGAGCCATCAAACGGAAAAAACCAGAGAACTTGTTCTCTGGTTTTTTCTTCCCATACTTTTTTCACTTCTCTTTGTAAGATTAATATTTTTCCAAATAACTGAGGCAGACTTTTCATTTGATAAAATTGAAAGTCGAATTTCGCAAAGTAAAGTCATAAAGTCATCACGAGGAAAGATAGTCGACAGAAATGATCGAATATTGGCTGAAGATATTATTTTTTACGATATTGGAATAGATCTTAATTATTTTTCATACAAACCAGACGAGATAAAATTTATTTCCGATTTATTAAATATCGAGGAGCAAAATTTAAGAGAAAGATCATCTAATCAGAGGCTTAAATTCATTCAAATTTCTAAAAAAGTAAATAGGGAAAAAGCAGAGGCGCTTAAAAAAGAAAAAATTCAAGGACTTGTTTTTGATGAAAGGTTCTACAGAAATTATCCCGAAGGAGAAGCTTTTTCTCAACTAATTGGGATCACTGATATAAATAATGATGGTCTTCAAGGAATAGAGCTTAGCTTTCAGAAAAGTCTTGATAGCTCAGATGGAAGAATAGATTTTAAAAGAGATGGTAACGGAAAAGTTATTGAGGAAGTAATTGTCCCTGAGAAGGATGGCGACTTAATTAAGTTATCTATTGATTCAGATTATCAATTTATTGTTTTTGATGAATTGAAAAGAGCTGTAATCGAAAACAATGCGAGCACTGCTTCAGCAATAATGATTGATCTAGATTCTGAAGAGATTTTAGCAATAACTAATTATCCTAGCTTTAATCCCAACGATAGAAAATCTTTATCAGATATTTCTTTAGTGACAAACAAGGCATCGATTTCTCTCTTGGAACCTGGTTCTGTTTTAAAACCTCTTAGTATTTCTTTAGCTCTAGACGATGGATTAATTAACGAAGATACCTTGATTGATACTAATCCTGGATGGGTTGAATTTGAGGATTACAGAACAGAGGATTTTAAAAATTATGGAATTCTTTCTGTAAGCGAAGTTATAGCTAAATCAAGTAATGTAGGCACTGTAAAAATTTGCTCTCAAATGAACAAATCAAGAGTAATATCTGGAATACGTTCTTTTGGAATTGGAGAGTACTTTAGTGAGATGTTTTTAAATCATAGAGAGGGATTTTTGCCTGGAGAACAGAATATTTCTTTAAGAGGTTTAGTTAGTTTATGTTACGGATATGGTCTCCAGACAACTTTGCTTCATATTGCAAAAGCATATACTGGAATTTTAAACGACGGTATCGAAGCAAATCTAAAGATTATTTCATCAGGAAGTAATGAAATAAGAAGAAGAATTCTTAAAAAGGAAACCACTGATAAGATAAAAAATATTTTAATCCATACTGTGAATAATGGGACTGGAAAACTAGCCAAAGTAAAAGATGGAGTTGTTGGTGGGAAAACAGGGACAAGCTTCATTTCTAAGCAGCAAGGATATGATGAAGATTCTATAAATGCTCTATTTGTAGGATTCATAGAAAAAAATAGTGAGAGATATTTACTAGCAATAATGGTCCAAGAACCAAAAAATGATGTTTCAGGCGGCTCCGATGTTGCAGCTCCAATCTTTTCTAATGTTTTTAAATCAATTTTTGCTTCCTCATGAAAAATCTAAAGAATTTATTAGACGGCAGTAAATTAAAAAGTGATATTCAATTTAAAAAATTATGCGTCAATTCAAATGACATAGATCCAGGAGATATTTTTGTTGCATTGAAAAATTCTTCCAAAAGAGATGGAAATAAATATATAGATCATGCCTTTGATAACGGAGCATTAGCCGTGCTTACTGGCATACACCATGCCAATGATAATAGAAACATAATTCATGTATCTGGGTTGGAAGAAAAACTAGTACATCTGGCAAATAAGGCCTATGCATTTAATCAAGTTAAAAAGATATTTGGTATAACTGGTACAAATGGTAAGACCAGCACGATTCATTTTCTCAAACAATTACATGAACAGCTTAATATGAAGGTATCTTTTTTTAATTCTATTGAAAATGGAGGTTCAGGCCTCAAGTTACGATCTTCAAATATGACAACTCCTGATATCTTTAGACTTTATAGGTTTTTAGAAATATCAAGTGAACACAATATTGAGAATTGTTTGCTAGAGGTTTCATCTCATGCAATACATCAAAAAAGGATCGGAGATATCGAAATCAAATTTAAAGGTTTAACAAGTTTCTCTGAGGACCATCTTGATTACCATGGCAATATGGAGAAGTATTCAGATATAAAAGAATCTTTTTTTGATTCTGATGACTTTTCGACAGAAGGATATGTATTTAATGAAGACAATTATTTAGGTACAAAACTTAAACAAAAATACAAAAATTCTTATTCATATTCATTTCATAATAAAGATGCTGATGTATTCATACATAAAAGCTCATCAAATAAATTTTTGTTGGATTCAGACGATATTTTGCCGAAAAAAATAAATGTTAACTTCCAAGGAGATCATTATTTCTCAAATCTGGTTTGTGCTCTTCTTTTATTTAAGGTTGCAAACCAAGACGCTGATTTATCAAGCATAGATATTTTTGACCTTAACCTGCCCGAAGGAAGAAATCAAAAAATAGATTTTGATGGAAGAGATGTTTTTATAGATTTTGCACATACTCCTGATGCATTGGATGCAAGTTTAAAATCTTTAAGAAGCACACATTCTGGAAATTTAATTTGTCTATTTGGATGTGGCGGTGAAAGGGATAGATCTAAAAGGTCAAAGATGGGAAAAATAGCAGAAAATTTAGCTGATCAGGTTTTCGTTACCAACGATAATCCTAGGAATGAAGATCCTGAGACAATTGTTGGAGATATATTATCAGAGTGTTCATCAAAGAATATAAAAGTAATTTTTGATAGAAAAGAAGCTATTCTTGAATCACTTGAATCACTTGTTAAGAGTAAACCCGGTTCCGCATTATTAATTGCAGGCAAAGGAAATGAAAATTATCAAGAATTTGAGAATGGATTAAGAAAAGATTTTAGTGATTTTGAAGTAGTGATGAGTTTTAAGAATGCTATTTGAATTTTCAAACCAAATTTTAGCCGCTAAATTAAATCTTGAGAAACCTAAGAAAGAATTTCTATCCTCAAAAATAGTTACAGATTCTAGAATAATTTCAAAAGGCGATTGTTTTCTTGCTTTAAAGGGGCCTAATTTCAACGGACATGATTTTATTGATGAAGCATTGGATAGGGGAGCCTCTTTTGTTATTTCTGAAAAAAATCATCCTCAAGACGAAAAAATTTTAGGCGTTGATTCAACGCATGAATGTTTATCTTTTTTAGCAAAATACCAAAGAAAAAAGTTTGAAGGTAAAGTTGTAGGCATCACTGGAAGTAATGGTAAAACTTCGACTAAATTGCTATTGAGCTCTCTTTTATCCGATAAATTTGATCCATCTCAAATTTATGCATCACCAGGAAACTGGAATAATTTTTACGGATTATGCTTTAGTCTACTTGAATTAAAAAAACATCATAAATTTGGAATTTTTGAGATAGGAACGAATGACTTCGGTGAAATAAATGAATTGTCATCAATATTACAGCCCGAAGTAGGAGTTATCACATCAATTGGAAAAGCTCACCTAGAAAAATTAATAAATCTTGAGGGAGTTACTCAAGAGAAATCTGATATTTTTAAAAATGTTTTACCTCAAGGAGCTTGTATCTTTCCAGATATTGATGCTCATCTGAGTGAGTTTCATGCTAAGTCTCATGATAAAAAGATCAGATCTTTTTCTAGTGATGAACTAAATGCAAAAAAATCAAACAGTAAGTGTGTAGAAGCTATTCTAGTAAGTTTAGGCATAGAAAATATCTCTTTTGATCAAATATACAATTTATCAAAAGATGTTGTCGTCCCATCTAGGACAGAGCAAAGCTATAATTCCAAGGGCGTTTTGATAATTGATGATACTTACAATGCAAATCCTGATTCATTTAAAGAGGCATTTAGAGTCTTAGATTCTAGTGATAAAGAAAATAAAATTTGTGTTATAGGCGATATGAAAGAGCTGGGTAAAGACTTTCAGCAAGAAATGAAAAAAATAATCGATGAAGCCTGTGAGAGATTTGATAACGTTTTTTTATTTAACTCCAAATTTGAACTCTCGAAGGAGAATGTAGTCAAAATAAATATTGCTAATGCAGAAGAAAAGATCGGATCTTTATTGAGTAAAAATACTGCCATATTATTTAAGGCATCTAGATCAGTTAAAATAGAAGAATGCATGAATATTTTTAAATAATGTTTTTACCTATCTTAGAAATTCTAGCTGAAAGCTATGGTCCCTTGAGGATTTTCAATTATCTTACTTTTAGAGCAATTTTAGCCACTCTAACTTCATTGATTTTTTGCCTATCCTTTGGAAATTGGTTCATTAATTTTTTGAAAATGGAAAGGTTTAATCAATATATTAGAAAAGAAGGACCCGAAAGACATCTTGTTAAAGAAGGAACTCCAACAATGGGGGGTCTGCTGATTTTAGCAGCTGTAGTATTTTCAGTTTTTTGCTGGGGGGACTTATCAAATAAGTACCTGTGGTTGGTATTATTTATGACAGTTTCATTTGGGGTAATTGGCTGGATAGATGATTTAACTAAACTAAAAACTCAGTCAAGCAATGGACTTACAAGTAGGCAGAAGTTTTTTTGGCAGTCTCTATCAGCTTTTATCGGCATAATAATCTTTTATACATATTCCACAAATCCCCTTGAGACGAGTTTAATAATTCCTTTTTTCAAAGATTTTTCTTTGCCGTTAGGTTTATTTTTTATTTTCTTTTCTTATTTTGTAATTGTTGGCTCAAGTAGCGCGGTAAATCTTACAGATGGTTTGGATGGTCTTGCAATAATGCCTTCAGTAATGATTGCAGCTGCTTTAGGAGTTCTTGGATATGCATCTGGAAACATAATCATTTCTGATTATCTCAATATTCCATATTTACCACTTTCAGGTGAAATGCTTGTATTTTGTGGAGCTATTGTAGGTTCTGGAATTGGATTTCTTTGGTTCAATACTTATCCTGCTCAAGTCTTTATGGGAGATGTAGGCTCTCTTTCATTAGGGGCAGCACTCGGAGCAATTGCAGTTATGATAAGGCAAGAAATAGTATTTGCGATAATGGCAGGAGTTTTTGTTGCTGAGACGTTATCTGTCATGATTCAGGTTACTTCATACAAATTAACTGGTAAAAGGGTATTCAAAATGGCTCCTTTGCATCACCATTTTGAATTATCAGGATGGGCAGAGCCAAAGATTATTGTGAGATTCTGGATAATTACATTAATTCTAATTCTTATTGGATTTGCTACCCTCAGACTTAGGTAGCCAAGTGTCAAAAAAAACTTCTCGATCACTTATTTTAGGACTTGGTCAGACAGGCTTATCTCTTTTTAATTACTTAATAAAATTTGAACAAGAGCCAATTATTTTTGATACCAGAGATGATCCTCCTTGCAAAAAAGAATTACTTAGAAAGAGTAAAAATCCTCTAATTTTTTCTAATCTCAAGGAGATAGCTTTTGATGAGATTCGATCTTGTTATGTGAGTCCTGGATTTGATATCAGTCATGAAATAGTAAAAAAGTTGAACACTCATAATATTGAAATCCTTTCAGATTTAGATCTCTTTTTGAAAGTTCATGCTAAAAAATCAATTCTTGTAACAGGAACAAACGGAAAAACATCTGTAGTATCTTTGCTTCAACACATCATGAAATCCTTAGGACTTAAGGTTAAAAGTATAGGAAATAATGGTTTTCCTGTGCTTAACCATATTGAAGATCAACTGGATTATTATGTAATCGAAGTATCTTCTTTTCAGATAGAAAGGACAAAGTCTTTATCAAGCTTAGTTTCTGTATTATTAAATATATCTCCTGATCATTTAGATGTTCACGATTCTTTTCAACAGTACACAAAAATAAAAAAAAGGATATTTGAAAACTCAAACTTCAAAATTGGACCTGAGGGCATAGGATTAGATTTAGATTTCATTATGCCTGAGATCACAGATCATGAAATTTATAATCAAGAAGCTGTAAAAAGGATTCTTTTTCACTTAGGCCTTAAAAAAAAATCCATTGAGGAAAAAATAATTACCTTTGATCCGCTTCCCCATCGCCTTGAAGATATTTCTTTAAATAAACACCTCACCATCATAAATGACTCTAAATCTACCAATCCACATTCACTTAATGCTGCAATAAATAAATATAAAGATGAAAAAATTATTTTAATTATGGGGGGGTTAAAAAAGGATCTAAGTTTTAGACCACTTATGGAGATTCTTAAGAGAAAAACTAAAAAAGTTTTTGTTTATGGTGCGGACAGAGAAAAGATTTCAAATGAAATAGAAGAGTTAAATCCAATCGTGCTTGAGAGCATGGCTCAAGCTGTGAAACAGGCAATTAATTATTCAACTAAAAATGATTTGGTCTTATTTTCTCCCGGTTGTTCAAGTTTTGATGAATTTCAAAATTATGAAGAAAGAGGGTCTAAGTTTAAAGAATTAATCAAAAAATATGTTGCCTAGAAAGCAAAACTTTGTAAATAGAATTTTATTTGGAAGTCACGATCGGAACATTAATTTTGATAATTTCGATTTCACAACAATAACAATATCTATTTTCTTAGCTTTTTTTGGAATCTTGATGGTGTCGAGTATTTCATTTAACGAGTTAACCATTAGGCACATATTTAATTTGATGGTGGGTTTCGTTCTTTTCTTCTTAATATTCAGGTTTGAGATGAGTACATGGAGAAATATTGATTTATATCTTATTTTTTTATCGCTCTTTCTTTTGTTGATACTCTTAGTGCCAAATCTTGCACCAGAAATAAACGGAGCAAAGAGGTGGATAAGGTTCCTTGGTTTTAGTTTCCAGCCCGCTGAATTAGCCAAGTTATCATTATTGATTTATGTATCATCTTTTTGTATCAGGAAGAAAGAAGAATTCAAATCAAATTGGACAGGTTTTTGGAAGCCCATTTTCATAATGGTTTCACTTATTTCTTTAGTTTTATTGCAACCAGATTTAGGTTCTTCAGCAATTATCTTTTTGGTCACTCTCACTATCATGTTTATCGCGGGTGCGCCCATTATTCATTTTATTGCAATCTCCATGGTAGGTTTTTTTACATTTATTTTGATGATTTTTTTAGTTCCTTGGAGATTTCAAAGAATACTTACATTTATGAATCCATGGGAAAATGCTCAAGAAGGAGGATACCAACTGACAAGATCTTTTTCTGCTATTGGCAGAGGTGACTGGTTCGGTACTGGATATGGAGAAAGTTGGTTGAAATTAAATTTACTGCCAGACGCTCAAACTGACTTTGTTTTTTCAATTATTTTGGAGGAATTTGGTAGTTTTTTTGGATTAATTTTAATTTTTATTTTTCTAGTTTTAGTCATAAGATGTTTTATGATTGGACGTTTAGCAAGACAAATGAATCAAATGTTTAATTCATTTATTGCGTATGGCATAGGTACTCTGATTGGGTTGCATGTTTTTATCAATATCGGCGTGTCTATCGGACTACTTCCTACAAAAGGGCTGACCTTGCCTTTTTTGAGCTACGGTGGTTCCAATTTATTTTTGACCTTTATTTTGATTTCACTGATTCAAAGAATATATTTTGAATTAAATGAATCAGATAGACATAAAGTGATATCAAGGAGGAAAAATTTCTAAAAAATTCTTCATAGTTGCTGGAGGAACAGGAGGTCATGTATTTCCTGCTGAGCAAATTGCAAGAGATTTATTAAAAAAAGATATCTCCATAATCTGGATTGGCACAGCCAGAGGTCCTGAGAAAAATATATGTAAAAAGCTTGGCATCAAATTTATAGAATATGATTTGGTAGGTTTCAGAGGAAAAGGCTTGATTAATAAATTTTCTTCAGTTCTAAAACTATTTCGCTCTGGATTGAAATTTTTTTTCAAATATAGAGTTTTCTCTAGTCAGAATGATCAAATGATTGTTTTTGGAGGATACACTTCATTGATCGCTTTATTTTTCCCTTTAAGAACAATCTATGCACAAGAACAAAATTCAATACCTGGATCTGCAATAAGGATTCTTTCAAAGTTAAAATATCTTGATAAAGTATTTTTGGGCTTCGGTCAGGCGTCTAATTATTTCAAAAAAACCAAAGTAAATTTTCTTATTGATAGTGGCAATCCTATTCGAGATGAACTTTTAGGTTTAAAACAAAAAAATATTGATCAGTTCAACAACCTTCTAATAATTGGAGGCAGCCAAGGTTCAGAGTTTTTAAATCATCTGGTTCCAAAAGTTCTCGGAGGAATTAATAGGAACAGCTTGAAAATCCGTCATCAGTGTGGATTAAAACATAGAGAAATCACCCAAGAAGCTTATAAGAAAAATAATGTAAATAACCAGTTCACAATAAACGAATTTATAGATGATATGAGAGAAGCATATGAATGGAGTGATGTTGTCATTTGCAGGGGGGGCGCCCTGACAGTATCAGAATTGATAAAGGTTAGAAGATCAGCATTTATAATTCCAATTCCAAATTCAATTGATAATCACCAAATTTTAAATGCAAAATTTTTTGAAGAAAGAGGATTTGGAAAAGTTTTTGAACAAGACTCTGATATTAATGATTTGATATCAAGTCTCAAAGAATCAATTTTAGATAATACTTCTGTAAAAAGTTATTATGAGCAACTTAATAAGAATTCATTTACTAACTCCTCGAAAATTATCATTGATAATTTAAATATCTAATGTCAAGCATAAAAAATATTCATCTAATCGGTATTGGTGGAGCTGGCATGAGCGGAATTGCAGAAATTCTTCATAATCAAGACTATTCTGTCTCAGGAAGTGATCTCGAGGATACAAATGTGACAAAAAGACTAAAAAATCTAGGAGTAAAAATTTTTAAAGGCCACAAAGAAAATAATGTCTTAAAAAAAGATCTTGTAGTGATTTCATCAGCAATATCAAAAACAAATATTGAGCTTAAAAAAGCAATTTCTATGGGCATACCAGTTATTCCTAGAGCTGAAATGTTGGCTAATCTTATGATGCTTAAAAATAGCATTGCGGTTGCAGGCAGTCACGGAAAAACAACCGTGACTTGCATAATGGCACATATTTTCACCGAGGCAGGTCTTGATCCTACTTACATCATTGGAGGCAAAGTAAAGTCTTTTGAATCAAATGCCAAATTAGGTCTTGGTGAGCATATCATTGCGGAAGCTGACGAGAGTGATGGATCTTTCTTAAACCTCAGGCCTCTGAAAGCTTTAGTTACAAATATAGATAACGATCATTTAGGTACTTATGGCAATGACTTTAACAATTTAAAAAAGTCTTTTAAAAAATTTTGTCTTTCATTGCCTTTTCAAGGCTACTTAATTGCCAATGGCGACGATCAATCGATTAAAAATATTATTAAAAACATACCTCGGAATTCATTTTCCTTTGGAAAAGATAAAAGCAACGACTATCAAATCAAAGATATAAAACAAAACATCAGAGGGGCAAGTTTTAAGCTGAAAGATAATTTCGTAAAAAAAGATTATAGCTTTTCCATGTCAATGCATGGCGAACATAATGTTATGAATGCAACATCTGCGATTATTGCCGCTATTCAAGAAAATATTGATGTGTCTACTATAAAAAAATCGCTCAAAACTTGCTCCTCAATCGAAAGACGTTTTGAAATTATTTCTCATAATATCTTTTCAAAAAAGATTACTCTTGTTGATGATTACGGACATCACCCCAAAGAGATCAAATTTTCTCACGACACAGCATCAGAAATATGGAAAAACAAAAAAAAGATTGTTGTTTTTCAACCGCATAGATACACGCGAACCAAGGATCTTTTTGATGAATTTATTAAAACTCTTTTAAATATAGAAAATCTTCTATTGCTTGATATTTATCCCGCAAGCGAGAGGATAATTAAAGGCTATCAAGGCAAAGATCTATTTCATGCTCTTAAAAAAAATGGCTCAAACGTAGTATTTTGTCAAAATCATACTGAGGTAATTAATAAACTTGAAAATATGACCGAAGGAAATGAGGTCATCATCACTCAGGGAGCAGGGACGACCTCAGAGCTTGCAAGAAAGATATCAAATCAATGATAAAAAAAAATATCGCAGTACTATGCGGCGGTTGGTCTGAGGAAAGGCTCATTTCATTAAAGAGCGGGGATTCGGTATACAAATGTCTTAAAGAAAACGGTTATGAAGTTTCAAAAATTGATGTCAAAACCGCTAATGAAGCATTTAATAAGGAGCTATATTCTGAGTTCGATCTAGTTTTTATTTTGCTTCACGGCAGAGGAGGGGAAGATGGAGAAATTCAAAAGTTCTTTGAGGAAAATGACATTGTATTTACTGGATCAAATTCGCAGTCTTCCAGAATTACGATGAATAAAATAAAGACCAAAGAAATTTGGAAGAAAAATAATATTAAAACACCGGAATATTTTATCTATGAGGAAAACTTTCAAATAGATAATTTATCCTCATTCGAAAAGTGGGTAATAAAGCCAAATTTAGAGGGATCTTCTAACGGTATCTCCTTTTATAACAACATTGAAGGTAAAGAGGATTTTCAAAAAAAAATTAATTTAGCTAAAAAATATGGTGATTCAGTATTGATAGAAAGGTTCATAGATGGAAAAGAAATAACGGTACCGATAATTAACAAAAGATGTCTTAGGCCCATTCATATTATTCCAGAAGGTGAGTTTTATGATTTTGATGCCAAATATATTTCCAATAAGACAAAATATTTAGAGTACGCGATAGAATCAGAAAGGTTGGATACTTTGAACAATCTCGTATTTAATGCATATGAACTTGTCGGTGCCGAAAATTGGGGCCGTATTGATATTATTGATGACGGCATAGATTATTTCCTTATAGAACTTAACTCGGTTCCAGGCATGACGGAAACTAGTTTAGTTCCAAAATCATCCCATCTCTCTGGCATTAGCTATCTTGAATTACTGGAGTGCATTATGGATGATGCTCTTGCCAAAGAAGCTTAATTTCTCTAGAATCGCAACCTTTCTTGCTGAGATATAAAAATTTTAGCTATAAACCATAAGAAAAATATGAATCATTACGAAATTGTTTTTTTAGTTCATCCTGATCAAAAATCAGATTCTGAGGCAATATTAAATAAGTATTGCGACCAAATTAAGTCTTCCAATGGAACTATAGATAGATCTGAGAACATCGGATCTCGAAAATTAGCTTATCCTATTCAAGATTGTTACAAAGCAAATTACTTTTGTATAAATGCTACCTGTGATTCTGATCAAATTGATAGCCTCAAAGAATCTTTCAAATATAACGACGCAATTCTTAGACATCTTATTGTCAGAAAGGATGAGATTGAAACAGAACCATCCTCACTCTTAAGACAAACTCAAGAAGATGGGGAAACTCAACTAGAAGAATACGAAGCCTCTATTAAAAATGATAATACTCCTGAAGAGGCAACGAAAAATATAGACGAATCCACTTCTGATAAAGAAGCTGAGGCGAAAGAAGAAGCCGATCAATCAGATGATATTTCAGATGAAACAGACAATTCTGAAATGAATAATGATGGCGATGAAACGAAAGTAGAGACAGAAAACGAATCCAAAGAAGACAAAGGCACAATATGAGAAGGAAAAAAGATACAAGAAAGAAAAATACTGGTCTAGAACCTCTAGTAAAGCAATCGAGAAAATGCAGATTTACTGCTGCTGGTATCAAGCAGATTGATTATAAAGATGTAAACCTTTTAAAAGACTTCATAAATGAAACTGGGAAAATTCTTCCTGCAAGACTTACAGGAACATCTGCAAAGTATCAAAGGCAATTAGAAACTGCTATCAAGAGAGCAAGACAGCTTGCTCTTCTTCCCTACACAGACAGTCATTATTCTTAAGAAATGAAAGTTATTTTATTAGAGAGAATTACCGGCCTTGGAGCTCCAGGCGATCTTGTTACAGTTAAATCTGGATACGGTAGAAATTTTCTTCTACCCGGCAAAAAAGCGATTCCAGCTAATAAAGAAAACATGGAAAAATATGAGGCAGAGAAAGCTCAATTTCTTGCTGCCGAAGAATTAAAGAAAGCTTCTGCGCAATCTCTTTATGAACAACTGAATGGACAGAGTTTTGAAATTGTATCTGCTGTTACTGAAGAAAATACACTTTATGGCTCTGTAGGGACAAACGAAATTATTGAGAAAATTACAACTGCTGGTTTCGAGTTAGATAAACAGGCTATTAGACTTCCTGAAGGACCAATAAAAGACCTTGGTGATTTTGAGATAGATATAGAATTGCATCCTGAAGTTATAGCCAAAATAAATATAAAAGTTTCTCCAGAAGAATAATTTTCATTGTTTTCTATTTACTCGAATGGGAGAATAGAAAACGTGAAGAACTTAGACAAAAATTCCTTACCTTCATCAATACAAGCAGAAAAAGCAGCTTTGGGTTGTCTCCTTTTGGAACCTAATTTATGGGATGATCTTGCTACTCAAATTGAGGAAAAAGATTTTACTCAAACAGAAAATAAAATAATTTATAGAGCCATTAAAAAGCTCTCAGACCAAGGCACTCAATTAGACACGCTAACTCTCATAGAAGCTGTTTCTTCAGATGAAGAAATCAAAAAAAATTCAAATTTAAATTTTTCTTCTTACATTAAAGATTTGTTTGAAGAAACTCCTGGAACCTCAAACTTTTCTAATTATGTTGATATAGTTAAACAGACATCTAGTTTGAGAAAACTTATTGAAACTGCTGATGAAATTTCATCAACTGCGTTCACTACAGATAGTTTCAGCAGTGATGATGCAATTACTAAAGCTGAAGATAAGATCTTAAAACTAAGAGACTCAATTGAAAGAAAAAGCGGACCTCAAATAGCTAAAGATCTAGTTGGTCCAGTCTATGAAAACATCGATATAAATTTAAAGTCATCGGGACCTCTGGTTGGTCATAGCACTGGCTTTAAATATATCGATAACCTAACAATGGGGCTTCAGAAAGGAGATTTATTTATTATTGCTGGCAGACCGGGGATGGGTAAGACTGCTTTTGCAATGAGCATTGCTTGCAATTTACTTATTGATGAAGTTCCTGTTCTTCTTTTCAGTATGGAAATGTCATCAAGATCCATCATGTATAGGCTTTTTTCATCTTTTTCTAGAGTAGACTTCAAGAGACTTCAAGAAGCCAAAAACCTCTCAGAGGAGGATTTTAGAGATATTGATGATGCTTCAACCATACTTAGTAAGTCAAAATTATTCATAGATGACACGCCTGGCCTTAGTCCATCTGAGCTGATTTCGCGCGCAAGAAAAGTTAAAAGAGAAAATCCTGACTTAGGACTGATAATTATTGATTATCTTCAGCTTATGAATTCTGATAGAAACTCTGAAAATAGAGTTACTGAGATGAGCGAGATATCTAGATCAGTAAAATCTTTAGCAAGAGATTTAGATATTACTGTAATCGCACTATCACAACTTAACCGTGCTGTTGAGAATAGAAATAACAAAAGACCTCTTATGTCAGATTTAAGAGAGTCCGGTGCTCTAGAGCAGGATGCTGACTTAGTAGCCTTTGTATATAGAGATGAATATTATAATGAGACTCCTGAAAACAAGGGTCTAGCTGAAGTGAGTATCGCTAAGCATAGAAATGGGAAAACTGGAAAAGTTAAACTTCATTTTGCATCTAACATAATAAAGTTTGAAAACTTAGCAGATAACGACCCAGCAATGTCAATGCCAACGAATTATGAGGATTGAGATTTGCCAAGGCCAACAACTGCAATAATAGATCTTTCATCGATTGAGCATAACTTTAATGTTATAAAAAATCATTGTCCCAAGTCTCAAATTTATTCAGTTGTTAAATCTAATGCTTATGGGCATGGAGTAAAGGAAGTTGTTGGGGCACTAAAAAAGTCGGATGGATTTTGTGTAGCTACAATTGAAGAAGCAGATGAATTTAGAAAATTTTCAAAGAAACCCCTTTTATGCTTGCAAGGTTTTTATGATAAGCAAGATCTAAAACTAGCTCATTCTCATAAATTAGAATTAGTTATTCATAATGAAGAACAAATTGGTCTTTTGGAGAAGCTAAAACTTTCTTTTCCTTCTTTATGGCTTAAATTTGATACAGGTATGAACAGGCTGGGTTTTATGCAAAATGAAATCGAAAATATGATGCATAGGCTAAAACCCTTTTCAAAAAAGATAGTCTTGATGACCCATCTTAAATCTTCATCTGGAAAAAGAATGTCTAGGAAGGTAACTAATAAACAATTTAATTTATTTACAAAAACAACTTTAAATTTAAAACAGAAGCAGCATCATTTCCTTACTAGCGTTTCAAATTCAGGTGGAATTCTTAATTTTGATGACTTATTTTCAGATATTGAAAGACCGGGATTGTCTTTGTATGGAAGTCATTTCCATAATAAATCTAAAAATTTTAGGTTAAAAAATGTGACAACGTTAGTTTCAAAAATTATTGCAATTAAAGATATCAAAAAAGGAGAAACAGTTGGCTATGACGGCTTATGGCAAGCAAAAAAAAATACTTCAATAGGAATCCTACCAATAGGATATTCAGACGGTATCCCTTTGAATTATGGTAACAAGGGTTATGTTCTAATTAATAAAACAAAGGCTAGGGTAATAGGAAGGGTAGCTATGGATCTAATAGCAATTGAACTTCCTAACAAAAAAGTGAAACTAGGGGAGGATATAATCTTATGGGGAAAAGATCTTAAAGTAGACGAGTTGGCTTCGTTGACAGATAATATCCCATACTCTTTTATGACCTCACTATCAAAGAGAGTTAATCGAAAATATATTAAATAATTATGAAAATAAAAGTATTAGAAGAAACTCCAAGGAAGGTTTTAGAATTTCCTTTAGATAACGATCTTAATTTAACAGAAAAAGAAGTTGAAGATGTTGCAGAAATTTTCAAGACTCCTCTGACTGGTTCTTACAATTGGGATTACACAATACAAGATAATCGTATTAAAAGGCTCTATGAGCTTGGAAAAGAGTTGAACTGGAATGTAGAGAAGGATATTGATTGGGATCAACCTTTGCCAGAAAAAGAGGACAATCCACCTGCTATTTTCTGGGACGAATATGAGCCTTACCAAAAGCTTTCTACAGAAGATAAATTCAAGTTTCTTCAACACAGGGCTTCCTGGTCTATCAGCCAATTTCTTCATGGTGAACAAGGTGCACTGTTAGTGGCTTCACAATTAGTTTCATGTGCACCTACCTATAATGCAAAACTATATGCTGCTTCTCAAACTTTTGATGAAGCAAGACATGTTGAAGCCTTCAATAAATATATTCAAAAAAGAGTGGGTCTATCTTATCCAATAGGACATGGCCTTAAATCTCTTCTTGATAAAATTCTTTCTGATCCTAGATGGGATTTAAAATTTATAGGCATGCAAATCATTATCGAAGGCTTAGCGCTAGCTGCATTTAATGTTGCAAGACAAGGAACGAATGATCCGGTTTTCAAGGATATGCTTTACCTAATTACCAGAGATGAAGCCAGACACGTAACGTTTGGTGTGAATTACCTAGAAGAATTTGTTCAAACTCTTTCTGAAGAGGAGAGAGAAGATCGTGCTATGTTTGCTTACGAAGCTGCTGTGGTAATGCGTTCAAGACTTATGGCAGCCGACGTTTACTCTAATTTTGGTTGGGATATTGATGAAACGGTTGCATTCCAGAGCAAAGCAGATGTCACTGCAAATTTTCAGCATTTACTTTTCACTAGAGTAATGCCAAATCTTTCAAAGATAGGTCTTATTACAGATAAGGTCAGACCGCTATATGATGAATTGGGTGTTTTAGATTTAGAAAGTTGGCCTAATGATGGCGAAATTGATTGGGTTTCTCTTGAAAGACCTCTTGATGCAAACGAAGATAATTCAGAATCTGAAACCATAGCTATTTAACTGAATGATCTCAAAATCAGATACTTGCGAAGTATCTGAAATCTTCTGATATACTGATGAACCATCTTGGTTAATAAATAAGATGGCTTCTAAACCTAAATTTCTCTTTGTCACTGGCGGTGTTGTTTCTTCCCTAGGCAAGGGAATATTATCCGCATCTTTGGGATCTTTGCTTGAGAGCAAAAAAATTAAGGTAACCATAATGAAGCTTGATCCTTATATAAATTTGGATCCAGGCACAATGAGTCCTTTCCAGCATGGTGAAGTTTTTGTTACCGATGATGGAGCAGAAACAGATCTTGACCTTGGCCACTATGAAAGATTTTTAGACGAGAAAATGTCTCAGAATAATAATTTTACCGCTGGTCAAGTGTATGACAGTGTCTTAAAAAAAGAGAGAAAAGGTGAATTTTTAGGAGCAACAGTTCAAGTGATTCCTCACATAACTGATGAGATAAAAAAGAGAATTATGAAAGGTGCCAAGGGATATGATTTAGCAATTGTAGAAATTGGAGGAACTGTAGGAGATATAGAATCGCAACCTTTCTTAGAAGCTATAAGACAATTAAAAATAGAACTAGGGGATCAAAGAACTCTTTTTCTCCACCTTACCTTAGTACCATTTCTATCTACATCCGGAGAGACTAAAACCAAACCAACTCAACACTCAGTTAAAAATCTTCTTTCTTATGGTCTTCAGCCTGACATCCTGATTTGTAGATCAGAGAAAGAACTTCAAAGCTCCGATAAAAGGAAGATTGCCTTATTTACAAATGTTGGCTTGGACTCTGTTTTCTCACTTCCAGACCTTCCTTCAATTTATGCTATTCCAGTCTTTTTATCCAAAGAAAAGCTTGATGAAGTTGTTACGAGAAAAATGGGTATTAAATCTAAAAAAGCAGACTTAAGTGATTGGAGGAAAGTTAATAGACTAGAAAAAGCATCAAACAAAAAAATTACAGTTTCGATGGTTGGTAAATATACCGAGCTAGCAGATGCATATATGTCATTAAATGAAGCTTTAAGGCATGGAGGTCTTCAAAATAAGGTTGATGTAAACATTAATTATATTGATTCAGAAAATTTGAAATCTAATAGTCAATTAAAAGGTTCAGATGCAATATTGATTCCTGGAGGATTTGGACATAGAGGAATTAATGGAATGATAATGGCTACGAAATATGCGAGAGAGAAAAAGATACCTTTTTTTGGAATTTGTCTTGGAATGCAAGTTGCAGTAATAGAGTTTGCAAGAAATGTACTAAATTTAAAAGCTAACAGTACAGAATTTGATAAAAAAACAAACCATCCTGTTATTGCTCTTATGCATGAGTGGAAGGATCCTGAAGGATCAATTCAAAAGAGAAATGTAAGTTCTGATATGGGAGGCACGATGCGACTAGGCGCACAAAAGTGCATACTGAGTAACAACAGTAAGTTAAAAAAAATGTATAAAAAAAGTGAAATTTTTGAAAGACATCGCCATAGATTTGAATTCAATGGTAATTATGAAAATGCAATGATTGAAAAGGGCATGAAGATAGTTGGAAGATCTAGAGATAAGAAACTTGTTGAGGCTATTGAACTAGATGATCATCCATGGTTTTTAGGCTGTCAATTTCATCCAGAGTTAACTTCAAATCCCAAAGAAGGACATCCTATTTTTAATGATTTTATAAAAGCTGCATCTAAGAAATAAAATGGTTCAAATTACTGAAGTTCAATTAAAAAATCGAAAAATATCCAATCGGGATCCTGCCATCTTTATAGTTGGGATGAACGTAATTGAATCAGAGGAGCTTTGTATTTCTATCGCAGGAGAGCTGAAAAATATTTGTGAAAGAAATAATGTCGATTTCATATTCAAGGCTTCTTTTGATAAAGCTAACCGATCATCAATAGATTCCTTTCGAGGGCCAGGAATTGATCAAGGCTTAAAAATTTTAAAAACAGTAAAGGATGAATTTAATGTTCCTGTAATTTCTGACATTCATGAGCCTTCACAAGCGGAAGCAGCAGCAGAAGTTCTCGATGTTATTCAAATCCCGGCTTTTTTGTCCAGACAAACTGACTTAATTAAAGCTGCATGTGAAACAGAAAAGGTGATAAATGTAAAAAAAGCTCAATTCCTATCGCCTGCACAAATGATGAACATTATTGAAAAATGTAATTATTTTGGTAATGAAAATATTTTACTATGCGAACGGGGAAGTATTTTTGGTTATGATAATTTGATTGTAGATTTTTTAGGGATAGATGAGATTAAAAAAATTGCCCCAATCATTTTAGATATCACCCATTCGCTTCAGCTTCCAGGAGGCAAAGGAAAATCTGCGGATGGGAGGTCCTCCCAAGCAAAAGTTTTGGGAACTGCAGCTGCAGCCATAGGCCTAGCAGGTTTTTTTATCGAGGTTCATCCAAGTCCCGAAAATGCTCTTTGCGACGGAGCTTCAGCCACGAGGTTATCTGAATTTGAAAGTTTACTTTTAGAGTTAAAAAAATTTGATGAAGTATCAAAGTCCTGATGAAAATAGATCAATTAAAGTTTTATGAGGTTATAGATTCGAGAGGGAATCCTACAATAGCCTGCAAGATTTTTTCGGGTAAATTTTCATCCATAAGTATGGTTCCTTCTGGCGCATCAACTGGTTCAAAAGAAGCTCAAGAAATTAGAGATAACGATAAAAAAAGATTTCTTGGTAAAGGACTTAAAGAAGTAATAAAGAAAACTGAACATCAAATATTTGATGTAATTTCCCAAAAAAATTTATCGGATCAACAAGAAATTGATAATTGTCTCATTGAGCTCGATGGTAGTAAGAACAAATCAAATATTGGGGCAAATATGATTCTTGCTACGTCTATGGCGGTTTCTAAGTTAGCATCACAATCAGAAAATATGGAGTTATTTCAATACATTCATCAAATTGCAAAAGCATATGAAATTGATTGCGATTATTCATTACCTTTGCCGATGATGAACATTCTTAATGGCGGCGCTCATGCAAACAATCCTCTTGAGTTTCAAGAGTTTATGATTCAACCAGCTGGATTTGAGAATTTTGATGAAAGCCTCAGAGCAGGAATAGAAATATTTCATAATCTTAAAAAAGAGTTGCAGGAAAATAATTTTTCAACTTCTGTGGGCGATGAGGGGGGCTTTGCTCCAGATATCTCTGATACTAAAAAGGCTTTAGATTTTATCTGTTCAGCAGTTGAAAAGTCAGGCTATAAAATGGGAGAAGAAATTTTTATTGCCATGGACTGTGCTGCGTCTGAGATATTTATCAATGGAGAATATCTTTTTGAAGGCAAAAATCATGATAATTCAGGCTTAATTCAAATTTATGACGAACTTATCAAAAGGTATCCTATTAAATCAATAGAAGATCCTTTAGATGAAGATGATTGGGATGGATGGAAAGCTATTACTAAGCAAATAGGAGATGAAGTGTCTATTGTGGGTGATGATTTATTCGTTACCAATAAAAAAATATTGGAAAAGGGAATAAACAATGGCTCAGCTAATTCAATTCTAATTAAAGTGAATCAGATCGGAACAGTGAGCGAAACCTTAGAAACAATTAGCTTGGCAAATCAAAATAATATTAATACTGTTATATCTCACAGGTCCGGAGAAACAGAAGATACATTTATTTCAGATTTAGCGGTTGGAATAGGGGCAGGGCAAATAAAAACAGGGGCACCTTCCAGATCTGATAGAACAGCAAAATACAACAGACTTTTAATGATTAACAGCGATAATAATTTTTCTTTTGAAGGAATGAATGGGATCAAACAATGATTGATACATCAAAAAAATTATTGTTGTTGAGCTTTTTTATTTTTTTCTTAATTTTGACTTTCAATAATTTTTACAAAATAACCCTAGGAAGTTATTCTTCTTCTAATATTGAAAAAGTAAAAAGCGAAATTTCTTTCCTGAAGAGTTCAATAGAGATTTTAGAATTAGAGAATAGAATCCTTGAAGTTGAAATAGCATCTTTTTCAGATGAAGATGAAGCAATTATTGGCTTAGCTAGATCTGAAAGGGGTTTAATAAAAAAGGGAGAGCAATTAGTAGAATTTAAATAATAATGGAAGAATACTTAGCATTAATACCTGCCGCAGGAATGGGCAGCAGAGCGCAACAAAACATGGCGAAGCAGTTTCAAAAGATTGGAGCTAAATGTTTAATAGAATATTCTATAGAGCCATTTCTTAGAGATGAAAAATGCCAAAAAATTTGTGTAGTACTACAGGAAGAAGACGAAATTTGGGACAGTCTTGCCATATCTAAGAGTGAAAAAATAATCACTTGCGACGGAGGAACATCAAGAATGGAGTCTGTTCATCTTGGCTTAAAGTGCCTGCTTGAAACTGAAGACAAAAACGAACTTATTGCCATTCATGATGCTGCAAGACCTTGTTTAATTGAAGCAGAATTAAACCTATTACTCTCTAAAGCGGAAGAAGAAATAAAAAATGAAGGAGATGGTGCTTTTTTAGCTTATCAGCCAGTAGAGAGCGTAAATGTAGTTACGAACGGTACTGTTAAAGAATCATTAGAAAGAAACAAAATTTGGCTTTCATCAACTCCTCAAGTTTTCAGAATGATAGATGTTTATAGCTCTATTGAATTGGCAATAGCAGAGGAAAAGATTTTTTCTGACGAGGTATCATCAGTGAGTAATTATTTAAAAGGTCAAATTCACGCAGTTCCTTGTTCAAAATCAAATTTTAAAGTTACTAGGAAAGAAGATTTTGAAGTTGCAACAAAGATACTAAAAGAAATCGGTAGACTATGACATCTGATCTCAGGATCGGATTTGGTGTTGACTATCATCAAATCCAAAAAGGCAATTCTATGATCCTTGGAGGGGTTGATATTGATTGTGGTTATTCAATCATAGCCCACTCTGACGGCGATATTATTCTTCATTCAATCTGCGATGCATTACTTGGAGCAGCCAGCATGGGAGATCTAGGAACGGTCTTCACAGAAGATGAGTCAACAGAGAATATATCTAGCTCGGTCCTTTTAAATCAAGTTTTAAATTTAATCAGTAAAGGATCTTATCAAATTGTAAATTTGGATATTACCTATGTAGGTGAAGTTCCAAGAATTTCCAAATATAGAGAAAAAATTTTATCTAACCTATCAAAGCTTATGAATTTAAATGAAGAGTTTTTATCAATTAAATCAACTACTACCGATAAGTTAGGAGCAATTGGAAACAGAGAAGGAATAGCCTGTTACTGTTCAGCATTAATTCAAAAGAAATGAAAATTCTCCTAACAAATGATGATGGCTTTGAAGCGCCTGGAATTGTGCAGTTGTACGAATCTTTAAAAGATAAATACGAAGTATTTTTTTTAGCACCAAAAGAAAATATGAGCGGAAAAGGATCGGCAATTACTGTTTGGGATCAGCCATCTTTTCAAAATCATGGGAATGGAATTCACAGTTTAAATGGCACTCCAGTAGATTGCGTGAAATACGCCATAAATTTCTATTGTCCATTTACTCCTGATTTGGTTGTCTCAGGAATAAATCCAGGGCCAAATCTTGGAACAGATATCTTACTTTCAGGGACTGTTGGAGCAGCCCTTGAAGGCAGAAATTTAAAATATCCTTCTATAGCTTTATCTGCTAATTCGTTTCAACTTAATGACTACAGTCATCAAGTAAAAATATCAGAGGAAATCATTGGAAAAGTTGATCAGTTAGAATTTAATTCACAATGCATCCTTAATGTAAACATTCCAAATTACTCAGATAACAATAACCCTAAGGTGGAATTTACTGTTCCATCTCTTGAAATAGATGAAAATAATATTTCAGAGGACAGGAAAAGTTTGGAGAAAGGAAACATATCTATTTCAGCGCTTACGCCAATTCTTTACTCTCATGATAACAATGATATTGCTCGCTCTTGGACTAAAAAACTGAACAATTGATAACCAATAAAATAGAAAAATTAGTCAAAGTCCTTTCCGAGAAAGGTATATCCGATGTTCGAGTATTACAAGCAATGTTGGAAATCCCGCGACATGAGTTTCTTGATGGTGTTTTTGATGCACAAGCATATGAAGATATGTCGCTACCCATTGGACACAAGCAAACTATCTCTCAACCATTTATTGTCGCAAGAATGACAGAATTACTTATATCAGAGACTGCTTTTGTAGATAGACCGCTTGGAGAGGTATTAGAAATAGGTGCAGGTTGTGGATATCAGACAGCCGTCTTATCTAAAATTTGTCGAAAGGTTTTTGCTATAGAAAGAATAGAACAGTTATGCGCTGTTGCAAAAAAGAATTTAAAAAAACTTAATATCAATAACTTTGAAATTAAATATGGCGATGGATATGAAGGTTGGAAAATTGAAAAAAAATTTGACGGAATTCTTTGTGCTGCAGCTGCTCCTTTAGTTCCAAAAAAATTAAAACAACAACTAAACATAGGAGCAAAGCTAGTATGCCCAGTAGGGGATCAAGAAAATCAAAAATTAATGACTGTAAAAAGAATATCTAAAGAAGGGTTTGAAGAAGAATTGGTTGAGAATGTTTTGTTTGTTCCAATGTTAGAAGGAGTGGATTAAATCCACCCCTTCATCCCCTTATAAAATCTATTAAATGAACTTTGAGCAACTTCCTTTTTCAAAATAAGCTGCAAGTTTTAAATTATCTAAATCTTGAATAAATTCTTTTTGAATATCACAACTTCTTAGGTCTTTAATGGAGTTGTATTTAGAAAATTGAAGATAATCTGCATAAATACCCACCAAGGTTAATGACTTAATTTCTTTAGGAAGTGTTTTATCTATAAAAATAGTATTAGGCTGATCTGCCCTAAAGCATGCAGCCATTTTTCCTTCACACATTATTCTCAATTTTCTTTGATCAAGTTCCTCTACCTTAGGAGCATCAACAGATGAAATATTTGATAATTTTTGAGTATTTTCAAATAGATTAATGTGATCGTTGGAGGATACAAGCCCTGCTACGAACATCAATACTAGTAATATTTTTCCCATAATGTCTCCAATTAGTGACTATATTATGGCAATTTTGTGACAAAAACAATAAAAACTTAAATTTTTTTGATAATTTTTTACTATAACTAATCTAATTCTAAATAACTTAACTTATCCTCTCTTTTTTCCCAATCTTTGTAATCTGGCATAGGATCTTTAGTTTCGGTGATATTGGGCCAGATTTTTGAATATTTTTCGTTAATTTCAATAAAATCTAATTGATCTGCAGGGACTTCGTCCTCAGCAAAAATAGCATCAACAGGACATTCTGGTTCACATAACCCACAATCGATGCATTCCTCTGGATCTATTACAAGAATATTTTTGCCTTCATAAAAACAATCGACAGGGCAAACCTGCACACAAGTTGTATGCTTACAATTTATACAGTCTTTCCCAACAACGAAAGTCATGTATCATTATAATTTGTTTCATGGATGACAACCTAGGTAAAAATGCCACTGAACTTGGAAAAATTCTATTAAAGAATCAATTATTTATATCATTTGCAGAGTCATGTACAGGAGGCCTATTGGGCTCAAGCTTGATATCAGTTCCTGGGAGCTCAAAGTGGGTAAGCCAAGGATTTGTTACCTATTCAAATATCGCAAAAATTAAATTTCTCGGAGTGAATAAACAAACACTTAAGGATTTTGGAGCCGTTGATACGAAGGTCACAGATGAAATGGTAAAGGGGGTTCTAAAATATGACCTTGCTGATATTGCAATAGCTATAAGTGGAGTTGCAGGCCCAACAGGCGGATCTAAGTCTAAGCCTGTAGGGACCGTTTGTATCAGCATCGGGAATAATGATGAAATTTTATCTAATCAACACTTCTTTGAAGGGGATAGAAATCAAGTTAGAGCTCAGTCTGCAGAAACAGCAATAAAAGACACAATTAATTTTTTAAAAAATATTGATTAATTCTTCAAAGTATTATTAAATACTGTATAAATATACAGGTGTAATCATGGCTAAATCTTCAAAGGAATCTCAAACAAAAGATAAAGAAAAATCTCTACAGTCCGCTCTTAGTCAAATTGAGACTCAATTTGGGCCCGGAACAATAATGAGGATGGGAGACAGAGAGGTTCAGAATATACCTTCTATCTCAACTGGTTCATTAGGTCTTGATGTTGCTCTCGGAATTGGTGGTCTACCAAAAGGAAGAGTGGTTGAAATTTTTGGGCCTGAATCTTCTGGGAAAACAACTTTAACCCTTCAAATTATAGCTGAGTGTCAAAAAGCAGGCGGAACCGCAGCTTTCATTGATGCAGAACATGCACTGGACCCATCTTATGCCGAAAAAATTGGAGTAAATGTTGATGATTTACTTTTATCTCAGCCTGATACAGGAGAGCAAGCTCTTGAAGTAGCAGATATTATGGTTAAGTCAGAAAGTGTTGATGTGCTAGTAATTGATTCTGTAGCTGCCCTTGTTCCAAGAGCTGAAATCGAAGGGGATATGGGCGATCACCATGTCGGTCTGCAAGCTAGATTAATGTCTCAGGCATTGAGAAAAATAACTGGAAGCATACAAAAATCAAATACTTTAGTTATTTTTATCAATCAAATCAGAATGAAAATCGGCGTTATGTTTGGTAACCCAGAAACAACAACTGGAGGAAATGCGCTTAAGTTTTATTCCTCTGTGAGACTGGATATTCGAAGAATCGGAACTGTTAAGGATGGAGATGAAGTGACCGGAAATGAAACACGAGTAAAAGTAGTAAAAAATAAAGTTTCACCTCCATTTAAGCAAGCTGAATTCCAAATAATTTATAACAAAGGGATCAATAGAACAGGCGAACTTGTCGATATGGCTGCTGACAAGAAAATAATTGAAAAAGCCGGAGCTTGGTATTCCTACGAAGGAGAAAAAATTGGCCAAGGTAAATCAAACGCCTGTGAATTTTTAGATGCCAATCAAAAAATATCTCAAGAAATAGAAAAAAAACTATTTGATGCCATTAAGGCTTCAGCTTAGATAAAATATTTTGTTTATTTTCTTTGAGCGAAGTTCCCTCAGATCTAATCTTTAGCTCGAGAAGATTTTCTTTCTGGTTTTTTTCACTAACAATTAATTGGAATGGAATGCCGGTTAGGTCTGCATCCTTGAACTTCTTTCCTGGTGATTCATTTCTATCATCTATTATCGAATCCATTCCGATTTTGGTTAGGTCGTCTTGAATAGATTCAGCTTCACTGAGATGATTTTTATCATCACCAATGATAATTATTATTGCTTCAAATGGTGCAATTGATCTTGGAAAGATAATTCCATCCTCATCATAATTTTGTTCTATCGAAGCAGCAATAATTCTTGATATGCCAATTCCATAACAACCCATTAAAGGGTTTATATTTCCTTCACTAGTTTGAATAGAAAGAGATAATGATTTGCTGTATTTATCACCTAGTTGAAATATATGACCAACTTCAATTCCTTTTTTAATTGAATATTTTTTCCCATCTTTTTTATGAAGTCGTTCAATGATTTCTTGATCAGATTTCTCTTCAAATAACTCGAGATTACTTGCAAATAATTCATCTTCACTAAAAATTATTTTATCTTCTCCTGAGTCTGCTAATACATGAAATTCTTCTGATGCAGATCCACCAATTGCTCCAGAATCAGCTGAAACTATTCTGTAATCAAACCCTATTGCATTGAATATTTTTTGATATGCATCTCTCATCAAACCGTAACTTTCTTTCATGCCTTTCTCATCAATATCAAATGAATAGGCATCTTTCATAAGAAACTCACGGGAACGCATTACTCCAAATCTCGGTCTAATTTCATCTCTAAACTTTGTTTGAATTTGATAATAGTTAGCAGGAAGATCTTTAGGGCTGTTCAAGGTTTTTCTAGCAATATCTGTAATTATTTCTTCATGGGTTGGCCCCAATACAAAACTTCTATCATTTCTGTCTACAAATCTTAGTAATTCTGGACCATATTCTGACAATCTCTTGGATTCCTCCCATAAATCAGAGGGTTGAACCATAGGCATTAGTATTTCTTGAGCTCCTGCATCGTTCATATTTTTTCTGACTATGTTCTCGACCTTTTTTAAAGATCTTAATCCTAATGGCAACCAGGTATAGATACCTGATGCATTTAACTTGATCATTGAAGATCTGAGCATGAGTTTATGACTTATTAACTCAGCATCAGATGGAGAGTCTTTTAACGTTTTATAGTGATATGAGCTAGTTTTCATTTAAAATAGTAACTATACCTTCTATAAATAAAAAAAATGCCAATTTATGAGTTTCAATGCACAAAGTGCAACAAAAAATTTGAAAAGATTTTGCCTATTTCTTCCAAAGAAGTTGTTTATTGTGATTGTTCAGAGAAATCAGAGGCGAAAAAAGTAATTTCGGCGCCGTCTTTCAGACTAAGCGGTAAAGGTTGGTATGAAACTGATTTTAAGACAGGTTCAAAGAAAAACCTTGTACAATCTGAGCCTAAGGAAAAGAAGGCTAAACCTGAAAAAAAAGAATCTACAAAAAAATCAAAAAAGGTCGATTAGTGCATGAAATATTCTAGTTGCGGTCATGTAAATCTTGCCAACGTTGAAGAGCCAACACGGCTTAGGGGTTGGATAGATAGCGTAAGAGATCATGGTGGTGTAATTTTTATAGATTTAAGAGATGAAACAGGCATAACCCAGGTAGTTGTAGAGCCTGAAAATAAAGAGTTCTTCTCTATGGCTGAAAGATGTAGGTCAGAATTTGTGCTATCAGTGGATGGAAAAATTAGAAGAAGACCTGATGGAACTATTAATAAACAAATACCTACAGGAGAAGTTGAATTATTAGTTTCTTCATTTGAAATTTTATCAGAATCAGATCCTCTGCCATTTCAGCTTGATGACTATTCTTCAGCAGGAGAGGAGGTAAGATTAAAATATAGATTTTTAGATCTTAGACGATCTGAAATGCAAAATAACATTAGAGCAAGATCAAAAGTTTCATCTTCGATAAGAGAGTTTATGGACAAAGAAGGATTTCTAGATATTGAAACTCCGATGATGACTAAAGCAACTCCAGAAGGAGCTAGAGACTTTCTTGTTCCAAGTAGAATTTCACGCGGCAGCTTTTACGCCTTGCCACAGTCACCTCAATTATTTAAGCAACTTTTAATGGCTTCTGGATTTGAGAAGTATTATCAAATTGTACGATGCTTTAGGGACGAAGATACAAGGGCAGATAGACAGCCTGAATTCACTCAGCTAGATATAGAAAAGGCATTTACCGATGAAGATGAGATCATCAATCTATCCGAAAAATTGATTAAGTTCGTATTTAAGAAGTTGCTCGACATAAAGCTGCCTAAATTTCCAAAAATGACTTACTCAGAGGCCATAGATAGGTTTGGGAGCGATAAACCTGATCTAAGGATCAACTTAGAATTAAAAGAAGTAAAGGAAATCTTTTTAGATTCTGATTTCAAGGTCTTTTCTGGTCCTGCTAACGATCTAAATAGTCGAGTTATGGCTCTAAAAATATCTTCAGAACTTACAAGAAGTAAAATTGATTCTTATACAGAATTTGTTGGAAAGTTTGGAGCAAAAGGTTTGGCTTATATCAAGGTAAATGATTTATCAAAAGGGAACGATGGATTGCAGTCGCCAATTTTAAAATTTTTATCTCAAAAAGAAATTGATTCTTTATTCAAATTTCTAGACGTAAAAGATAGAGATACTGTTTTTTTTGGAGCTGGGCATAAAAAAATTGTTTCTGATTCGATGGGAGCACTAAGAAACAAAATAGCTGAAGATTTTGATTTAATTGAAGAGTCTTGGAAACCGGTTTGGATAACAAATTGGCCTCTATTTGAAGAATCTATTGGAGGAGATCTTTCTCCTGCTCATCATCCCTTTACTAGCTTCAAGGGCTCAATAGAAGACCTCGAGGCCGATCCTAGAGCAGTAGAAGCAAATGCATACGACCTTGTTATAAATGGTACTGAAGTTGGGGGTGGATCGATAAGAATTCATAAATCTTATGAGCAGGCGAAAGTTCTGGAAGTGTTGGGTATTTCTGAAAACGAGGCACAAAATAAGTTCGGTTTTTTTCTTGATGCATTGAATTATGGATTTCCTCCCCATGGCGGTATAGCCTTTGGTTTAGATCGCCTAGTCATGCTCATGATGGGAGCAGATTCTATTAGATCAGTGATTCCCTTTCCTAAAACGCAGTCAGCTTTATGTTTATTGACGGATGCCCCTGCTAAAGTGGATTCTGAACAGCTTGAAGAGCTAGGTATTTCATTAACCGATCCTGACGGAGATTAAGATGGCTGGTCATTCTAAGTGGGCAAATATTAAGCACAGAAAAGGTCGCCAAGATGAGAAAAAACAAAAAATCTTCTCCAAATTTATTAGAGAACTGACAGTTGCATCAAGGCTAGGAGGCCCAATTGCAGCAGATAATCCCAGACTTAGGTTAGCTTTAGATAAAGCTTTAGGAGCCAACATGCCTAAGGATACTATTGATAGAGCTATTGCAAGGGGAGCAGGAAATTCAGAAGCTGATAATCTGGAAGAAATAAAATATGAAGGCTATGGCCCTAATGGTGTAGCGATATTAATTGATGCTATGACTGATAACAGGAATAGAACCGTTGCAGAGGTAAGACATGCTTTTACAAAAGCTGGCGGAAGCCTTGGAACGGATGGTTCGGTTGCCTATCAATTTGAATCCAAGGGAATAATCTCCATTTCAGGTTTATCAGAAGATGACACTCTCGAACTTGTCATTGACTATGATATTGAGGAAATTGAATCGCAAGGCGATATTGTTACGGTAATTTGCAAACCTGATAATTTTTTAAATATAAAAGAAATTTTGGAGCAATCTAATGCAGGGATTGAAAATGCTGAGATTACTATGCTTCCATCTAATTCAGTAGAGTTAGGAGATGAAGATTCAGAAAAAGTTATCAGGCTAATTGATACTCTTGAGGACTTAGACGATGTTCAAAATGTTTATACAAATGCTGAACTAAGCGAGGCATCAGTAACATAGATGACTAATTCAAGAAACAAAGGCGCTTCTTTTGAAAGAGAGATTGCTAATGAATTAACTACAAAACTTGAATTAAAGCATCAACTTAAGAGAATCCTTGAACAAACTAGGGAAAAACATCTACCTGATTTAATTCTCGGAAGATGGTACCTGGAATGCAAAAGATACGGTTCTGGCAATGAGCCAATGGATTCTTGGTGGGAACAAGTAGTATCAGCATCAGGAAGGGATAAAATTCCTGCTCTAATTTATAAATTTGATAGAAGGCCAATAAAGGTAAGAGTCCCATTGTCAATTTTAAATGAAAATTTCAGTTTCAATGAAAACGTAACTTGTGATCTATCTTTTGAGGACTTTATTACATTGATAAAAACTGAATTTTCTGAAGATTTAGAAAATCACAACAACAAACTGAAAGACTTTCAGTATTAGTCAAATGCACAAGTTACCTCTTCGAATATATTATGAAGATACAGACGCACAAGGCATTGTTTATCATTCCAAATATCTAAATTTTTTTGAAAGAGCGCGTGCCGAATGTTTGAGAGAAATTGGCTATCGACAAGAAGAATTATTAAAAGAAGATATTGCGTTTGTCGTAAAGAAACAAGAAATTGAGTATTTTTCTCCAGCAAAGCTCGACGATGAGATTGTAATAAAAACGATTTTATCCTCTTCAAAAAATGTTTCTTTTACATTTACCCAATCGGCAAACCTTAAAAATGATGAGAAGCAAGTTCTTTGTAAAGGACAGGTTTACTGTGGCTGTATTTCTCTAAAAAGGAATGCTCCTGCTAAAATTCCAGAGGAATTAAGAGTTAAAATGAAATCTTTGGTGCAAAACAATGACTGATTATTTTTCAATTTATTCCTTAATTCTAAATGCAAGCATAGTTGTTCAATTAGTAATAGGGATTCTTCTGCTGGCCTCAATTGGCTCTTGGGTGATAATAGTAGAAAAATGGATAGTCACAAATAATGCTTTAAAAGAATTTTTTCTCTTTGAACAATTTTTTTGGTCAGGAGAATCATTGAATGACATTTACGATGACCTAAAAGCAAAAGAAGATCTCGTTGGAATAGAATCAATTTTTTATGAGATTTATGAAGACTCAATAGCTCAAGATAGTCAGGAGCTGCAGAAGAATGACTTAACTGCTAGATTTAAACGTGTTTCTAAAGTTTCTTTGATGCGCCAAGAGGATCTTTTAGAATCAAGAATTTCATTCCTATCAACTGTCGCCTCGGCAAGCCCTTATATTGGCTTATTTGGAACTGTTTGGGGAATAATGAATTCATTTAGAGGATTGGCTCAGACATCGCAAGCAACTCTTTCTGTAGTTGCGCCGGGAATATCAGAAGCCTTAATTGCCACAGCACTAGGTTTGTTTGCTGCTATTCCAGCTTTAATCGCCTACAACTTTTATGTGAAAAGAATCAATACTATCTTAAATCGATACGAGAGTTTCATTGAAGAATTCCAAAATCTTTTGGCAAGGTAAATGAGAAAATCAGACAGAAGTCAAATTAATGAAATAAATGTGGTTCCTTATGTTGATGTGATGCTCGTATTGCTCGTAGTTTTTATGGTAACTGCACCTCTTTTAGTTCAAGGAATAAAAATTGATTTACCAGAAACAACTGCATCTGTTCTGGAGGAGAGTGAATTAGAAGAACTTACTTTAACAATCGATAAGAAAGGGCAGTTTTTTATAGAATTTGAATCCTATAAAAATAAATCATTTTCCATTGATACTTTAAAACCTGTCTTGGAAGACATATTCAAGATTAATAAAAATTTGAATGTTTACATTAGGGGAGATAAAGATGTCGAATATGACAATGTTCTAAAACTTTTAGCAGTTATTCAGAATCTTGATCCAATATCAATCAATTTAATTTCCGATCCCATTAAAAATGATTAATTTAATAGCGGGTTTTTTTTGCTCTTTCTTTTTGCATGCATTTTTATTCAGCTTCTTTTTCAATATTAATTTCAATGATTATTCAGAAGAAAAGATCATTCAGCTGCCGGTTAGTCTAATCTTTGAAGAAAAAATAGAGCCAAAACCAAAAAAATCTTCATCTAAAAATGTTAAAACCACTTCATCCTCTCTTTCAGAAGATGCCAAATCAAAAAATGATTTTGAGTCTGATGTAAATTCTTTTTTTTCTAATCTTGAAAGAGATAGAGATAGAGTTGAACAAATTTCTACTCAGTCAGAAGTGTTAAAAATAGCAGCTAAAATTAGAGCAGAGTATGAATTTTTGTGGCAAAAACCTAAAAATCTGCCTGAAGATTTATTTGTTAAAGTTCTCATCTCAATAGCTCCATCCGGTGAAGTTGTTAACTATGAAATTTTGAATAAAAGCGGCAATGAGGTTTTCGATCGATCTATTAGGATTGCTCTTGATAGGATAAGCTCTTTTGACTTTATTAAAAATATTTCAAGAAATGATTTTGAGAAAAATTTTAGAGAATTTAACCTACAATTTTCTTCAAATTAATATGAGCCTTAAAGTATTTTTTGTTTCTATCCTTCTTTTTTCGTTATCTATTTTTTCAAATATAACTATTGAAATCAGCAGGGGAACAGAAGAGCCTCCAAGGATTGCTATTGTTCCTTTTCTTTATGATGATCAATCAATATCTTATTTATTGACTAATCAAATATCAGATAATTTATCTTTGTTTGGAGAGTTTGAAATAATTGCCAACAGCGATCTAATAGCCTTTCCGTCATCTCCAGAAGATTTTTTTTATAACGACTGGAAAACTTTAGATATTGATTACGTCGTAGCAGGATTCATAAGCCTTGAGGAGGATACATCAAAATTTATTGTTAATTACTTCCTCTTTGATATAAGGCAAGGAAGAAATCTCCTAAATGGAACTGCAAGGTCATCAGCAGATTCTCTTGTGCTCTCTTCGCACAAAATGAGTAATAGAATTTACAAGCAGATAACTGGAGTGGACGGAATTTTTACAACAAAACTTATGTATATTCTCAATCCTGAAAAGGATAAATATCAATTAAATATATGTGATATCAATGGCGATAATGAAATTACTTTGTTTGACTCACCTGAGCCGATAATGTCTCCAGATTGGTCTCCTGATGGGAAAAAAATAAGTTACGTATCATTTGAGAATGGTAATTCCGAAATTTTTATCCAAGATTTATCCTCAGGGAAAAGAAATTCATTAAGAAGGTATCCTGGAATCAACAGTGCTCCTGTTTGGTCTCCAAATGGAAATTATTTAGCCTTTGTTTCTTCCAGGAGTGGCAATCCTGATGTGTATTTATATGATTTAAAAACGGAAAAGATTTCTAGAATTACTGCGCATTACGGAATAGATACAGAACCTTCATTCTCTGCAAACGGCAGGAAACTTCTATTTACCTCTAATAGATCAGGAACTCCACAACTTTATGAAGTTAGCCTAATTACAAGAAAAATTTCAAGAATAACTTTTGATGGAAACTATAATGCTAGAGGAAGATATTTCCCAGATGGGAAGAATATTGTTTTTGTTCATAGATCAGAAGAAAAGTTTCATATTTCAATAAAACGCCTCGGAAAAAGTGGTCTAAAGATGCTTACTGAGACTGCATTAGATGAATCTCCAAGCGTTTCTCCTAATAATAACTTCATTATTTATGCCACGAAAGACGCTGAAAATGGCTATTTAGCCGGAATTTCGCTTGATGGGCTGGCAAAGTTTAAAATACCTAGTAAAATTGGCGCTATTCGGGAACCTGTTTGGTCTCCTTTCTTGAACTAATTCAAGAATTTTGAGTCAAACATAATAGAACGTTTAACTAGATGAGGATAAAAATGGAACCAATAAGTATTTTTCTAATATCAATATTGGCATGTTTAGGTAGTGGTTGTGCTAATGATGTGGCTGACGATGTATCTGCATCTAGCTACGCTTCTGTTTCTGGTCAATCTGCTCAGATGGGTCCAAAAATGGATGTAAATTTGCCTGATAAGGTTTATTTTGAGTTTGATAACTTTGACCTTGGTGATGATGCCATGGATACCTTGGAGCAGTACATTAGATTTGCTAAAAGAGCAAAGGCAATCAGATTAGAAGGTCATTGCGACGAGAGAGGCACAAGAGAATATAACCTAGCATTGGGTGAAAAAAGAGCTCAATCCGTTAAAGAATTTTTAATAGTCAACGGTATCTCATCTTCTAAGATTGATGTCGTTTCATACGGTGAAGAAAGACCAGATAGGCTTGGTTCTTCTGAATCGGCATATAAAGCTAACAGGAGAGTTGAGATATCTCTTTACTAGCTTTAAGTGATTAAAAGATCTCTTTTACTTTTATTTTTTTTAATAACCTCTTCGACTTGGGCACAAGATTCTGAGTCGGAAAGGTTGTTGTTAAATAAGATTAATTCCCTTGAAAAAGAAATTCAAACACTCTTGAGTCAGCTTGAAGAAATTAACTATAAATTAAATAGAATTGAAGATACGCAGCAACTCAGATATGTAGATTTAGACAAAAGAATCCATGAGTTAGAAGGTATTTTGTTGGTTCAAGAAGAAATAGAGGGAACAAATATAGATGAATTAGATCCTTTAGCAGGATTAATCGAAGAAGATGATGCTAGTAATGAATTTGAACTTTGGTCAGATTCTCTTCAACTCATAGAAGATGGAAGATTTGCTGAAGCATCAGAAAAACTAAGATACTTGATCCTTTCATTTCCTGAAGGAAATTTCATTGGAGATGCTTTATTTTGGTTGGGTGAAATATATTTTCTTCAAGAAAATTACACTGATTCCTCTGATTCTTTTAATGAACTAATTTCCACTTATGCGGAACATAGCAGGGTACCAGATGCAAATTTTAAATTAGGAATGATAAGTTTAAGGTCAGAAGATTCTAATAAGGCAAAAGAATATTTTAATTACTTAATTAACAATCACCCTGACTCTGGAGCTGGTATACTCGCAGCCGAAGAATTGAAAAAGTTTCAATAATACGTGGGTCGTTAGCTCAGTTGGTAGAGCAGTTGGCTTTTAATCAATTGGTCATAGGTTCGAATCCTATACGACCCACCACTTTAATATGTCTATTTTAATGATTTCTTTCGGTGGAGCCTTAGGCGCTTCATCAAGATATTTGATATCCTCATTTTTGAATAACTATTCAATTCTCAGCTTCACCCTTGGAACTCTGGTAGTGAACATCATAGGATGTTTTATTATTGGTTTTTATATTTCAGAGACTTCAGAAGTGATTTCGGAAAATATAAAAAATTTCTTAATCATAGGATTTCTAGGATCATTTACAACATTTTCAGCTTTTACTAAAGAGTCTTTAGAACTGTATCAAACATTTGGAATGACAAATTCTTTTTTATATATTTTAGTAAATGTACTTTTATGCTTGAGTGCTACTTACTTGGGCTATAAGATTTCTTAGATGTCGGAAGAAAAAACTATCTTTCAAAAGATAATAGATAAAGAAATACCATCCACTACTCATTATGAAGATGATTTATGTATTGTTATTGAGGATATAAATCCCAAGGCTCCAATACATTTACTTATTATTCCAAAAAAACCAATTCCAAAATTATCAGATGCTTCTGAGGAGGATGTATCAATTCTCGGACACTTGATGTTTATCGTTGGAGAGATGTCTAGAAAATTTGAAACAGAAGATTCATTTAACGTCGTAATAAATAATGGAGCCTCAGCCGGGCAAACTGTCTTTCATCTTCACTTACATTTATTAGCTGGAAGAGATTTCTCTGATTTATTCCCAGCTTAATCAGCCCATTCTCTTTAAGGCTTCAGTAGTCTGATAAATTTCTTCCATTCTAGTCCTGATACTTTCACTTACCTCGAAGAAGTTTGTAGCCAGTTTTGATGCCTCTCTAAGCTGCATGATTGCTGCTTCAAATCGCCCCGTTAAAAAGAAGTACTCAGCTCTAGACCTATGCAATCCAATAAGGTTATTTGAGAAGCCTTGCACTTCTGCTAACTCATACCAAACGAAAGGGTCGGTAGGTCTTTTTTTTGAAATGTCATTTAAAATTTCTTCAGCTTCATCATATTTTTTATCTCTGAATAACGCTTTAGATAACAACAGGGAGATTGAATAATTATTAGGATGCAGGGAAATAAGGTTTTTTCCTAAAGAAACACTCTCAAGGATATTACCAGCCTTCATGTGAGCTTCCATTAAGGATATTTGAAGATTGATATTGATAGGATCTAATTCTATGCATTCTCTTATTAACGAAAAGGCTTTTGAGTAATCTTTATTATTTAGATACGCAAGGTGAAGGGCATACTTTGAAATAGTCTCATCTTTTTTTGTTTTTGCTTTTCTAAGTTCGCTGGAATATTTTCTTATTAAACCTCTAGGATTTTGCTCTATTCCGCTTTCAATTCTTTTTTTAACTAGATGAAAGTCAACTGAGTCTCTGTAAGATACAAATGAGTTTTTTTCTACAAACTCAGTTTCCCTGATCCTGGCATCAGTAATACGATCCTTAGGAAATGGATGTGTCCTTAAGTAACCAAATTGATCTTCAGAATTATTACGAGAGAGATCCTGAAGTATCTTAAACATCCTTCCTTGTCCCTTGGGATCAAAACCTGACCTGACAAGATTATTGAAGCCTATTCGATCTGCTTCTTGTTCATTAGAGCGAGTGAAATTAGTATTTAATTGTTGCATCAAGGCTGGTCCAGTTATGATCGCCTGAGGATTATTAGATGCAGCCGCCAAAGCTATGCTTCCTAGAATCATTAGAGCATTTGCCAAAGGCGATCCTCTATTTTGACTTCTTGCATAATGTCTCTGGCTTAAATGAGCTAATTCATGAGTCATAACTGACGAAAATTCAGACTCATCATTTGTGTAAAAGAATAAACCAGTATTAATCCCTATTATTCCTCCAGCCGCTGCAAAGGCATTAATAGACTTATCATCAATGATAATGAATTCAAATCTTCTATCTTTAACTTGTGAATTCTCTGCTAGCCTATATATCAAATCTTCTATGTATGACCTCACAAGAGGATCGGAATGCTCTTTAGCTTGCGATCTGAAAAGAGAAAGCCATAATCTCCCCATTTCAAATTCACCAGATAACGACACAGATGTGGACGATCTATCACCTAAAACTGGTAAATCATCCTGAATGTCCTGTGCACTCGAGAAAGATAGAACTACTAGAGTTAAAAATAAAAAAAATCTCTTCACAATAACAGTATAATTACTTTTGATTACTAGAAAACAAAATAGTTCAAAAGTTTATGGCTTCATATTTTAAAAATCTTATAGATAAATATTTTCATACGGAAGATCAAATTTCTTTATCAATTTTGTTAGTTTTTATAGGAATTATAGTGATTTTCTTCGGTTCAATTCTTACGCCGTTATTTATAAGTGCTCTTGTTGCATATTTATTAAACAGTGTAGTTACTGCTACCGAAAGAAGAGGGTTTTCAAGACCTTTAGGTCTAACTATTTCGATAACTTTGTTTTTCGGTCTATATCTTTCATTATTTCTAATCTTCCCTTTACTCTCAAGACAAATAATTGGGTTGGTAAATGAATTACCTAGAATCGTAGAAAACTTAGAAGACATTCTTGTGAATTTCTTTAATGATTACCCAGAATTTTTTACCTCAGAACAAATCGAAAACTTGAGCGTAACTGTAACCTCTAGCTTGCCTAATATTCTTGAGCAAACTCTTTTACAGCTTAATGCTGGGTTTTCAGCGGCAATGAGCGCCCTTATTTATTTGGTGCTAATTCCTTTTTTAGTATTCTTCTTTTTAAAAGATAAGAAGCAAATGCTTGAGTATGTTGCTTATTTTCTTCCTAGCGATAAAAGTTCAGCCTCCAAAATTTGGATAGAACTAGATTCTCAACTTTTTAAATATCTTCGAGGTAAGGTTCTTGAATTAATCATTGTAGGGATTGTTACAACAACCGCATTCTCCATACTCGGTGCCAATTATTCTCTTTTACTTGGCATATTGGTTGGGTTATCGGTTTTGATACCATTATTCGGTGCTATTTTTGTAACGATACCTGTTGCTATCGTTGGCTATTTTCAATGGGGCTTGGATATGAATTATTTAATTTTCCTAGCTACTTATCTGATCATACAAGCTCTAGATGGGAATGTTCTATTCCCGCTCTTGATTGGAAGAGAAGTAAATCTCCATCCAGTTTTAATTGTTTTGGCAATACTAATTTTTGGAGGTATTTGGGGATTTTGGGGAGTTTTATTGGCGGTCCCATTAGCTACTGCAATAAGAGCAGTTATAAAGTCTTGGCCTGCAGTTAATAATTAACTTTTTAAATATTCTTCAAGAGTTTCTAAGACCTCTTGCGCATGTCCAGGAACCTTAACTTTCCTCCATTCCTTGATTAACTTATTATTTGAATCGATTAAAAAAGTACTTCTTTCTATTCCCATGTATTTTTTTCCGTACATGCTTTTTTCTTTAATAACATCAAATAATTTACAAAGTTTTTCCTCAGGATCACTAATTAGTTCAAAAGGAAATTTAAATTTTTCTTTAAAATTTTCATGAGACTTTAAGCTTTCTCTTGAGACACCGAAAATTTCTGCATCTACATCTTTAAACTTTTTGTAAAGGTCTCTAAAATTTTCTCCCTCAGTCGTGCATCCCGGAGTATTATCTTTTGGATAGAAATAGATCACCAAATTCTTTTTATTATTTTTTAGATCAAAAACAGAATCATTTGTAGCATCTGCCTTAAAAGTTGGAATTTTTTTTCCTTCAATAATTTTTCCCATTTTTTTCCTCTTAAAAAGTAATTTATTTAAGTCAATAATATACAATTCATCTTTGCAAAAAGAAATATGTTAGTTAAGGGAAGTATAGTAGCAATTGTGACTCCTATGAAGGCAAACGGAGACCTTGATCTGGATGCTCTTGATAAACTTGTTGATTTTCATATTGAGTCAGGAACTAAAGGAATTATTGCAGTTGGTACAACAGGCGAATCTGCTACTTTGGAAGTTTCAGAACATATTTCGGTTATTGAAAGAATAGTCAAAAAAGCAGATAAAAAGGTTTTTATCTTTGCAGGAACGGGTGCTAATAGTACAAAGGAAGCAATATACTTAAGCATGGCAGCTAAAAGTGCTGGTGCCGATGCTTCTTTATCTGTTACGCCTTACTACAACAAGCCAACACAAGAAGGTCTATTCCAACATTACACTCAGATAGCAGATCAAGTTGAATTTCCTCAAGTCCTTTATAACGTTCCAGGAAGAACTAGTTGTGATTTATTGCCTGAAACTATAGCCAAGTTAGCACCTCATGAGAATA
The DNA here is from genome assembly GCA_902525435.1 of uncultured SAR86 cluster bacterium. Taxonomy (GTDB): domain Bacteria; phylum Pseudomonadota; class Gammaproteobacteria; order Magnimaribacterales; family AG-339-G14; genus CACNYO01. The sequence continues at coordinate 23,797 of CABZHD010000002.1, read as the reverse complement.
TTTTAGGAATCAAGGAGGCCACAGGGGATCTATCAAGATTAGAAAAACTCAAAAAATTAATTAGCGATGAAACTTTTTTTCTATATTCAGGTGACGATGCCACGGCAACAGACTTTATTCTAAATGGAGGCCATGGAAATATTTCGGTCACTGCCAATGTTGTGCCTGACTTAATGTCTAAGTTATGTGATCTTGCTCTTGAAGAATCTTCAGAGGCAAAGGTTATAGAAAATAAAATTTCTAATTTAAATGAAATGCTTTTTTTAGAATCTAACCCAATACCTGTAAAATGGGCTTTAAGTAGAATGGGCTTGATAGATATTGGAATTAGATTACCTCTAACTAACCTTTCTAAAGAGCATCAACAAACCTTGCAAGAGGAATTATTAAAACTTGAGTTAATTTGAGATGAGATTTTTTGTATTACTTTTAATATTAGCCAGCTGTGTTTCCGATCCAGCCAAACAATCTAGAAATGCATATTTATTAGAAGAAGAAGATAACACTTTGTCTGAAGTTATTGAGGACATTACAATTCTCTTAGATTTGTATCCTATAAATGGCGAAATAGATAAAGAGAAATTAAGTTATGAGCTTCAAAGACCAAGACAGTTTTTTTCTTCAGGAAGCAATAATGAAATAAGACTCCATAAACTGGGTCAAATTAGATGGTTATATGTTGAGTCATTGCCTAGCTCAGTATGGCCGATTCTTAATCAATATATTGAAAACGAAAATGATTTATCTATTAGGATTTCTGATCCAGATGAAGGAGTCATTGAAACAGAAATTTTCAACAGAAAGGATAAAGAGGTCAAGTATCGATTTAAAGTTGAACATGGAATAAGACAAGCCAGCACCGAATTATTTTTTACTGAGCTTGTTAAGCAAGAAAATGATTGGGCTATTCTGGATAATGATAATTCTGAAGCAGATGAATTTTTAAGAAAGTTACTGGATTATTTTTCTTCAGCTACTGTTTCTCAAGGTACTTCCTTAGTTGCCTTAAACTTAAATCAAGGCAGAAAGTCTGAGGTAATCAATACGAATGATGGAAAATCATATATCAAGCTGAGTATAGGTTTTGCTAGAACTTGGGCAGCTCTGAACAGAGCTCTTAAAGAGGCAGCAATTAATGTTAAGGATCTAAATAGAGAAGAGGGCTATGTTTTGATTAATTATGGGTTGCCTGAAGAAGAGGGAATCCTCGCAAGACTTAGAAAAAGTGAGCCTAAAGAGTATAAAATTATTGTAAGATCATCATCAGAAGATCTAACTCAAATAATGTTAGATTCAGAAGAATGGAATGATGAGCTTGAAAGTCTTCTGTCTGAAATTAATCAATCTCTATCTTAAATATTAATTATGAAAAAAATAGAACTTTTATCGAGCGGTAAGGCAAAATCTTTATATACCACTGAAAATTCTGATCAGCTTATTATGGAGTATAGAGATGACACTTCTGCTTTTGATGGAAAAAAAATCGAAAAACTTGCTGGCAAAGGGACGGTAAATAATAGATTTAATGCCCATGTTATGCAACAAATAGAAAAATCTGGCATACCTACCCATTTTATTGACGAGGTCTCAGAAAATGAAAGCCTTGTTAGGAAGTTAGAAATGGTCCCAATTGAATGTGTTGTGAGGAATATTACAGCTGGGAGCATATGCAAAAGATTGGGGCTTGAAGAAGGCATGGAGCTAAATCCTCCAACGTTTGAATTTTTCTATAAAGATGATGAGCTAGGCGATCCTATGGTAAATGAATTTCATATTATTTCCTTTAATTGGGGAACTGAGGAAGATATAGAAGAGATGAGAGAATTAACTTTCAAAGTTAATGACGTTTTAAAAAAAATGTTTGCAGATGGAGGGTTATTGCTTGTCGATTTCAAACTCGAATTTGGGAGACAAGATGGAAAAATGTACTTAGGCGATGAGATGACTCCTGATGGGTGCAGAGTGTGGGATGCTGAGACAAGAAAGAAACTTGATAAAGATAGATTTCGACAAGGCTTGGGTGACGTAATTGAATCCTACCAAGAAATAGCCTCAAGAATAGGAGTTAGTTTAGAAAACTAATTTAAACCTTCGTTGATTGTCTTCAGTTTGTCTGATCCTGGGCAGAGCTCTTTCTCGTTAAGCATATTTAGAGGCTTGTCGATGGCATTTAGAGTTTCGTATAGATCAGGAGCTTTAGTGTCAATATATAAAAGCCCAGTTGCAACTTTGCCCTCATCATTTTTCTCTCTGACGGTATTCAATGCGAGATTAGCATCAGTTGGATCATAACTACTGTCTAACTTTTCTAAAGACATTTTTGATCCATCATGTAAATTTACCTCAACAGTCTCTCCCTCTTCATAGTTTGCTGTGATTTCTCTACCTAAAGGAACAAAATCTACCTTACCCAAAGCATCATTATGTTCTCTGATGTGATCATAACTTTTTGTTGAAGCATCATGATTATTAAAAGTTACACAAGGACTAATTATGTCTAGTAGAGCAAATCCTTTATGTTGAAAAGCTCCCATTATTAATGGAACTAGTTGTTCCCTGTCACCAGAAAAACTTCTTGCAACATAACTTGCTCCTAGTTGAATAGCCAAAGCAGCCAAATCAACAGGCGGGAAGGGATTTTCTTCTCCATATTTATTGGGAGAGTCTTTATCGTTAGTTGCAGAAAATTGACCTTTTGTCAGACCGTAAGTTCCATTATTCTCAACGATATAAGTCATATCTACTTGTCTACGTATTGCATGAACAAACTGACCCATACCAATTGATGCGCTATCCCCATCTCCAGATACTCCTATATATAAAAGGTCATCATTTGCACAGCTAGCTCCAGTTGCAATTGACGGCATTCTCCCATGGACAGAATTAAAACCGTGAGAATCGTTTAAAAAATAAGCTGGTGCTTTTGATGAACATCCTATACCTGACAGCTTTGCAACCTTATATGCTTCTATATTCAACTCAAAGCATGCATCAATAATCGCAGCACTAATGGAATCATGTCCGCATCCTGCACAAAGGCTTGATACAGCTCCTTCATAATCTCTTCTAGTTAAGCCAAGTTTATTTTTCTTTAAGTTCGGATGATGATTTATTGGTTTTTGTATATAAGTCATGACTAAATCTTTTCTGGTTCACGTTCTCTAATTTTCTTTGCTATGAAATTTGCTTCAATAGGTTGTCCATTGAACCAAACCAAAGATCTGAGTTTTTCTGCAGATATTCCTCCTTCAGCCATAAGCAAGGTTCTCATCTGACTATCTCTATTTTGTTCTACAACATAAACATAATCATGCTTTTCAATGAAATCCCAAACATCTAAATTGAAAGGAAAAGCTTTCACTCTCATCAGGTCTAACTCTATACCTTCTTCTTTAAGCATATCTCTTGCTTCTATCATTGCAGCAGACGTACTACCGTAATAAATAACACCGGAGCAATTTTTTTTATCTGAAAGTATTATTTCAGGATCAGGGACTAACTCAGAGGCTGTTTTGAATTTTTGGACTAGCCTTCTTAGGTTGGTTGCATTTATTTCACCATCCTCAGAATATCTAGCGTACTCATCATGGGAAGTTCCTCTTGTAAAAAATGCCCCTTTGTTTGGATGAGCTCCTGGATAAGTTCTGTAACAAATACCATCACCATCCACATCATGATATCTTCCAAATTTTTCTTCCATTTTTTCCAAAGCCTCAAAGTCCAACACCTTACCTCGATCAAACTTTCTGGAATCATCCCACTCCAATTCATCGACAACCCAGTCGTTCATCCCCATATCAAGATCTGTAACAACAAAAACAGGAGTTTGTAGCCTATCTGCTAGATCAAAGGCCATTGCAGAAAATTCAAAACATTCTTTTGGATCTTCTGGAAGAAGCATTACATGTTTAGTATCACCATGAGAAGCATAAGCACAAGCCAAGATATCCGATTGCTGTGTTTTTGTAGGCATACCAGTGGATGGACCTCCTCTTTGAACATCAAACACTACGACTGGAACTTCAGCAAAATATGCCAGACCAAGAAATTCACTCATTAACGAAATTCCAGGGCCACTGGTCGCAGTGAACGATCTAGCTCCATTCCAGTTGGCCCCGATAGCCATGCCAATCGCAGACAATTCATCCTCTGCTTGAACGCTTGCATAGAGGTTTTTTCCAGTTTTTTCATCAACTCTAAATTTTTTAGCGTATTTTTCAAAACCTTCTGCTAATGAAGTCGAAGGTGTTATTGGATACCAAGCGCAAATAGTTGCTCCTCCATAAACAGCTCCCAATCCAGCTGCTTCATTCCCACTAATAAGAATTTTTCCATCATTCTTATCCATCCTTTCCAGCGTCAAACCAATCGGATAAGGCAAATTATTTAAAACGTAGTCCCTTCCAATATTAAGAGCTTTAAGATTTGGCTCGATTAAGTTCTTTTTAGAAGCAAATTGCTCAGATATTAGTTCTTCAAAAATTTCATACTCCATATCTAGAAGTACAGACAAGGCACCTACATAGGCAATATTTTTGAACAAGGCTCTTTGCTTTGCATTCGTAAAAGACTCAACACAGAGGCTAGTGAGGGGAATTTCTATTACGTTAATATCATCTCTGTAGAAATTTCTTTTCCAAGAAGAATCATATAAAAGATATCCACCAGAGTTGAGCTCTTCAACATCTTGATTGTAACTTTGAGGATTCATCGCAACAGAGAGGTCAACACTTCCTTTACTGCCAAGATACCCATTTTTATTAATTCTGATTTCAAACCAAGTAGGCAATCCTTGAATATTTGAGGGAAAAATATTTTTTGGACTTACAGGAATACCCATTCTGAAAACTGCTTTAGCAAACATTTGGTTAGCACTCGCTGAACCAGAGCCATTCACATTTGCAAATTTAATTACAAAGTCATTCTTAGAAACTAAGGAATCAAAAGTTTGAAGTTTTTCCATTATGCAACTTCCTTGTATTTTTTCTTATCTTTCGAATTCAAAGTTTGAGCTTCTGTGTAAGAAAACTTTTGAATATCCCAGGCTCCAGTAGGACATCTTTCTGCACAAAGCCCACAGTGAACACAAACATCTTCGTCCTTAACCATTACCCTGCCAGTTTTGAGTTTGTCTGAAACATATAAACTCTGATCTAAATTTACCGCTGGTATTCTAAGACTTCCTCTAACAAATTCTTCAGTACCGTTATCAGTGAAGTTAATACAATCGGTAGGGCAGATATCAACACAAGCATCACACTCAATGCAGAGATCTTCTTTAAACACTGTCTGCATATCGCAATTAAGGCATCTTTGAGCCTCATCTAGTGCAAGTTGTTCGTCGTACCCTAGCTCAACTTCTACTTTTAAACTTTTCAGTGCTTCGGAATGATCAGCATGAGGAACAATGTTTCTATCCTCTTGAGAGATATCGTTATCATATGCCCATTCATGAACACCCATTTTCTGACTCACAAGATTTGTTAGAGGATCAGGTCTATCAAGAAGATCAACTCCGTTACAATAGTTATCAATCGATATAGCAGCTTGATGACCATGAGCTACTGCCCAAATAATATTTTCAGGTCCCCATGCTGCATCACCACCAAAAAAGACCTTTGGTAAAGTTGATTGCATTGTAGTTTTATCAACAATAGGCATATCCCATTCACCAAACTCCATTCCAATATCTCTTTCAATCCAATCAAAGGCATTATCTTGACCAATTGCTAATAAAACGTCATCGCACTCAATGACTATTTCCTCGCCAGTAGGAACCATCTTTCTTTTTCCATCATCGGAATATTGGGGTGCTACTTTCTCGAACTTAACTCCCTTAAGTTTTCCATTGTCATCTACAACAAATTCTTTGGGAGAAGTGTTTTCAAGAATAGGGATTCCTTCATCTATAGCTTCTTCAATCTCCCAATCTGAAGCCTTCATTTCTTCGAAAGGACTTCTTACAGTAACTTTCACATCTTCAGCTCCTAACCTAATGGCTGTCCTGCAGCAATCCATCGCAGTATTTCCACCACCAATTACAACTACTTTTTTCCCAATAGAAGATATGTGTTCAAAAGCGATACTAGTAAGCCAATCAATACCAATATGAATATTTTCAGATGCTTCATCTCTTCCGGGAATATTTAAATTTTTCCCTTTAGGTGCTCCTGTTCCTACAAAAACAGCATCAAATTTTTCATCATCTACAAGAGACTTCATGCTTTTAATTTCAGTATTGTTAACAAACTTCGCACCCATTTTGATGACTCTATAAACTTCTTCATCTAAAACTTCTTCAGGTAATCTAAAAGATGGAATATTGGTTCTCATTAACCCACCAGGCTTAGGATCTTTTTCAAATACCGTTACCTCGTAACCTAAAGGTAATAGATCTCTAGCTACAGTCAAAGAAGCAGGGCCACCACCAATCAAAGCAATATTTTTTCCATTTTTTTCAGACGGAATCTCAGGAAGAAGAGTATCAAAGTCTTCTTTATTATCGGCGGCAACTCTTTTTAATCTGCAAATTGCTACCGGTTCTTCATGTGTTCTAGATCTTCTGCATGCTGGCTCGCAAGGCCTGTCACAAGTTCTTCCAAGAATTCCAGGAAAAACATTTGATTTCCAATTAAGCATGTATGCATCGGTATATTTTTTTTGAGCAATCAGTCTAATATATTCAGGAACATTGGTATGAGCAGGGCAGGCCCACTGACAGTCAACAACTTTATGAAAATATTGAGGATCAGATATATCTGTTTTGGGCATGTACTCGCCTATAGGAACGTCTGATTTACCAGAAATATCCTTTGATGGTTTAGGATTTTTCAAAAGGTTTTTTTCGGTATTGATAACGTCTCTAAACTCTTGGACAATTTGATCTCTCTTTAAAATTGCCTCGTCTAGATTTGAGGTTCCTGTGGTTTGTCTCAGATCATAACCTAACTTATCTCTTAGAGTTTTTGGAACTGAAAGTTTTACCCACCAAGTATTATGCCTTTTATAAAGATACTTGTTTCTGCTCATGATTCTGTACCTATAATCATTTAATTTGATTAGAGTGTACCTTATTTTTTTTCAAAGGTACATATGAAGATATAAAAGATCTCCTAAGAGGCTTGTAATATCGGTATTTGATCTATTTTCCAGTTTCTTTATAATTAAAAGTTATAAAGTAGTCTATTAATGTACCTTTTTTCTTTACTCTGTACCTGAATGAGAATAGAATACACACAAATTTATTGGTAGGTAATTTTGAAACAAATTTATTTAGATTATGCATCAACTACTCCTGTAGAGGAAGGCGTCGTTAAAAAGATGACAGACTTTATGTCCTTCGATGGGAATTTTGGGAATCCTGCTTCCAGATCTCACTCCTTCGGTTGGAAAGCTGATGAAGCAGTTGAAGAGGCAAGAAATAACCTTGCAACATTAATTGGTTGTGATCCAAGAGAAATCATTTGGACTTCAGGTGCTACTGAATCTGATAACCTAGCAATCAAAGGCGCAGCAAGATTCTATAAGAATAAAGGTAATCATCTCGTTACTTCAAAAATAGAACATAAAGCTGTTCTTGATCCTTTCAGGCAACTTGAAGAAGAAGGTTTTGAAGTTACATATTTGGAGCCAAACTCATCAGGAGAGATCACTGTTGAACAAGTTGCAGAAGCAGTCACTGATAAAACAATTTTAGTGTCACTCATGCATATGAATAATGAATTAGGAACGATTACTGATATTGATTCAATAGGTGAACTAACTAGAAGCAAAGGAATAATCTTGCATGTTGATGCAGCCCAAAGTATAGGGAAAATCTCCATTAATATGTCTTCAAACAAAATTGATCTTTTATCAATATCAGCTCATAAGTTTTATGGCCCCAAAGGTGTAGGCGCATTATTTGTTAGGAGAAAACCCAGAGTTAGACTAGAACCATTATTTCATGGAGGCGGTCACGAAAGAGGTTTTAGATCTGGTACTTTGGCTACACACCAGATAGTAGGTTTAGGGGAAGCTGCAAGAATAGCTCATCAACAAATGGATGATGACTTAAGAAAGCTAGAAAATCTTAAAAGAATCTTTTGGGATGAAGTAAAAGATATTGAGGAAATCTACGTCAATGGAGATTCAAAAAACAAATTCCCTGGCATATTGAATATATCTTTTAATTTTGTCGAGGGAGAATCTCTAATTATGGCTCTTAAATCAATTGCAGTTTCGTCTGGGTCTGCATGCACTTCAGCGAGTTTAGAACCTTCCTATGTTCTTAGAGCGCTTGGAAGGAAAGATGAGCTAGCCCATAGCTCTATTAGATTTTCTTTTGGTAGATATACTACTGAACAAGATGTAAAGGAAACTGCTTTGCTTGTTAAGTCCTCAGTTGAAAGATTAAGAGAAATCTCTCCTCTGTGGGAAATGTATCAAGATGGAGTAGATTTAGATAAAATAGAGTGGGCTTAATAGCTAAAGAGGATAAAAATGGCATATTCACAAAAAGTAGTAGATAAGTTTGAAGAAACTTTAAATAATCCTGAAAAGGCCAGTGTTGGTAGATGGAAGCCTAGCGATGAAGATTTTCATCGAGTAGGTACTGGAATTGTTGGTGCTCCAGCCTGCGGAGATGTGATGAAACTTCAAATAAAATGCCAGAACATTGATGGCGAAAACAGAATAGTAGATGCTAGGTTCAAAACATACGGTTGTGGTTCAGCTATTGCATCAAGTGGACAATTAATTGATATGCTTAAGGGCAAAACTTTGGAAGAGGCTCAAGCTATTTCTAATCAAGAAATTGTCGATATTTTAGAATTACCCGCAATTAAAATTCATTGTAGTGTGCTTGCAGAAGAGGCAATTCATCGCGCAATAGATGACTTCAAGAGTTTAAGAAATAATGACTAATGCCCAAGATAACTATTTTGCCACATGCAGAGATATGTCCTGAAGGAGCAGTTGTAGAAGCTGAACCCTCTAAGTCAGTCTGCGAAAATTTACTCGATAACAATATTACAGTAGAACATGCTTGTGAGATGTCATGTGCATGCACTACCTGTCACGTAATTGTTACTGAAGGGTTCGATACTTTGGAAGAATCATCCGATGACGAGGAAGATATGCTTGATAAGGCGTGGGGTCTTGAGCAAAGGTCTAGACTTAGTTGCCAATTAAGAAATCTCTCTGATGATATTACAATTCAGTTTCCACGATATACTATCAATATGGTTTCAGAATTACATCCAAATAAGCATAATTTAGACGCAGAAGATAAGAAGTCTCTCAGTAAGGACGATTTCAGTGTCTCTAGCTCTGCAGTAAGTCATCTTGTTGAGATGATGAAGTCCAATCCAGGCTCAAACGGAATTAGAATATCTTTAAAAGACTCTGGATGCTCAGGATATGCTTACAATCTAGATTACGTAAAAGATGAAGATCCTAATGATTACCATGGAAATTTCTCTGGAGTTGATGTTTATATCAAAGACACAAGCTTGATTTTCCTCAAAGGTACAGAATTGGATTTTATTCAAGAAGGCGTAAATCATAATTTAGTCTTTAAAAATCCTAATGTTGAAAATGAGTGTGGATGTGGCGAAAGTTTTACATTTTCTAACAAACCATTTGCGGAGCTTAAATAGTTTCTAATCTTTGACAAAATGCTTTGGACAGATATTTATGAAATCGTCGACGAACTTATTGAAAAGCACTCTGAAACTGATCCAGAAAAAATTTTGTTTGTTGATTTAAGAAAAATGGTTATAGATTTGGATGGTTTTACCGATGATCCAGACAGATCAAATGAAAAGATATTAGAAGCGATTCAGGCAACTTGGATTGAAGAAAAAGACTAATTCTTAAGGAGGAAATATGGAAAATACTTTATGCATAATCAAACCCGACGCTGTAAAAAATGGCTTCATTGAAGATATAAATGAAAAGATAAAAGAATCGGGAATAAAAATTACTAAATCTAAACGCCTTACTCTGGATAGAGAAATAGCAGAAAACTTTTATGCAGAGCATTCTGAAAGACCTTTTTTTGGAGAACTTGTTGATTTTATGATATCCGGTGATTGCGTCATTCAGGTCTTAGAAGGAGATGACGTTGTTTCTAAGTACAGAGAATTAATGGGAGCAACTAACCCAGTTGAAGCAGATGAAGGAACACTAAGAAAATCATTTGCCACTTCTTTGGGAGAGAACGCTGTGCATGGCTCTGATTCTTTGCAGTCAGCTGAAAGAGAGATTGCTATCATGAATGATCTTTTCTAGAGAGAACTTTGGATTTTGACCTAGCAAAATTCCGAGCAGAAAAAGGAATTTCACTACATGAGATTTCTACTAAATTAAATATTCCAGAAAAATTTCTTCTAGCCATAGAGGAACTAAATTTTGATGAACTGCCAGCACCTATTTTTGCTAAATCACAAATCAAGAAATATTGTTCATTTTACGATCTTGAACCTTCAATAATTCTTGAAAAATATGAAAAATTTCTGAAAGAAAAAAAAATTTCTAATGAAGATGAAGACCAAGAATCATCAGAGAGCTTTTTTTCTAATTTTGTATCTAAATTACAAGAAAGAAAGATCACTATTCTTTCAATTATTATTTTTTCTTTGATAATTCTTTCCTACTTGTTATTCGGAGGCGATGATCAGAAAAAAGATGTCAGTTACATTGAAAATATTTCAGATGATCTAGAAATTATCAATGACGAGTCAGTTTCTGAAACCGCTATAGAGAAAGACGCAAACATTCCAAATAATATTCTTGAAAACCAAATAGCTTTTGATCAAGATCCACATGTTCCAACCATTGATATTGATTTTGAGAGGGATGATAAGAAAATTCTCTCAGATGATAATGTCAGTGAAATTGAAATAATAGTCCAAGGCGAAAGTTGGGTAGAAATTATTGATAATGAGCAAATTCTTTTGTTTGAACTTCTTCAAACAGGTCTTTATGAAGTAACTGGATATGGCCCTTTTAAATTTAAAATAGGACACTCTCCATCTGTGAAGATATACTTGAACGGAAAAAATATAGATTTTTCAGAAACTGTGAGTCAATACACCGATTATGCTCACTTTCTATTTGAGAACGGAGTAGTTGTTGAACTTTTTAAAGATTAAAAGACGAAATTCTCTAAAAATTAAAGTTGGCAATGTAGAAATTGGTGGCGATGCCCCAATTAGTGTTCAAAGCATGACGAACACTAAAACTGAGGATGTCCAAGCGACTCTAGATCAAGTAAAACAGCTTGAAGATGCTGGAGCAGATTTAGTCAGAATTTCTGTACCAAATGAAGAAGCAGCAACGGCTTTCAAGTTGATAAAAAAAGATTCCAATGTTCCTCTCATTGCAGATATACACTTTGATTATAAGATGGGTATTCTGGCTGCTAAAAACGGAGCCGATTGCTTAAGAATTAATCCTGGCAATATTGGTAACATCGATAGAGTTAAAGAGGTAGTTAAATGTGCGGAAGATAAAGATATTCCAATTAGAGTTGGCGTCAATGCTGGATCTTTAGAGAAAAAACTACAAAAAAAATATGGGGAGCCCACACCTGAAGCCTTGGTCGAATCAGCCATGAATCACGTGGATATATTGGAATCTCTTAATTTTCAAAATTTTAAGCTTAGCATCAAGGCATCTGATGTTGGCATGATGGTAGAAAGCTATAGGATTATTGCAGAAATGATAAAACAACCTTTACATCTTGGTCTCACAGAAGCAGGTGGGTTCAGATCTGGCACAGTTAAATCATCCATAGCTATGGGTGCATTATTAATGGATGGAATAGGGGATACAATCAGAGTGTCACTTGCATCAGATCCGGTTGACGAAATAAAAGTAGGTTTTGATTTATTAAAAAGCTTAAAACTTAGATCAAAGGGAATCAATTTCATAGCTTGCCCAAGCTGTTCAAGACAAAATTTCAATGTAATTGAAACTATGAATCAATTAGAAGCAAGATTAGAGGATATCAAGGAAAATATTGATGTTGCTGTAATTGGTTGTTATGTGAATGGACCCGGGGAATCTAAAGCAGCTCATGTTGGTATAACTGGGGCAGATCCAAATAATTTGATTTATATTGATGGAGAGCCTGATCACAAAATAGGGAATGAAAATCTCGTAGAGCATTTGGAAAAACAAATCAGAGATAAAGTAAAATCTATTGAGATTGAGAATAAAAAAATAATTGCTAAAGGTTAGATTATGTCGAAAGTAACAAAGCCCAGAGGTTTCAATGATCTGGATCCGAGTGAGTTTGAGCATAAATCAAAACTACTAAATGAAATAAAAACCATTTTTAATAGTTATTTTTTTAAAGAGATTGAAACTCCCATAGTAGAGAAGAAAGAACTTTTTATCAGATCTGTTGGGGAGGAAACAGACATAGTAAATAAGGAAATGTTTACCTTTCAAGATAGGAAGGGTGAGGGTTTAGTTCTCAGACCAGAGGGCACAGCAGGTTGTCTGAGGTTTGCCATTGATTCAGGTTTGCTTGATTTAGGTCCAATTAAACTTTCTTACGCGGGTCCAATGTTTAGATATGAACGACCTCAAAAGGGTCGATCAAGGCAATTTTTTCAAGTAAGCGCAGAAACATATGGCGTCAGAGGGTTTGAGGCAGATCTTGAGTTGCTGATGATGGCAAATGAAATTTTCCAAAGATTTGGAATAGGCAATGTTTCACTAAATATCAACTCTCTCGGTGATGAGGAATCTCAAAAAAAATATGCTTCAGAATTAAAGAAGTATTTAAGTGATTTCTCTGAAGCTCTTGATGAGGATAGCTTGAGAAGACTTGAAACTAATCCCCTAAGAATCTTAGATTCCAAAAATGAAGAAACTCAAAAAGTTATTAAAGATGCGCCCAAAATATCCTCATTTTTAAGTCAAAATTCAGCTGACAATTATGAGTTGATCAAAGAAGGCCTTAATGATTTAGGAATATCGTATACAGAAGACGAGAAATTAGTCAGAGGTCTCGATTACTACAACGACCTCGTTTTTGAATGGACATCTCCAGATCTTGGAAGTCAAAACACTTTTTGCGGAGGGGGAAGGTACGACAGATTATCCAAACAACTTGGTGGAAGAGATTGTCCGGCTGCTGGTTTCTCGATTGGTCTGGATAGACTTGCTTTGATTACTCAAGTAAACGAATCAACTTCTTCATCGTCTCTTCAAATAATACTTACCGACGAAAGCTATGTTTCAGATGGGCTTAAGCTCTCACAAGAGTTAAGAAAAGACAATAAAGATTTAAGAGTTTTGTTCTCTGGTTACCAATCTTCACTAAAAAATCAGCTGAAAAAAGCTGACAAGAATAATATTGATTTTGCGGTTATAATCGGCCCGGAAGAAGTGAGGTCAAAAAACTTTTCACTAAAAAAATTAAAAGAGGATGAGGATCAACTCACTCTTGAATATGATCAACTAGTTAAAGAGCTAAAAAATGAATGAAGATCCGTTTAGTTCATCTGCAGAAGCGAGACTATCTGGTTTTTTTGCTTGGATAAAATCTAATGCAATATCAATAACTCTTGTTTTAGGTCTTATAATTGCTGCATTTTTTATCTATCTATACTTGCAAAATAAAAACGAAGAAAGATTGTCTGAAGCTTTTGAAGCATATCAAAATATTATTGAATCTTTTAATAATGCGGAATCAACCCTAGAAGATTTCATGATGCAAATGGATTCAGCGCAGTCTAGCATCGAAAAAACAGTTTACGAGACAGCATCTGATCTCTTAGTTGCTAAGAAAGCTTTCGACGAAGCCAATCTTGATTTAGCAAAAGGAAAACTTACTAAGATAATCAGAACTGCCGATAACTCTAATAACCCGCTGCACGATATTGCTATTATAAGATTAGGATATATTTTGATCCAAGAAAGAAATTTTGACGAAGCTAAGAAAAATTTAGCTCCAAGATTGGATTTTTATGAACCTAAGAGACTTGAGTTATTAGGAGATATAGCAAGCTTTGAAGAATCATATGAAGCAGCAAACACATATTACGAAGAGGCTATAAAGGCAACAGGCGATCAAGGATTCATAGAGTTGATGAATATAAAATTATCACTTCTCCCGTCATCTTAAATTTCATGAAAATAGCAAATTTAATAGTTTTATTGTTTACTTTTTTTGTTTTGCTAGGTTGTGAATCAGATGGAGAGGAAATTAATCTGCCTACTCCCTTGCAAGAAATAGAATCTGAGGTTAGCGGTGAAACTCTTTGGAAAAAGAAAATTCTAAAGAATCCTATTTTTGGAAGGTTTGATATTCACTTTGATGATAATTTTTTCTACTACATAACTTCCGAAGGTTTTTTAATCAAAGGCGATATAAGAAACGGTCAAGAAATTTGGAAAAAAGAAATTTCAAATAGTCTTTCTGCTGGTTTGGGACATAGTTTTAGAACATTGTTTGCTGCTTCTTCAGATGGGGACGTTTTTGCTTTGGATGATGAAAATGGTGAATTGAAATGGCAGGCTAGCGTCAATACAGAAGTTCTGTCTTCTCCGGTTGCAAATGGGAGGATTGTTGCCGTGCAATCTGTTGACGGAAGAATAACAGCGTTAGATTTTAAAACCGGGGAATTTAAATGGGAGTATTTGGCAGTAATTCCTCAATTGACTCTGAGAGGTACGTCAGAACCTTATTTTTCTAACAATATGCTATTCATAGGTTTTGCCAACGGAAACTTAGCTATGATCGATCCAGATTCAGGAGTAGTTAGATGGGAAATTCCTTTAACTTTAAGCGAAGCAAGTTCAGAATTTGAAAGGATAATAGATGTAGATGCTAAACCAATAGTAACCTCGGGATTAGCAATAGGAGCTGCCTATCAAGGAAGTATTTCTGCTATTGAAATTCAATCAAGCAGAACAGTATGGAGACAAGATTCATCAATCTTTCAAGATTTTGTTTCTTATCGAGGTGATATTTTCTTCGTTGATCAGTACGATGAAATTTTTTCACATCGGACTGTGGATGGTGACTTAGAATGGAAAAATTCTGAACTCAAATACAGAGAATTAACAAAACCTATTAGATATAAAAATAATTTGGTTGTTGGAGATTTAGAGGGCTTTCTTCACTTTGTAGACTTAAAAACTGGTAGTTTGGTTGGCAGAATACAGCCAACTAAAAATAAATTAGTTTCATTATTTTCTCAGGATAACTTCCTATTTGGAGTTGATTCGAAGGGCGCTTCCTTTTTACTTTCTGTAAAATAAACTCTAAAGCAGTTATGAAACCAATTATTACGATATTGGGTAAACCAAATGTGGGAAAATCCTCCCTGTTCAATACTTTATTAGGAAACAACGAATCCCTTGTTGCAAATATAGAAGGTCTTACCAGAGACAAACAATACGCAAATTTAATTATTAACCATAGCAGTTATGTTCTTGTTGATACTGGTGGAATTGGCTTAACTAACAATGAGATTGATTTTGCCGTAACAAAGTCATCGTTAAGTTCATTTGAAGAATCTGACTTAATTATTGCGTTATTTGATTCATCAACCAATTTATCAAAAGTAGATGCAGAGATCTTAAATTACATAAGAAAAGCATCTGTCCCTTTTATTCCTGTTTTAAATAAATGTGATTTAAAAGAAAGCGAAAATAATAAAGATCTTTATTACGAGGAAGGATTACAAAATGTTATTGAAATATCAGTAACAAAAAAACAGGGAATAAGAACCCTTGAGAAGAAAATAGAAGAAATTCTTCCTTCAAAAGAGCAGGCAGAAGAGGGTATGCAAAGCAATTTGAGAGTTGGAATAATTGGTAAACCAAATGCCGGAAAATCAACTTTTTTTAATAAACTTCTCCAAGCTGAAAGATCTTTAGTAGATAAATCAGCAGGCACAACAAGAGATTCAATTTCACATAAATTAGATATAAATAAGGCTGAAATTATTCTTACTGATACAGCAGGGATAAAAAGAAAAAGTAAATTAAATGATCAAATAGATAATCTGATCACCAGAGAATCAATAAATACCCTCAAGAATGTTGATGGAGTCGTTTTTTTGATAGATGTTTACCAGTCCATTTCAGATCAAGATCTTCAAATTATCTCCCTATGCCTTACTTCAGGGAAGCCAATCGTAATAGGTTTAAATAAAAGCGAGAATCTAAGTAAATCAGATAAATTAATCCTTAAAAAAGAAATTAATAGAAGGTTGTCTTTTGCGAGTCATTTAGAAAGTAAATTTATTTCTGCAAAAAAAAATATAGGAACAAAGGCTTTAGTCAGAGGGTTAATTAAAATTATAAAAAATTCAAGAAATAAAATATCAAAAAAAGAATTAAATGAAATTTTAGAAAGAATTGTAGAAAAAAATCCACCCCCAATTTCAGGAAGATTTAGACCAAACCTCAAATTTGTCCAATTGCAATCGAATAGACCTTTCACCATTTCAATTCATGGTAATAAACTCAAAGATATCAGTAATTCCTACACGAAATACATAGAAAAACAATTCAGAAAAGAGCTAGATTTAAAGGGAGTTCCAATCAAAATTTTTTATAAGACTGATGACAATCCTTTTAAAGATAAAAAGAATAAGTTGACAGAAAGACAATTAAAAAAGAGGGCAAGGATAAGAAGGCGTTGATCGTTTTATTTTAAGCATTATAATTCTCTTGCCCTCCGATAAATAAAATGTCAAAACCGCCAGTTAATTTAAATTTATTTACAATTCAGTTTCCAATCACTGCATTGTCTTCTATTTCGCATAGAATTTCTGGAGTCATTTTATTTTTCTTAACCTTCCCCTTTATTTCATTGGTATTAGTTGCAATTCAATCGCAAGAGGGGTTTGATTATGCGTCAGCTCTAATGGCTCATTTCATCATGAAATCAGCATTAACCTTATACGTCGCGGCAATTGTTTATCACTTTTTCTCTGGGTTAAGACATTTGGCAATGGATTTTGGATATTGGGAGACACTCAAAGCCTCAAGATATAGCGCAATGATTGTTTATTTTTTATTTTTAGTTATGACTGTAATTTTTAGCTTTTTAATATGGTAACCAAGTTAAGAACATTTAGGAGAACTGGAGTTTTTGAGTTCTTTGTCATAAGACTTACCGCAGTTTTTCAGGCACTCTATTTTTTGGTTATATCCTTCTATTGGTTTCAGGTTGAACCTGTTAATTTTTCGGATTTAACGGCATTATTTGACAACATTTTGTTTAGGATTTGGACTTTCTTGATACTTGTTTCAATTTCCTATCATGCAATGTCTGGAATGTTGAATATTGCACACGATTATTTGACATCTAGGCTTTTAGGAAACGTATCAGGATTTATAAAAAACTCTTTTCTAGCTTTATGTTGGATACAAGTTTTAGGTTCAATTACGGTAGGAATTTTATTAATAGTGAGTTAACTCTATGGCAATGAATGGAAAAGGTGAGGAATTAGACGCAAGTAAACTGAAAGTACTAGAGTTTGATGGAATTGTCGTAGGAGGCGGCGGATCTGGCTTGATGGCTTCCTTGCAATTAGCCCAATCCGGTTTCAAAACCGCTGTAGTTTCAAAAGTTTTCCCAACAAGATCACATACTGTTTCCGCTCAAGGAGGCATTACTTGTGCAATACAAAGTGCTGATCCGGATGATGACTGGAGATGGCATATGTACGACACTGTTAAAGGTTCGGACTTTATTGGCGATCAAGATTCTATAGAGTACATGTGTCAAGAGGGCCCCAAAGCAGTTTTTGAACTTGAGCATATGGGATTACCTTTTTCTAGAACAGAGGAAGGAAAAATTTATCAGAGGGCTTTTGGAGGCCAATCAAAGGATTACGGGAAAGGCGGTCAAGCAGAGAGAACTTGCGCAGCCGCAGATAGAACCGGCCATGCTCTTTTACATACTCTTTATCAAGCAAACCTTAAAGCCGGAACAAATTTTCTAAGTGAATGGTTTGCAGTCGATCTGGTTAAAAATGGAGATAATCAAGTCGTTGGAGTCATAGCTTTTGAAATAGAAACGGGAGAGCCTTATTTTCTAAAATCTAAAGCTACAGTTTTAGCAACAGGCGGTGCTGGAAGAATATACCAAACGACATCAAACGCGATGATCAACACCGGCGATGGAACTGGAATGGTTCTAAGAGCCGGCTTCCCAGTTCAAGACATGGAGATGTGGCAGTTCCATCCTACTGGCATCTATGGTCACGGCACTCTAGTTACTGAAGGATGCAGAGGTGAGGGCGGTTACCTGGTGAATAAAGATGGTGAACGATTCATGGAAAGATATGCACCCAACTATAAAGATCTTGCCAGTAGAGATGTAGTTGCAAGATCAATGATGTTAGAAATTCTTGAAGGTAGAGGATGTGGCCCCGATGCAGATCACGTTTACCTTAAATTAGATCACTTGGGACCTGAGATTGTTCATAAAAGACTTCCAGGTATAACAGAACTTTCTAAAACATTTGCTCACGTTGATCCCGTTGAACACCCTATTCCTGTAGTGCCAACTTGCCACTATGCAATGGGAGGAATACCAACCAATGTTCATGGTCAAGTTCTTACTCAAGCAACAGATGGAACTGACAATGTAGTTCACGGCCTCTATGCGGCAGGAGAAGCAGCTTGCGTCTCTGTTCACGGGGGCAATAGACTGGGTGGAAACTCTCTCTTAGATCTTATTGTCTTTGGAAGATCTGCTGGGCTTCATATCGAAAATGCACTCAAAGACGGAATAACTTTATCTAAGGCTACCAATGACGATATTGATCAAGCTTTGGTTAATTTAAATAGGGTGAATATCAGTTCAACTGGTGAGGATGTTGCAACTGTAAAAGCTGAGTTACAAAAAAATATGCAATTAAACTTTGGTGTATTTAGAACCGGAGACTTAATGGAGAAAGGGTTAGTTGAGTTAGAGAACATTAGAGAGAAAACACAAAACATACACTTAACAGATAAATCGTCTAGGTTTAATACGGCTAGAGTCGAGGCATTGGAGCTTCTGAACTTAATAGAAGTTGCGCAAGCTACTGCTGTGTGTGCTAATGAAAGAAAAGAAAGTAGAGGCGCTCACGCTAGGGATGACTTCCAAGAAAGAGATGATGAGAATTGGTTGAAACACTCTATTTATTTTGCTGATACAAAGGAAGTGACTAAAAGAGACGTCAATTTCCGTCCTAAAACTGTTCAGGCTTTTCAGCCAATTGTGAGAAGTTATTAAGATGGATGCAATTGCCTCAAAGTCTGTTTCCTCAATTAATCTTTCTATTTATAGGTATGACCCTGACAGCGGTAAAAAGCCCTACATGCAAGATTTATCAATAGACATTCCTGAAGGGCAAGACATTATGGTTTTGGATCTTTTGAACATGGCAAAAGAACAAGATCCAAGTATATCTTTTAGAAGATCTTGCGGAGAAGGTGTATGCGGCTCAGATGGAATGAATATTAATGGAAAGAATGGATTAGGTTGCATCACTCCGCTTTCTGAGGCTTTGAAAGGCAACAAAATTGTTCTCAGGCCTTTGCCAGGGCTACCAGTTATAAAAGATCTGATCGTTGATATGAAACAGTTTGTAGATCAATACAAAAAGATCAAACCGTATTTGATCAACGATGAAGAAAAACCAGAAAGAGAAATAAAGCAAACTGTTGAAGAAAGAGAAAAACTAGATGGGCTTTATGAATGCATTATGTGTGGATGTTGTTCAACAGCTTGTCCTTCATTTTGGTGGAATCCTGACAAGTTTTTGGGTCCTGCAGCTCTTCTTCAGGCTCACAGATTTATTAGCGACAGCAGGGATACTGCAACTGAAGAGAGACTTGATCAACTTGAGGATGCCTTCAGTGTCTTCAAATGTCATGGAATCATGAATTGTGTTTCCGTATGTCCTAAGGGTCTTAACCCCACAAAGGCAATTAACGAAATAAAGAAAAAATTAGTGAAAAGAGCTTTATAATAAAAGCTTGAACATTCACGAATACCAATCAAAACAGATTTTCAAAGAGTACGGACTTCCCGTTCCTAACTTCTTAACTGCAAACACGACCGAAGAAGTATTAGCCTCTGCAAAAGAAATTTCTGATACAAATTGGGTTGTCAAAGCTCAAGTTCATGCAGGAGGAAGAGGAAAAGCAGGCGGGGTGAAAGTAACGGATAACTTAAAAGAAGTTGAAGAATTCGCTGACAAGTGGATAAACAATAAGTTAGTAACTTACCAGACAGATGATCAGGGTCAGCCAGTATCTTGTATTTTAGTAGAGGAGTGTACTGAGATAAAAAAAGAATTTTATCTTGGAGCAGTAATAGATAGATCAACAAGATCCTTAGCAGTTATGGCTTCTTCTGAGGGAGGCATGGACATAGAGAAAGTGGCAAAGGATCATCCTGAAAAAATATTTAAAGTCTTTCTTAAGTCTCCATCAGTAGGAAATGAAGATCATTTGCCTCTTGCAGAAGGTCTTGAATTATCTAAAGAACAAACAAATGAATTCAAAGATATTTTCAGAAACTTGGTCAAACTTTTTTTCGAAAAAGATTTATCTTTGGTTGAGATTAACCCACTAGTCCTTAATGGATCAGACAACTTAGTATGCTTAGATGGAAAAATTAATATCGATTCTAATGCTCTGTTTAGACAGGATGAAATTTTAGAATTAAGAGATATTTCTCAAGAGGAAGAAAAGGAGTTAAGAGCTTCTGAATGGGATTTAAACTATGTATCCCTTGAAGGAAACATTGGTTGTTTAGTTAACGGAGCAGGTCTCGCAATGGCAACTATGGACATTATTAAATTAGCTGGAGGAGAGCCAGCAAATTTTTTAGATGTTGGCGGTGCAGTTGATGAAAAAAGGGTTGCGGAGGCATTTAAAATCATCTTAGAAGATGAGAACGTAAAAGCAATACTAGTAAATATATTTGGCGGCATTGTAAGGTGCGATGTGGTGGCTGATGGAATAATTTCTGCTGTAGAGGGAGTGGGTGTAGATGTTCCAGTAGTTGTCAGACTGAAAGGGAATAATTCTGAGATTGCAAAGGAAATGCTGGGTAAAACTAATCTAAATATTATAGCTGCATCTGAATTATCTGAAGCTGCAGAAAAAGCTGCTGAAATAGTTAAATGAGCATCCTCGTCAACAAAGACACCAAAGTAATTTGTCAGGGCTTTACCGGTTCTCAAGCCACATTGCATTGTTCCCAAGCTATTGAGTATGGGACAAGCATCATTGGAGGGGTAACTCCAGGAAAGGGTGGAGAAAGTCATTTAGATCTTCCTGTATTTAATTCTACAAAAGAGGCTCAACAAGAGTTGGAAATAGACGCAACAATAATTTTTGTTCCTGCTAAGTTTTGTAAAGATTCTGTTCAAGAGGCTATTGATGCAGAAATTCCATTGATCATTTGTATTACTGAAGGAATACCTACTTTGGATATGATGAAGTTAAAACAAAATGCTGACTCTGCAGGCTGCAGAATTATTGGTCCAAACTGCCCTGGTGTTATTACTCCAGATCAATGCAAACTTGGAATCATGCCCGGATATATTCATAAGCCCGGGAAAATAGGAATTGTTTCAAGATCGGGAACTTTAACTTATGAAGCTGTTGATCAGACCACTCAAGCTGGTTTAGGTCAAAGCAGTTGTGTGGGAATTGGCGGAGATCCCATTCCAGGGTCAAGTTTTATTGATATCTTGCAGCTGTTTGAAGAAGATTCTGAAACAGAAGGAATCGTGATGGTTGGTGAAATAGGAGGAACTGCCGAAGAAGAGGCTGCTGAGTTCATTCAGTCTAATGTATCCAAACCTGTGGTTGCATATATTGCAGGGGTGAGTGCTCCACCCGGGAAAAGAATGGGACATGCCGGAGCAATAATCGCTGGCGGAAAAGGAACCGCGGAAGATAAATTCTTAGCTCTTGAAAAGGCTGGAGTTCATACAACTAGAAGCCCTGCCAAAATAGGAGATGAAATAAGCAAACTAGTATGAAAAATTTCCATTGGTATTTTTTCATTCTCTTTTATTCGATTTTTTTTATCTGGTATTCAAATCTTTCAGGTCCATTGAATGATGAAGAGATTGATTCCTTTATGAAAGTCATTTCTGAAAGAAGCGGCAATGATAAACAGAGCATTCAACGTTTAAGAAAATTCATGGAAGAAGACGATGGAAAGGATTTTTTTATGGTTAACTTTTTAGACTACAACGAATCTCCAGAAACAATGCCAGCAACTGGCAAAGGAGCATCCTCTTCAAATCTTATGAATTACTACATGGAGTACATGTATCCTGAAATGTTTAAAAGAGCATCTCATCCAATTTTTTTCTCAGAAGTTTTTTTTCCAGCTATGGACATTGTGTCAGCACAAGGCATGGAGGAATGGGATAACGTTGCTTTCGTTAGGTACAGAAGCAGAAAGGATATGTTGGAAATTGGCTTAAATCCAATTTTTGATGAAAGACATCTTTATAAAATAGAAGCCTTAGAGAAAACAATAGCTATACCGGTAGAGACACCTCTCTTGAACGATTTAAGGCTGATCCTTTTTTTTCTATTACTGACTTTAGGCTTAGTAATTGATCGGATTCGAGCTTAGTTTTATTTATGAGGTGTAACTAAATACTTCTCCCCAGTAGCCTGTTTTGCATAAGTCAGAATTGAATCTGCATCCAACATCTCAGAAAGAGAAACCTCTTTAGTGTAGTTACTAGCAAAAGTTGTTGTAATCTCATCAGCCACGCGTTGCCTCATCTTTTGGAAAATTTCATTTCCTGCTTTTGCAATAAAGGGAGTTAGAAGCCAACCGCCAAGCCCCCAATTCAGTCCATAAGATCTATTTAAAACTGTTGGAGTAGGGTCTAAGCCTCCATAAATATAAACTTGTTTGTAAGTATCTGAACCATAACGACTGTATTCTTTCATATTTCTATTTGCAGCAGTTTCCATAGCAGATAATATCTGACCGGCTAATTTACCTTCATTACCTCCACCTGTTGCATCAAATCCAAGAGTGGCGTTATTTTCAGCTATTGCATCAATGAGACTCTCCATAAAATTGTCGTTTGTAAAGTTACAAACATGAGTAGCCCCCAGACCTTTCAGTAATTTTTCATGTTCTTCTTTTCTTACAATGTTCACCAGAGGAATGTTATCTGCCAAGCAAATCTTAATTAGCATCTGACCTAAGTTTGAAGCAGCAGCAGTATGAACAAGAGAAGAGTGATTTTCCATTTTCATGGTTTCAATAAACCCAAGGGCAGTAAGAGGGTTCACAAATGAAGAAGCAGCATCTTTAGATGATGTTCCCTCGTGCATCACAAGACAACTCTGCGCAGGTATACATCTATACTGAGAGTACATTGCTCCACCAGCGACACCAACTGTTTTGCCAATCATTTCCTTCGCATCTTTTCCTGCATCAATGACTACTCCGGCACCTTCATTACCAACTTGCATTGATTTATCTAATCTTGCTTGCATGGTCCTTAGTAGTTTTGGATGAACGTTCATCGTTGCTTTTTTGTCATCTCCTTCACCTTCAACTTTCAAGGATGTGACATCAGCAGCAAAACTTATTAATAATCCAAGATCTGATGGATTTATTGGAGAAGCTTCAACCTTAATTAAAACTTCATGATTTTTTGGTTTTGGAATTTCCGAAGAGGAAATGGATAAAGTTAATAATCCATCCGAGTTGATTTCAGACCTAATTTCTTTTGACATTTCTCCCATTTTTTTATCTCCCTTGATTTAAGAAAAAAGCTGGACTACAGCTAGG
>CABZHD010000001.1:0-228138 GCA_902525435.1 uncultured SAR86 cluster bacterium | reverse complement strand
GCGGTGTTGCGTCACCTATTTTTTCTGATGGGAAGTTATGTTCTTTGCCCATTCCCTTCTCAGGACCGGCCCCGGATAAGTTTCAAGATGTCAGCGTTAATGGCATTAGGTGTATCGATGCCTTGAAAGAATCCAAGGCAAAAAGTAAGCCAGATGATAATTGTCATTACGATCCAAATCTAGATACAGGATTATTTGGGCAAGCGAGCAGTTCGCAATCCGAGTTGCGAAACAATCAAGTTGGACCCGGGGATCTTTTTTTATTTTTTGGTTGGTTTAAAAATTACTCTGAAAGCGGAAGAGACCTGCATCATATTTTTGGCTGGCTTCAAATAGATAAAATAATCGATGGCAATGAAGCGATTCAAGAATACTTTAAAAATAAAAAAAAGATGCATCCGCATGCTTTTTATAAATTCAACAATAATTGCCTTTACGTTGGGTCAAAAAAGTTAACCTTAGGAAATAAAAAAACACCTCACAAAGGTTTCGGACATTTTAAAAAAACTCACAAAGATTTAATCCTAACAAAAGATCAAGCAACCCGTTCTGTTTGGCAATTACCAAAGAAATATTTTGCAAATTCAGACCCTTTTTTAAACAGACTCAAGTGGGTAGATAAGAAAGAATGTATTACGCATTGCAAAGGTCGCGGACAAGAATACATCTTGGATGTGACGAACCACCCGAAATTAATCGAGTGGTTGCATCACATTTTCTAGGGTTAGTGATTTAAATCTTATGAATGGATGCTTTTGTCATACATACATCTTGAATTGATCTTCATCAAAAATAGGATCTAAAGACAACATTAATCTGTCTTCATTTATGTTTGGAGATCGGTGGACAACACCATTGAACTGACTTTGCCAAGTCCCGCCTTTCAACAACGACCATTCGCCAGCTTTAAATTGCTTTACTTTCTTTTTTTCTTTTAATGGGGCATCAAGATTTGTTCTGTCGTCAAAAAGTTTCCAATCAACATCTTCATTTGCGATCCATTCGGTCCCACCACCAGAAAGTGTAATTAGCAATCTGCATGGAATTTGGTCAACATGAAACCTAGGACACATGGGTTTATCGAGGGTTAAGAGCCTAACCCCAACGTACTTACAATCTAAAGTTTCATGCAGCATGCCGCAGCTCTCTTTTATTTGGTCAGCGAGCATTTTTTTTGCTTCAGAATCAATCGATGCTGGTAGCAGTTCATCTACCACTCTCAAATCATTTAGAGATTGAATCCATTGAAGTTCGAGGTCTTTCCTTGTGTTGAGAATTTTTTTTCCCAAAGTATCTAAATAACTTGATTGAGGATGAGCCATGCACACTAGTTCGATATCCTTTGAATAAATATTTGCAAAACTTTCTAACTTATTACTAAAAATTGATCTCATGATATTTTTATCTCCAATTTACTTCCACGCTGGAAAAGGATCATTGAAAGTAGACCAGTACTCTCTTCCTTTAAGAACATCTTCCTCACTTAAAAGACATGCATCCAAAGCAGCAATCATTTTTTCTTTTTGAAGTCTTTGGCCAATAAAGACTAATTCTTGACGCATATCTCCAAACGGCTCAACCCATTGTTTCTTGATGGACTCAAGATATTCTTCTTCCTGCGGCCAATCTTTTTCTGGAACAGCTTTCCAAAACATCCCCGCAAAACCGTAACGAGCAATTCCTCCAGCTTGACTCCATTGACCGGCAAATTCTGGACGAGTGGCCAACCAGAAATATCCTTTTGAACGAATTAATTTTCCATACTTTTCTGTTCCATGAAGAAAATTATGAAATTTTTCAGGATGGAAAGGTCTACGCGCTTCATAACTAAAGCTCGAAATTCCGTATTCCTCTGTTTCAGGCACATGTTCACCTCTCATTTCTTTAAGCCAGCCAGGTGATTGTTGCGCGCGCGCAAAGTCAAAAGAGTTAGTATTCAGAACCTCATCGATTTCTACATTTCCGTTTTCAATTGGAATGATTTTTGCATCCGTGTTGAGTGTTTTTATGATGGCAGTTAAACGCTCTACCTCTTTTGAGGTGACAAGATCAGTTTTGCTGATAAGAATAATATCTGCAAACTCCACTTGATCAACCAGCAAGTCAGCCACACTTCGCTCATCATCCTCACCCATAGATTCGCCTGCTTCTTGAAGGCTTTTAGCTTGATCGTAATCTTTAATAAAATTTACAGCATCCACAACAGTTACCATAGTATCTAGCTTGGCAACATCGGATAAAGAAATGCCATCTTCATCAGCGAAGGTAAAAGTTTCTGCAACCGGCAAGGGTTCTGAAATACCCGTTGACTCAATAACCAAATAGTCAAAACGGTTTTCCTTAGCCAATTTAGTTACTTCTTCTAATAAATCCTCGCGAAGTGTGCAACAAATACATCCATTGCTCATTTCAACAAGTTTTTCTTCACTGCGGTTTAAAGAAACTTCATTTTGAACAATTGCAGAATCAATATTTATTTCGCTCATATCATTAACAATGACGGCAACTTTTTTGTTTTCTCTATTATTTAAGATATTGCTTAGTACGGTTGTTTTACCTGCACCAAGAAACCCTGATAAAACAGTTACAGGGAGTTTTGAATTGGTAACATTTTCCATCTTCTACACCTACCAAAGTTTTAAAATTTATTTGTATGACATATCGCCCGAACTTAATCGGGCGATAGCATCACATTTTTAGAATCGTAAGCTAAAGCGCAAACCTACGTTTCTGCCAGGCAAGGGGACCTGATCTTTTACAAACGAATTATGATTCCTTGCTGCCTCATCAAGAATATTTGATGCAAAGAAAGCAAGATTCAAATCAACATCGGAATCCAATGCGACTGTACCAGAGATGGTGAAGTTCAACATTTGATATGCTCCTGTTGCAGTTTCGTTCAGAGCAAGTTTGGTTTGCTCCTCGACATCTTTCAGAGTCAAAGAAGTTTTTAAATCATTGTTTCTGTATGACACATCAAAGAAATTTCTGTTCGGCGTCATGCGCGGAATGAAGCCTCCTGTGGCAAATTTTCCTTCAACTGAATCCCTTCCAATAGAAATCTCAACCGCTCCATCGTTAACATCGATAACCGTACCAACTTCTATCTCATACCCGGTGAACTCAGCATCTTTCTGAAGATAATCTGCTTTGATTAGGCCACCGTGATCGTCATGACCTTCCTCTTCGTGCTCTTCTTCAGTTTCATCTTGTAAATAGATGTAATCAGTTACGTTATTGGCATAAATCGAGAAGTTTCCAAACCAATTGTCAACGTCAAACTCTAAAGTAAGATCAACGTTGTTAGATCTCTCTGAATTTAGATTAACGTTCCCAGTTTCTAACCTGCCGGTAGCTAAGTGAGGACCGTTCATGAAAAGCTCTAATGCTGATGGCGCTCTTTGAACTGACGCTGCTCCAATTAACAATCTAACATCATCTAAAATATCGTAAGAATAAGTCAGAGCCAAACTAGCGCTGTCCATATTGACGTCATAAAAAGTTTTTTCAGCATGCTCTTCTTCGCCTTCGTGCTCTTCTTCACCCTCGTGCTCGTCGTGACCATCTTCACCTTCGTGCTCATCATGCTCATGCTCATCATGTTCGCTCAAAGAACCTTTCCTAGCTACTGAATCATATCTAGCTCCGAAGTCTAAGTGGTGAGCTCCTAAATCTTTAGAAATAAAATAACCAAAGGTGTATTCATCAGATTTAGTTGGATTCATGAAAGCCTCATGACCGATTATAGAAGTATCTTCCTTAGCAAGATTAATGGATAATTTTTGACCCAAGTCGTTTGTTGAGAAATCTAAAATTGCCCCAAACTCAATTGCATCATTAGAGAATGTAGTTGGACCTTCTTCTTCATGATCATCATGACCTTCTTCGCCTTCGTGCTCTTCTTCACCTTCATGCTCATCGTGACCTGCTTCTGCATGACCTTCAGTTAATGAATAGTTAGTGTTTCTGAGAAAATAGTTAATTTTATTTAAAGCGCCTGCATCAAAGGCATAAGAACCTTCGATATTAGCTTCTTTGGAATCAGTAACTGCGAAAACTCTCTCGCCTTCATGAGCGTCATGACCTTCTTCACCTTCGTGCTCATCATCATGACCTTCTTCGCCTTCGTGCTCTTCTTCACCTTCATGCTCATCGTGACCACCGTGTCCGCCATGACCTTCTCCGTGATAAGGGATACCGTAATGCGTTTCAAGAATATTTATTGAACCACCAATGTAACCCCAGTCTTCAACTTTTGAAAAACCTAATTTATGAGAAAAACGTTCGTAGTCAGAGTTACTTAAGTATCCAGATTCTTTTTCTTCGTGCTCATCTTCATGCTCATCATGATGCTCTTCTTCACCCTCATGTTCGTCATGATGTTCTTCTTCTGAATGCATGACACTACCATCTGGAATCTCGTAATTACCAAAATCTGTATTCTCGTAAGAATAGCTTAGGTTAACTCCATTGATGTTATTACGAGCACCAAAAGCTGTCGCTATTCCTTTGTTTACTGATTGAGCTTCGATATCTAGATTAATCTCTTCACCTTCAAAATCTTTTCTGGCAATAGTGTTATCAACAATATTGATAATTCCACCGACACCTCCGTTGGCATATAGCAACGAAGAAGGACCTCTAACAACCTCAATTTGTTCAAGGTTATTCATATCGATCTCAACGGGATGATCCACTCCAATAGCAGATACGTCTCTATTGACCATTCCGTTTTTAAGAATTTTGACTCTGCTGCCAGATAATCCTCTAATGACCGGTTGACCGGTAGCAAATCCATAATCTGCGTTTGATACACCTAACAAGCTATCAATGGATTCTCCCAGACTCGCTCTCCCTTGCGCATCGAGATCAACTCCAGACAGGATATGAACTGGCTCTCCAACATCGCTAAGCTTCACGTCAATCAAAGAAGATGTAACTACGATTTCTTCTACATCATCCGCCAATAAATATTGAGCACTGAATAGAACTAATAAAAAATAAATAAAATGTTTCACAAAACCTCCAAAAAAATTAAAAATTAAAAAAAATAAAATTTAATTTCTTGGTGGTGCGCGAATAGAGAGTTGATTGTAAGAAAGGGTGATTTCTCTTGGCTGATAAGCATCAAGGAAATCAAAAGATATGGTTGTTGGATTAACAACGGTATCGTAATGCACGTACTCAATTTGTTCAGCTAAACAAGTTGAACAATCTTCAGTTAGTTCAACCTCATGCTCGTTATGAGCGTGCTCGCCGTGATCCATTTCAAAATGCGATGTCTCATGCGAGATAATCCCCGCTGAAAAGACGAGCGCAAAAAGAATTGCAAACAGCTTAAATTTCATGGGCAATATTAAACATCTAAAAGAACAAAAAAGAAAGCGGTTAAAAAATTAAATACAGACCTAAATCAATTATCAAATAAAAGGTAGCCAAAAAGCCAATGCCGAAAAAGATACTGCGCACACTCGGATTCTTATCGGTAGCGACCATGTAGTACAAAATCATGTGAAAGACTCTTGCAATCGCATAGGTCCAAACCACAATAGAGAGCTTGGTAGCACTGTAACCGGAGACTAATGCAAGAATCGCCATCCCAAAAAGCGGCACGATGTTTTCCATCGAATTCCAAAACGTTCGATACGCTCTGAAGAATAAGGACTCTTGTCCTAGTGAAGGATCGATGACCCCAACCTTATACCCAGGTTGTCTGCGATGAACTCTTATTAACACCATTGCTTGAACTACGATCGTAGCCAAGATGAACCATAAACCGATTAACGAAGATTGATATATTCCCAACATGAGGAGTATTCTAAACCTAAACGTCTGATTTAAAAATCAGCAAAGCATCATCAGAGTTTTCTGCATATTGATTTAATTTCTTCCAACTTTTCGTAGAAGCCATCAATTGAAAAAGATTCGTAGGGCATATCCATGAACGGGTATAAAGGATCGTCGATGGCCAATTTAAACGAAATTACTTTGCCGTAATCTTTGGCAAAATCAGGATTAATCCATGGCACAAAAAAACGAATGACATCGGGTCCGCCGGTACCAAGCTCTCTGCCAAACAAATTGTAAAAAGTTAAGTTATGGGCCGTAAATGAATTTGCTATTTGAGTAAAGGGCGATGAGGAAATGAAATTTGCTTCTCCTTGAGACAGTCCGTTTATTAAATCATTCAACATGGTAGCGCCGTGATTTTCGCGGATATCCATGAAATCCAAAGTTGATAGATGAAAGAAAGAAGCGACTTCCTCGCAATCCTCTTTTGCGACCGCAAATTGCAGAATATGTCCGGCAGCTCCGAATCCTTTGGTCTGCATGCCCACCGATTTTTTGGCTTGTTTTATTTCCCACTGTAGATCTTCTGGAGAAATAGGCAGGATATGTTCGCCTTCAGAGTAATTGAATATATAACCGCCTTTGAGCAAGTAATCGTCAAGGTAATAAATTTTCTTTTCCATAACCTGGCAATCTTCAAGATCCCTCAGAAATACTTGTAAAAAGTTTTGATTTTGATTCGGAATAAAATGCAAACACTCTTCGGGAATGGCATACCTATTCTCGTAGTGCTGCACTAACTTATCTTTGCTATCAGCAAGCTCACCGTGAACAGACTCCAAAGACGCAATGGTTGCGGCATCGAATTGATCGCACAGAGTCAGCCCTTTGGAGCGCAACGGATACATGGTTTGTTGAATTTGTCTGGAATTGGGATAACTTTTGATCACTTCCCAGAACATACAAAAATCATCCTTATCCTCAGTCATAAAATCCATGAGATAGGTGCGCGAGGGTTTGCTGACGGTAACGCCGTACCAACTATCTTCACCGAGCAACGTAAGGTTTAGTTCGCTCGGCGACTGACTGAGTCTTTCGACCAATTTATTGGAGGTCAAAGTGAGGTGATAGGTGCCGACATCGGTTTTATGCGATGCACAAGACTTTAAAGGAATCATGTAGTCGAAAATTTTGTTATCGTCACGCTCAGGATCATACTCACCCATCAAATCGTGATAGCGATCAAACGACACGTAATCTTCGCTTAAAAAGACGATCGGACAGTTTTTCTGCTCCAAGATATCAACCAAATACCCGTGCACCGGTTCTGCAACACCTTGCTCCTTCGAACTCAACCATGACTCTAAGGCAATCGACATTTTATAAGGATCAACGAACAAGATATCGCTGCGATCTTCATCGATATAAATCTCAACATCTCCGCGCTCAAAATATCGCAAGCGCATGACTTGCTCAGCCGTTTCTGAAAACGGACCTTTGAGCAGTTCAAGAGCCTCTGCTTCCTCGGTTTCCTCGCTTGCGACCATGATCGGCACAAGATAGAAGTGATGCAACGCCATAAAGGAGCTCATGATGATTAACGGAATGATTGCTAGATATTTCATGGGGTTCTCCACAGTTATTTTTTAATCGATACTCGATAGACAATTTCATCCACCACCGGCACGCCGTTGATTTTTTCCAACGTGGCACCGACTTCACTGCTCCTGTATTTTTTAATCAACGCACCGTCTTGAAAACAGTACACCCAGGTCGAAAGCGGATCTTCTTTAATGATCAGTTCAAAATAATTTTCCGACTCGCAATGCGCCTTTGCATTTTCATTGATCTTTATTTTTTTCATGTAGTTTTGACTCCATGAATACAATTAAGTTCTCATGATCTTTCTTATGTGCGACTGATTATGTCGTTAACAGAATTTAGGATGTACAGATGATTGCTGAGAGAATGAACAAATACAAGCAGCTAGCCTTTAACTGTATTTTAGGTTGGCTGATCAATGACATCTGGTCATTCATTGAAAGAGAGGATTTCCCCGAGGAACTAAAAAAATCTGAACAGCAATTCAAGAACCGTCTCGAAGAAATTCAGTCTCTAGCAAAGACACTTAAAAAATTGAGACAACTTAATTTTGAATCACGTCTGTACTCAAATCTGCTCGATGAAGATACGGTTATTACGATAAAAAAAGCCGATCAATTAGCAAACATAGATATCAAGCATTTAGAAATCGCACAAATTAAAGAATGTTATGAAAACGATATCATCCTTGAAGAAGAAAAATGGTTGGATCGAGTTAAGCCCTTCATTTCTGAGCAAAGTCCGAGATATATCGAAAATATGTTTAGTACGAGAATAAACAGTTGGTATAAAAAACACATTAATTTGCTGATCTTTATGGACGAAGCTCCGCAAAGTCAATTATGGTCTGCGTTCAGTGAAATAGTCGTTGCTGGCTATCTCATTCAAGATTTAATCGATGACCAACTAAAAGAGCTCAGTTACTTTAAATACCTTGGCGATCAACTAGCTAAAGATGGTTTTGATCTCAAGTCTCAGAAAACCAAAAACTACCTAGAGTTTGAATTCAACTCCACAACTGATCACTTGCGCTCCATCAAAGATTTTTTTGCTTACTTAGAAAAAGATTACACCAAAATATCATTCGAAGAATTTATGGAGCGATTTAACGGTTTAGAGAAATTACTCCGAAGATGGCAGGCTGTAGGGATTGTGTCTGCACAAAAAGCTCTTGAACTTGTTAATCAAGAACCTTATCCAAAAATAGATTTTTTTGATTTAGATCAATCTTTCATCGATGAAGTTAAAGAGCCCAAAAAATGGTACGTTGATGTCAACCAAAGCGTTCTTGTTTGATATCAGTTCCAGCGATAGCTAGCTAGATCTTCCTTAATTTCAAGCAGCTTTGCCAAATCGGAATTTTTACCGCCTTCATCTAGGTGCATATCAAAATCAAAATAAACCTCATCGTTTATTTTTACGAAGACAAGGTCGGTTTCAATGCCCTCTAAATTCCAAGTCACTTCAAAAAAACCTTCCGGAAGATCTTTGGAATTTTCTAAGGATGCAGATTCAAAAAAGAGGCCGATAATATCGAGCTCTTCAGTCATCTTTATCATTGACCGAGAATACAATCTTGGAAAGTTGTAACGGAAAAAACTTCGGATATCGTATCTATGCACATAAAAAAGGTACATAACCCCAAGGATAATGATTTGGATGCCGTAAAATTCGTGATCTGTCATAAGCTTTTTAATATTTTTAATTCGTTTCTTTTAGAGAAATGATTACGGATGCAGTATTTACGTGTCACCGAAGCGATCGTCAAAATCATGGTTTGAAAGATCGATAAAGTAAAAGCATTTTCAACACCCATGCTCATCAGCACCAAAAGAGAGATATAAGATAAGCCCCAGGCAATAGGCAGTGCAAGAGCAGTGTCAGCTAGGGATTCTCTTAACGCAGGTTTATTTATTCTCATATTGTTAATGTAGTGATTTGTTTCTAACTAAATGTTTCTGAGCCGCCTTATCGTTGAGTATTTCCATCTCAGCAGCCCAGCAAGTCAATATGTATCTAGCAGCATTTATGGGGTTCTCAGCAAGATCGTAGTTTAATTCAATACAATGATGCGTTAGTGCTGAGCAATAGTGACCCTCATCAAAATCTTCTCTTTTAGAAAACTCCATAAAGACTTTCTCCAAAGCATCGTATAAGTCAATTTCCAATTTATTCATGCGCAAATGATAGGTCTGATAAGCGACAAAAAATGTCGCATGAAGTTCTTATAATTTTTCAATGAGTAAAAAAAGGAGTTGCGATAACAATAAAGCGATAAAAATGGTCAGAAATGCTTTACCTAAATTGAAGAAAGACTTTTCAGATATAGGTAGCATTGATCTGGTTTTTAAGAAGGGAAGACGAACTGGAAGCCATTGCTACGAGTTGGTTCTTGAAAGTATGATGGGAGTGAAAAAAATCACTGTTGTAAAATCAAAAAAATCTAGAAACTCAAACTTTAATGCTATTAAAAAAGCTGAAAAATTTTTCAGCGATAGTCTAAATTATGAAATAGCGTATTATTTACATAATTAAATGATTGATCTCAACAGAAGACAGTTTCTTTTTCAAAGCCTCAAGCTTTCTGCTGCTGCCACCGCTGCTTTGGCTACTTATCCAGCAATCAATATTTACCAAGAAAAAGTTCTCCCGGTTGTGAACGAGAGGTTCCCTGAACAACACCTTCCCACGCCAAGCAGCTTTGATAAATTAAAGGCTTTTTTGCCTGAACTATTATCGAGTGCAACAGTTTTTAGTTTAGTCATGATGTACGCAGATAATTTAGAGATGATAAGTCTAGTTTTAATATCTACTCTTTTAATATTCTTAAGTATTCCAATTGCTGAACTTTTTCTGGGCAATATTATCTAGATTTTTAATTTATTTTTTAATATTCTTTTCATTACCTATTTTATGATTGCTAAGAATGATGTAATTGAAATCAGCTTCCCATCTGAAGATTCTATTAATGATGCATATGAATACGCTTTCAAAGCCTGGACTGTCCATTTCAATAGATTTGGCAATGGTAGCCCTTACTACAGAATGGAGAAGGTTTTTATAGGAGTCCTATCTGAGAATTTATTCAAAGAGTACTTACTCAAAGAAAATATTGATTTCGATATATTAGGAAGTACCCCATGGCACAAATCAGATTGTTATGATTTTGGAATAAATGGTTTTCAAATAGATTTAAAAGCAAATTTAATTTCTAGGGACTATGCTGAACAAAAGTTAAATGATCATAACTTACTTATTCAAGAGTGGCTTATGAAATGTTCAGCATTAGTCCCCTTAGATCAATTAAATACAAAGGCAAATCAGAGTGGAAAAAAGAAACCTTTATACATATGGATGTTTCCTGTTGGTGATATTTTAAGAGATGAAATAGAAATTTCGATGCAAAACCCTTGCGTTCATGCTTTTTGGGACTACGCTTGGACAAGAAAAAGAGATCATTTGAGAGGAGACAAGCTGGGTTCAATTATTTTTCTTTATGAAGCCGAAGATAATCCAGAAATAACTATTTATGGAACATCTGAACCAAAAAAGTTTCAAAAAGAAACAGTAAAACTCAAAAATGGAGAAACAAAATCTCAATTTGATTATCATTCAATCTTCTCTATTGCATCCTTCAGAGATATGCCAACGGGAAAGTTAACTGTAAAATCCAGTATTTACCCTGCTCCTGATGAAGTAATTAGACCGCAGTTAGGATTCAAATTCGAAAAAGGGAAAGAAATTCCTTCTTATAATGACTGGGGCACCTTTCACTTAAGCCAAAATTTGAGATTTTATGTCCCAGGCTGGTTAACAAGGGATGGATTTTTAACTGCAAGAACTGCACGAGAGTCTCCCAGGTATGATAAAAACATTGAACAATATTCAGAAACAAAATCTAAAAATTGGGCTTGTTTGATTAATGAGTTAAATCCAATAAAAGATATTTCTAATGCAATCTAACGAAATTATAGTTGTAGACTCTATTCCTAAAGACTCTTTCATAGAAATTGTAGAAAGATCTCTAAAATATGCTCTTATTTCTCAACCCTTTACTATAAACAGAATGGGAATAGATTCTATTGAAAATAAAGTTCTAAACATCACAAAAGGAAAAATTGCCGAAGGAATATTTGAGTTTTTTTGTCACTCAAATGAAATTCAAGTAAATTTTAAAAGTTGTGAAACTCCTTTTTGGACTATTGACAAAAGAGATTTTATCTTTAACGGACTTGAATGGGATATAAAAAATAATTTTTTTTATTCTGAGAAGGATATAGAGATTGATTGTTCAACTTTGCCTGCTTTAATACCCAATCGCCATTCTAAGGATCAATGGTCAAAAAGGAATAAATCAGAAATTTTTCAATCTAATGGAATAGCCTATGTTTTTACATTTATGAAAATGGCTAATATCCAAAATGGAAAGAGAACTGAAAGCTTTGTTGAAATTGATATACCTGAAAATTGTTTAAGATTTTTAGATAAAAAAAACTTTAAGTATCTCGGACAACCTCAAAACACACATCCTCAAAAATATGAAGAAGAGTTCAATATAGTTTTTAACACCCAAGCAATAAAAGATATTTATACAATTAATTCTCAACCAAGCCTTTTTATTACTGGATACGCAACTCAAGAAGATTGGGTAAAATTTAAAGATACTGGAAAAAACGCCCCCCTTAATTTTATAGACTTTTTACCGAACGATTGGTACAGAGTGAACAAGACAGGATCGATTACTTTCATGAATAATGTGCTAACTGCCACAATAAAGAATGCCACTCTGCCAGTAAGATATCTGAGACCTTTCTCAAAACTCCTTCCAAAGAAAAGTTTTACATATAGTTCTTTCAATGAATAATAAATTAATTATTGCCGGACCTGGAACTGGGAAAACAACTGCATTAATTAATAACATATACGAAGCTTCTAAAAAAAAAGATAGCAAGTCTTTCATTATTTCCACTTTTACAAGAAAGTCTGCTTCAGAGCTAATATCAAGGATAGATAAGGATGATAGATTTGATGATTCTTTTAAAAGAAAAAATAATTTAATCAATACCATACATAGTATTTCTCATTCCTTACTCACAAATTTTTCAAATTCAGTAGCTTGTGAAATTATTTCCGAAGATAAGCTTTTAAGATTTATTGAATCAAGGTCATCCTTAATTGGGCTTAATGATGGGACATACACTTGGCATAAATTAAATAATGCAATGTTGATATTTAATCTAATTACAGAGAATCAGATAAATCATGAAGATTTTCAAGAACAGTTTGCTGATGCAGATGAAGAAATTAAAATAATTGCCTCGTCATATCCACGATATAAAAATTCTTTAGATAGAAACAAAAGATATGATTTTGCATCTATTCAGTTGAAACTTTTACAGAATCTTAGAGAAGATTCTGACTTTCAAAATCAAGTAATTGATAATTATTCAGAGGTTTTTATCGATGAATTTCAAGATATAAATAATATACAAAATGATATTTTTAACGAATTTAGTAATCTAGGACTTAACTTAACAGTAGTTGGTGATGATGATCAGAGCATTTATGGCTTCAGAGGCGCTGTAAGCGACTTTTTAGTTAATTTTGAAGAAGATCACCAAGACGTTGAGGTAGAAATTTTAGAGACGAATTATCGTTCTTCAAAAAAAATTGTTGAACTTACAAATAGAATGATCCTACAAGCTAATTACCCAAGGCTTGAAAAAAATATAGTTGCTCATGATCAAAGTGAATGCAGCGACATCATGTTTAAATCTTTTAAAAATGACGAAACGGAGTTTAGATTCATAGCCAATAAAATCAAAGATTTAACAAATACCACATCATTTTCTTACAGAGATGTTGCTATATTACAAAGATCTACCAAAAGGGATATTAGCTTGGTTTTGGAAATTTTTAAGAAAGAAAACGTTCCAATAATGCCTATCGGTGCAGGAGACCTTTTCTTATTAAATCCTATTGAAGAATTCCTTTATTTATTAAGAATTTATGTACATCGCAACGATACAGACGATGAAATTATCAATAGAATCAAAAGAAATTCTTTTCATAAAGATAATGACACCATCAATAAGATTAATAGCTTAGAAAGAAGTTTTTCTAGTTCAACCAGCTTGGTTTACAAAATCTTCGAAATTTGTGATTTTTTTCCGAGGTACGAAAATAATTTTGGTGCAGATCTTGGATTAATAACCGATTTGGCAAAAACAAATGATGAGTTGCAATTACTTACATCCAATTTCGATACATTTAACTTTCTTATATATTTAGAGTATTTAAAAAATACAAATAAGATGAGCAGAGCTGAAGATCTAGATGAAAATGCTGTACAGTTTATGACTTTCCATCAGAGCAAAGGCTTAGAGTTTCCAATAGTTTTCATGCCACAAATGAATAAATTTAAACCGCCTCCAATTTCATTAGCAGATAGGTTCTCTATTTTAATAGATCAATATCCTCCTGATGAATTTTTAAGGACGCATTATGTTGGAGCATCGAGAGCTGAAAAATTTCTGTGTATGAGCTACTCAGAACAAAAAAGAAATTCCAATGGAGAGTATTCAAATTATCATTATCAAGCAAATTCTATTTTTGAAAACTTAAGTAATTTTTATTCTGCTAATAATAATTTTGAAGTTCAAGCAGATAATCTAGATCAAGATAATTTTTCTCGAGAACTTGTTCTCAGCTACAATCAAATAAAAACATATCGCTTTTGCCCAAAAAGATACCGTTACAAAAACATATTTAATCTTCAAACTTTTGATATTGGAGCCTTACAGTTTGGTTCTAATCTTCATAGGTCTATAGAAGCTTTATTGAGAAATATTAAACTAGGAAATTTAACTATTGAAATAATTCTGAATAACTATGAAGAACAAATGGATGATATCTTTTATGATTATTGGGATCCTAATCCAATTAATCAGACTCAAGAAGAACAAAATAGAGAATTGGCAAAAGAGCAAATTAAGAATTTTCTAGAGTATTGTTCTGATGATCTAACGCCAGATAACATAATTGGAATTGAAGAGCCTTTTGATACTTTATTACAGGACAACATAAGACTTCGTGGAAGAATCGACGCAATTTTAAATATAAATGGAATTAAAATTATTGATTATAAGACTGGACAAGCCGAAAATTTTACTGAATTTCAAGAACAGTTAGGAATCTATAAGCAATGCTATCTTCAGAAAACAAACACAGAAGCAACGACTCATATTTTCAAGTTATCTGAAGGAGAAATGATAGATATAGCAACCGAAAACGAAAATAACTTATTTTTAGATATTGTTGAAATTGGAAATTTAATCAGAAATGGCAATTTTGATGTTTTCGATGATCGTGAATGTGCAAATTGTCCTTACAATAAGATTTGCTCTGATAGAATTTAATTTCTCACTTGAAAAGTAAGACAATATTGATGAAAAGTGTTGCTTACCCATGTATTACCATACCCAAAAGGTGCAATTGAAATATCATCTTGGCACCAAAATGTCTCATTACATAGAGTCATATGAGGAATTAATTCATTTGATAAATCCCAGGCAAATGGATAATTCCTTCCTTTTTTCTTTATATTTTTTACGACTATTGTCATGAAACTTCCTGGAGTCATCATTTTTGAAATTTTTATGTAAATATCTTTTAACTCATTTACGAATAAATCATAATCATCAATATTTCCATAATCCTCTTTATCTTCTGAATAATTTGTTTGAAGGCCTTGATCAATCCTTTTTGCTTGATTTTCTGCTCCTTTCATATTTAACATGTCCCAATAAGGAGGAGAAGTTATTACGTAGTCAATTTTTTTAAAATCCTTTTTACTTATTTTTCTTGCATCAGTTTGGACAAGTTTAAAGGAATTATTAATTTTATCTGTTTCAAATAAATTTTTTTGTTTTGGATTTACTAATTCTTTACATCTATCTTCAGCTATGCCGCAAAAAAAAGGACTTAATTCTGTTCCAATCGCATTTCTTCTAGCTTTCAAAGAAGCGATTTGTGTACTTCCTGTTCCACTCATTGGATCAAAAACATAATCATCTCTTAAAGAAAATTTTTTTACAAATAAATCTACCAGTTCTTCTGGATATTTCGCTGGATGAAGAATTTCAGTCTTACTTCTTCTTTGAGGCTTGAGAATGAACCAGCTGTCCAATGAGAAGTCAGCTAATTTTTGAGATTTTTTTTGTGACTTATTTTTGAGGAAATTATTTCTTTTAAAAGTTTTTTTATTCCTCTCATCATCTTCATCTTTTCTAAAAAATAATTGATAGGAATGACTTTTTTTAGGATGAAAAATATCTTTAAGTTCAGGCGAATTTCTATGAAGACAAATTATTTTTTCATCCTTAAGGCTTAAAAATTTACCAACATGTTTAGCTATTTCCCATGCAAAGGGATAGTATTTTTTATTTATAACTTTATTTTGAGCCACAATGCATATAAATCTTCGATGTTCTAGATTTTCTTTTTTTTCTTTAATGCTCCGTAGGATTTTATTCCTTAAATTTATAAAACTTTTTTCGTTTTTTATCTTTTTTATGTCTTCAGTTAAATCGATTAAGATAAATTGAAAATCATGTTCTTCATTGTTAATTTTTAAAGCTTTAAGTTTATTCTGCTCACATATCTTAGAAAAGATATGAAAATCTTTGCCATAGTATCCTATGGATTTCTTTAATCTTTTATTGCAAAAAAATCTCACCGTATCTTTATAAAGCTTTTCTTTATTTTGATAAATCTGAAATGATTTTTGATAAGGAAGCCATTCTTTTGAAGAAATTTGATTAAATTTATTTTTCATTATCTTCGCCTGCCAAGACTTCGGAGCCCCTTTCTAGAGATCTTCCAAGAGCATTTATCCTTGTTTGAAGATTATTTACTTCTTTAACTGTTCCTTCAAGTTTTTTTAATACACCTTCAGTACTTGAATCAAATTTTTTAAATTCTCCTTGAATTTTATGAACTACATTTGCAACTTTATTTGCTGTTTCATTGAGTCGGAAATAGTGATGACCTACTCTAATCGTATCTAAAAAAGCAGCTAATGTATTGGGGCCCTGAATTAGAATTTTTTTGTCGGCAAAGCACTCTTGTCTTAGGTCTTCTATTTTATCTATCAAATCAACTATTTTTTCTGAAGCAATATATAAGATGGCATAGTTTGAAGTTGTATTTTGTAAGATATATTTTTCAGAGATTTCTTTTGCATCTCTAATAACTGACGCTCTGAGATCTCTTAAAATAGTCTTTCTTGCTAAATCATTTCCGGCCTCTTGGAATTGTCGATATTGTCCGGCATAAAATTTGGAGTCAATAGGTATTTTTATTCCATCTGCACTTATGACAGCACAATCGACTCTATCTGAAGTTTGTTGATTGATTATATGCTGAAATTGGTAACTTCCATCAGGCATTATATCTCTAACTATAGATTCAAGGCTCCATTCGCCAAGCCTTCCAGTTGTTACATTGCCGCCTAAAAACCTATTCAACTCATTGATTGGAGTTGTAACAGAAATTAATTCTTTACTAATTTTGTTTATGTCTTCAGAAAATGCCTTAAATTTTTGGTCAAAAATCGAATCTTTATTATCTACTTTAATTTCTTGATCTCGTAATTTTAAAAAAATATATACTACGAGCGACAAAGTACCTAATGTAATAATTAAGACTATTATGTTTAAACTCATTGATACAATAATTTTAGTTTATGTGCCAAATCCTTAAATTTTTTCCTCAATTTAATGGGTTTCAAAACTTCTACATTGGATCCAAAACTCATAAGCCATTGTTCAAATTGCAAAGTATCAGGAACTCTAGCTGTAACATGAAGCCTATCATCATCTAACTCATAGACTTTTTGTGTACTGTTAAGAGGAGTTTCTTGAAGATGAGCACCCATCGTCTTATCGAAAATTGCACTAAAAGTATATAAGTTATCGCTATACTCAAAGCCTAAATTATTTTTATGCAAATATTCATCAAGGTTAAAATTTTCAGGCTCTTTAATTTTCTTGCCATCAAGAATCTCAATATCCTCAAAACGATGCATCGGAAGATATCTCGCATTTTCATCATCTTCATTCATCATTGAAATAACGTAGGTAATGCTACCTTTAACAACGATACCTAAAGGATGAATATGTCTTAAATCTGAATTTTTTTCTCCTCTTTTTCTATACAAAGCTTTAATTTGAAATCCTTCATAAATAGCGCGATAAATTTTTTGCCTTATTTTTGGATTAATAGTTGGATCCTTAAATCTTATTGATTCAGGAATAACTCGAACTCTCTTTCTCCACCTTAAAACATTTGATCTTTCATCGCCCATTAGTACGTTTTCAGCTCTTTGAAAAAACTTTTCAATCCGCTTAAAGCTAGCTTTTGGCATTAAAGGTTCTAGATATTGTGAAGCCAAGGAGAAAGTTAAAGCTTGTATGGGGTCCATGGCTGGAGATTCAAAGCCGGGCGAGTCTTTTTTCCAACTCCATCCAAAAGGGATACTTTTGTCATCGCATTCAATCGGAAAAAGACGAGACAATTCATTTAAATCTCTTTGTACTGACCTTAATGAAATTGAGTAACCATGACTCCTTAAGAAGTTTTGTATTTGATTAGCTGTTACTTTTGACGGATACCTAGGTATTCGTTCAGTCATTTTGATCATTCGTAAAACGCTATCACTCATTGAACTAAAATATATTTATTAAGCGACAGTATTTGTCGCTTATTATATGTTAGATCATAATAGAGTTTTTATAAAGAAGACTCTTTTCATGTTATTTTTTGGAATGCATTTAAATGGATCATAGATCCTTCCCAGTGAATGCCACTGGCAGTAAAATCAAGATTTGGATAATTCAACACTACTTCTTCCCCCAAATAAGGCCCCTTGATTACTCTCTCTTTCAGACTTTTCATGAAATTATAGAACTTATTATAAATTTCTCGTTCAGTGGAAACGGTCTGAAACATTTGTCTGCGAGAGTCTCTCTCAATTTCGATAGCATCAATTAAAATACTTTTTAGAATTTTATTTGAGTAGGTACTCCAAAGCCTTGGATTTGCGAATGTTTCCATTCCAAGACAAGTATTTTTAATATAGAAGATTAGACCAACTTGATTCGGAGCATTTTTAATTTTTCTTGAATAATCTCTTAATTCTGACACTACTGATCTGTAAGAGTCATTTATTGATTGTGTCCTAGAGTTTACATTAAGTTTTTCTTGTTTAGCTTGAACATCTCTCCAAATATTTGATTGATTGGCATATTTTGTTCCTGTTTCTAATTTAGAACGATTAACTTCATTCATCTTATTTCCTTTAGCCATGAAATTATGGTGATCCTTAGATAGAGTAAATTCTCCGTAATTTGCAGACCATCGATTTTGTTCCACACAGCTTACATCTACATCGAATATTCCGGTGGCAGGCAATAAAGTAGAATCATTAAAAGTTCTATTTTGTTTAGCTCCCTCTAAAATATCGCCATTAGTAAGAAGGAGGGCATTGCTTGATAAATTTTTGATAGTCACCCTATTCACTTTGCCTGTCTCTTCAATCTCAACCAATTTATCTTCATAAGCTTCACTTAAAGTCAAAAGATCAACTTCCAATGGAACATTTGTAATGAGTGGCATCAAAGAAAGAGTCTCAGTTATTTGTTCTTTCTCACCAAAGTGAATATTATTCAGCGCTTCCTCTATTAGGTATGAATTTAAATTCTCAAATTGATGCATTTTTCTTCTTTTTTATTAAAAGAGAATTATGCTGTTTAATTACGACAGTTGATGACGCATTTAAAATTTGAAAGAAGGAAGAAATATTTCTTTATTGTATAAAATATATAATAAATTTAATCGTATAAAATATTATTTGTAACTATCATAATTGTGCATTTGATCAGCAAGTAAAATGATTCCGAATAAACTTAAACACAAAATAATTTTTAAATTGGGAGATGAATACAAGAAAAGATCTAATAAAAGTAACTGAAGAAATTCATAAGCTTGCACTCTCAGCTTTTGAATCTCTTGGATCGGGTTTTAAAGAAGATACCTTTCAGAAAGCTTTGAGCATTTCTTTTAGAAAGGAAGGTATAAATTATTTAAAAGAAACAAACTTAGAGATTTTTTATCAAAAAGAATCTTTAGGTGTGTTCAGGTTGGATTTTCTTCTTCCCAAACAAAAAAATAAAAAGTTCACGCTTAAACAACCGATAATCATTGAAACCAAATCTGCGGCAAAGATAAGCAACGATGCCCGACTGCAATTGCAAAACTATCTCATTTCTTTGCCATTCAACTCTTCAGAAGTTTTATCACATATAAGCGATGGCATTATCTTAAATTGGAGAAATAATTTATCCGTGGATGAACCAGATGAATCTCAATCTAAAGTGGAGTCAGAAGCTTGGTGTATGAAAAAAAATAAAATGCATTTGATCTGTAAAATTCCACATACTGATCAATGATTCTTAAAACCAAGGAACTTTGAGTAAGTAATTTTAAAAAATTGATTTTAGTTGCTCTAAGAAATAGCAGTTTTGGGATTCAGTTGCGATACCGATAAGCAAATATTGATGATGCACCAAATAAGCACCCAACCTGGAATGGATACGCCGAACAAACTCCAGACAACCTCTGCGCAATTACCATCACCGATAAAAAGCATGCGCAAAGCATCGGAAAAATATGCGTTATCAAGTAGGTAGCCTAAATCGGGTCCGCAAAAAGGCACTTGGTCTTCCGGTAAAGACTGCAAGTACAAATGACGAATCGCGGATGCTGCTCCGGCAATACTAAACACAGTTGTTAAGGAAAAATAAAATTTAAACCAGCGATCGTGAAAGTAACCAATTAGGGCTGCTAAACCGGTCAACGCAATGGCCATTCTTTGAATGATACACATGGGGCAAGGCTCCAATCCCATTTGGTACTCCATGAAGTAAGCCACTGCGATGAGCACCACACAAAAACCAAAAATCAGTAATAGAACTTTTTTCATTGCTACTCTAAACTTGAGTATCGAAGTATAAACCATCAAAACAATATTGAATGCA
The DNA here is from genome assembly GCA_902525435.1 of uncultured SAR86 cluster bacterium. GTDB lineage: Bacteria > Pseudomonadota > Gammaproteobacteria > Magnimaribacterales > AG-339-G14 > CACNYO01. The sequence continues at coordinate 207,649 of CABZHD010000001.1, read as the reverse complement.
TGGCCAAACCTGAAAATTTAGACGATAACAATTCTGTCATATTGGTCGATGGATCGTCTTATGTTTACCGTGCTTACCATGCCTTGCCGCCGTTAACGACATCCACCGGCCAGCCTACCGGTGCTGTGCGAGGGGTGGTCACCATGGTAATGCGGATACTGCAAGATCATCCTAACGCTCCGGTTGGTATGGTCTTTGATGCTAAAGGCGATACGTTTCGTCATGAAATGTATGAGGACTATAAAGCCAACAGAGCTGCGATGCCCGATGATTTAATCCCGCAAATTGAACCGATTCACGAAGTGATCAAAGCGTTAGGCATTAAAATCTTTGTGGTCGAAGGCGTTGAAGCGGATGATGTGATCGGCACGCTTGCTGCAGAGGCCGAACAAAAAGGTATCTCGACGATCATCTCTACCGGCGATAAGGATTTAGCTCAATTGGTCACCAAAAATATTAAGTTGGTGAATACGATGAAGAATGAGGTCCTTGATATCAAGGGAGTGGAGAAAAAATTCGGCGTGAAGCCGGAACAAATCGTTGACTACTTGGCTTTAGTTGGCGATACCTCGGATAACGTTCCCGGCGTAGAAAAAGTGGGTCCGAAGACCGCAGTCAATTGGTTAACTGAACATAACGACATCGATACCATCATTAAAAAAGCAGAAGAATTCAAAGGCAAGGTTGGAGAATATTTACGGGCCGGAATTGAGCAACTAAAACTCTCGCGTCAGCTCACCGAAATAAAGAAAGATGTGAAATTGGACTTTGGGATCGAAGATTTAGCCGTTGGGGAGCGCGATGAAAAAAGATTGCACGAGCTGTTCACCGAGCTCGAATTCAAAACATTATTGAAAGAGGCGCCCAAAGCCTCTAAGCCAAAAAGCTCCAGCAAGTACACTTGTATCTTGGATGACAAAACCTTTGACGGTTGGCTAAAAAAACTAGCCAAAGCAAAACAAATTGTCTTGGATTGCGAGACCGATCGATTGGATTTCACCACAGCAGATCTGGTAGGTCTTTCTTTTGCCGTTGATGCGGGCGAAGCAGCTTACCTGCCTTTTACCCACGATTACGACAACGCTCCGTCCCAATTAGATCGCGATGCTTGTTTAAAAAAACTCAAACCCATCTTGGAAGAGAAGCCGATTATAGGACAACACATAAAATTCGATCGAAATGTTTTGGTCAATTACGACATTCACATCAATAGTATCGAAAACGACACCATGATGATGTCATATGTTCTGGATTCAACAGCCACTCGTCACAATCTTGACGATATGGCCAATCACTATCTCAATTTAAAGACCACAACTTTTGAAGAAGTCGCAGGAAAAGGAGTTAAGCAGCTTACCTTTAATAAAGTAAACCTAGATGTTGCAAGCGATTACGCTGCCGAGGATGCAGACATCACTCTGCAAATGTACGACACGATTGGAGAGCACTTAAAGAAACAAAAGACGCTACAAAAAGTCCTGACAGATATTGAACTGCCTCTCATTCCAGTTCTATCGGACATGGAACAAAAAGGTACAGTTATCGATTCCGATATTTTGAATCTTCAGTCTAAAAATTTAGGTCAACGCATCAACGGCCTTGAGGAACAAGCCTTCTCGATGGCCGGCAAAGAATTTAATTTATCCTCCCCGAAACAGCTTCAAGAGATTCTGTTTGATGAAATGAACATTCCAGTGATCGAAAAGACCCCAGGTGGTCAGCCTTCGACTGCGGAATCTGTTTTACAAGAACTGGCTAAACAATACGAACTCCCACAGGTTATTCTTGAACACAGAACACTTTCTAAACTCAAATCAACTTACACCGATAGATTGCCTGAACAGATTTCAGAGAAAACCGGCAGGGTGCATTCAACTTTTCATCAAGCGGTGACGACTACAGGAAGACTATCCTCTTCAGATCCTAATTTACAAAATATTCCCATTAAAACTGAGGAAGGCAGAATGATTCGAGAGGCTTTTGTGGCTCCGAAAGGATTTGATTTGATTTCAATTGATTACTCACAAATAGAGCTTCGCATCATGGCTCACCTTTCCAAAGACGAAGGTTTAATCACGGCTTTCGAAAACGGCGAAGACATTCATTCGGCCACAGCCAAGGAAGTGTTTGGTTCAGCCGATGATCAAGCTAGGCGAAGTGCAAAAGCCATAAATTTTGGGCTCATTTATGGAATGTCAGCATTCGGGCTAGGCAAGGCTCTGGGAGTGACCCGACCGGAGGCGGCTGATTACATTGCTTCTTATTTTGGTAAGTACCCTGGGGTAAAAATATACATGGACGAGATGAAAGCCAAAGCTAAGGATCAAGGTTATGTGGAAACAGCTTTCGGCAGAAGGCTTTATCTACCTGGCATTCATTCTGGCAGAACGCGCATGGCAGCAGAGCGAGCAGCTATCAATGCACCGATGCAGGGGACTGCTGCAGACATTATGAAATTGGCCATGATCAACATGCATGATTATATAAAAGGTACAGGTAAAGATATTCATCTGATTTTACAGGTACATGATGAAGTTATCGTTGAATGCCCAGAAAAAGATACTAAGACAACGTTAAAAGCTCTTGAGCAAATCATGACCGACGTCACTAAATTATCCGTTCCGTTAGTGGTTGAAAGCGGTGTTGCAAACAACTGGGGCAAAGCTCACTAAATTTTTTTCAGTTTCATTGAACTTTTATACCTTTGTTTGGTCATAGGTATAGGTAGATTTTTTCATGTTTACTCTCCTATTAACCCCGGGCCACCCCAAAGTCCGGGGTTTTTTTATGAAGTGATAAAAGAGCCGAGCGCTTTGAGCCCGTTACCTTTATCGGCAGAGCAAATTTGCAGGTGTTCTATCTCTGGGTATTCTTGCGCCGCGCGCTGCGCTGCTGCTAAAGACTGGCCAGCTTGATTGTTGGATAATTTATCGGCTTTATTGAGACAGATAAAAATATTTATGGGCAACCCCTTACACCAATCTAGAAAAACAAGATCAGCTTCTTTAAACGGGTGTCTGATATCCATGATGACCACAACCTTCTTGAGGCACTGTCTACCGAGCAAATAACTCTCCACCAATTGCGCCCAATTATTTTGATCTTGTTTAGACGCTTTGGCGTAACCGTAACCGGGCAAATCGACCAATTTAGTTTGTGGATCATCGTTAATAGTGAAGAAGTTTACCGTTTGGGTCCGACCAGGTGTTTTAGAAGTCTTCGCAAGCTTTTTATTATTACCCAAAGCATTGATGATGCTTGATTTCCCTGAGTTGGAGCGACCGCACACGGCTATCTCAATTCCTTCATCAAAAGGTAGCTGCGCAAGGTTGCCGACAACGCGATCAAACGCTAGGTTAATAGGTAATATAGATTTCATTGTTTTTCACACTAAACAAAGATTATTAAAGGAGTATGGTATATAATTTTCGCTCGCTCGACCCTGAAATATTTCTTAATGATTAAAAAAGTTATATTCATCTCAATTCTCTGTTTATCTGGAGCTGCTTTTGCCGCATCTGAAAAGGCTGGCGAAGTGAAGCCTTTGCCAAAAGGCGATCCAATTAGAGGAGAAAAATTAGTCGGTTCTTGTGCTGCTTGTCACGGCGCTGATGGAAACAGCTTAGTGGGCATGTGGCCAACTTTAGCCGGCCAAAGAGAGCTGTATCTTTTCGATCAACTTCATCATATCCAAGAAGGCGAAAGGGTTATCGAATCGATGATGGGGCTGCTTGATGGCTATAACGACGATGACTTAAGAGATATGGCTGCATACTATGCTTCTCAAAAAATTAAAGTAGGCCAAGCGAGTGATGAAAATGTATTGCTTGGACAAACAATTTATCGAGCTGGAAATGCTGCATCTGGATTGCCAGCATGCACAGGGTGTCACGGTCCCCAAGGAAAAGGAGTTAATTCAGCAGGCTATCCTGCTCTTGGCGGTCAAAAAGCAGAATACGTTGTTACCAGTCTAGTGGCTTACAAAAATAAAACGCGTGGAAACGGCGAAGAGGAAGGTTTGGTAATGCAGAACGTTGCTAGCATGCTGACCATAGAAGAAATTCAAGCAGTGGCTAATTATGTATCAGGTCTCTATTAAATCTTTTTTAATTCTTTTCTTAAGTCTTTTTTCTTTTGCAGTAAACGCTAAAGATTACCGACCGGGCATCGATTACCAATTTCTCGACGAAGAAGTCCAAACTCGTAATCCGGAAAAAATCGAAGTGATTGAATTCTTTTGGTTAGGTTGCGGACATTGTTTCACGCTAGAGGGACTAATAAGAGATTGGAAGAAAAACCTCAGCAAGGACATCGATTTTTGGCGAGTTCCGGTGACTTGGAATCCGCCTGCTAAAGAACACGCAAAATTATTTTACGCTGCTGAAGCATTAGGCATGGAAGAGATAATCGGTTCAGCGTTTACGTCCATTCATTTAGATAGAAAATTTCTCACCAGCGAAAGAGAGATAACGGAACTTTTCAGTGCTTTTGGAGTCGAACCTGACAAGTACCAAGCTATCAGTAATTCATTTCGAATAAAGTCGAATATTAATGCCGCTGATGTGTACGGTAGAAAATACGAAATCATGGGCGTGCCGGCATTTATTGTGAACGGAAAATACAAAGTAAAAGCATCAAGAGATATTCCTACCGAAGAACTCTTAGATGTTGTTGATCATCTAGTAGACCTCGAAAGGAGTCAGTAATGTTATACAGATTTAAGTCCAACCTGTTTGTGCCAGGACATAAAATGCACAATCTCGAAGATGTACAAAGAACCGACGTTAATGCTCTTATCATTGACTTGGAAGACGGTTGTCCGGACGACCTAAAAAAAGAAGCTCGTGAAGATTTAATTAACAACTTCAAAGACGGTAATAAATTTTCTAAACCGGTTTTTGTCAGAGTGAACGATCCAATCACAGATTTAGGAAGAGAAGACATAGATTTGATTTCAGATTATCAAGAACAAATAGAAGCAATTATTTTGCCAAAGATTCAAAGCTTCGATTCATTGGCAACGCTTGCTACCAAGATTGCATTTGAAGACGATTTAATTCCACTGATCGAAACTCCTCGAGCGGTTGCTACTGTCGATGAAATAGCTTCTTTCAAAGGCGTCAGAGGATTATTTTTTGGTGCTGCAGACTTTTCCGCAGGCCTTAAAGCTAAACTTGCTTGGGAGCCACTGCTTTATGCAAGATCTAAAGTCGCTATTGCAGCGGCAATGTACGATTTATTTACGATCGATGCTCCGTTTTTCTTTCTTGATGACCCTGAGGGATGTGAACGAGAAGCCATTGCGGTAAAAAATATGGGTTTTACCGGGAAAGCTTGTATTCATCCTTCTCAAGTCGATATTATTAACAAAGCCTTTGAGCCAACCAAAGAAGAAAAAGAAGAAGCAATGAAGGTATTAAGAGAATACGAAAAGATCGGTGGATCAGGCGTTATCAAGGTCGATGGTAAAATGGTTGATGAACCGATTGCTGAAGCAATGAGATTGAGATTAGAGCTAGGAGAAGATGACGATTAATGGTGAAAGGTATTAAAGATCTTGGCAATAATAGATATCGAGAAACTTTCGGCAGGTACTTCGAAGATTTTGAAATCGGTCATATTTATGAGCATCGACCAGGTCGTACCATAACTCAATCGGATAATACTTGGTTTACTTTACTGACCATGAACACTCATCCGCTTCATTTCGATGAAGAATACGGGAAGGCAACCGAATTTGGCAAGACACTGGTTAACAGCACTTTTACCGTGGCTGTTATGGTTGGAATGAGCGTTAGTGACGTGAGTCAAAAAGCCATTGCAAATCTAGGGTGGACTGACATCGTTTTACCTCATCCTCTTTTTGTAGGCGATACTTTGTATGCGGAATCAGAAGTCTTAGAGAAAAGGTTGTCAGAATCGAGAGAAAACTGCGGCATCGTTACTGTAAAAACTACCGGCACTAATCAAGACGGTGTGGTTGTAGCTTCATACAAGCGCTCAGCATTGATCCCAACTACAGGGAATGCTGTCGACGACAAAATTAATTACTAAATTGAAGCAATCCCTAAAAGGCTTAAAAGTCTTAGATTTAACCCACATGCTTGCCGGACCTTACGCGACTATGGTGTTGGCTGATTTGGGAGCTGAGGTTGTTAAAATTGAACAGCCCAAAACAGGAGACATCACCAGAAACCTTCTCAAAGATGATCCAAAGTATTCGCATGACGGTATCGGTGCCTATCATTTGACTCTTGCAAGAAATAAGAAAAGCGTTGAGTTAGATCTAAAAAGCGATGAAGGAAAGAAACTTTTTTTGAAATTGGTAGAAGTAGCCGATGTGGTGGTTGATAATTTTAGTCAAGGAGTGACCAAAAGATTAGGCATTGATCACGATAGCTTAGCGAAAGTAAATTCTAAAATAATTACATGTTCTATAAGTGGTTTTGGCGATACTGAGATCAATCGTCCGGCTTACGACAATATTGTGCAAGGTTATTCGGGCGCCATGTCTATTACTGGCACTGATAAAAATAATCCAGTTAAATCGGGAATCCCTATAGCAGATCTTGGCGCAGGTCTTTACGCTATTATCGGAATCCTAAGCGCTATTCGCTCAAGAGAAATCTACGATTACGGAGAGCACGTCGATATTTCTATGTTAGATACTCAAGTAAGCCTGCTGACTTACATGGCAACCATGCATTTTCTGTCAGGAGAAGATCCTGATCCTATTGGCAATCAACACATGAACCACGCACCGTTCAACCTGTATAAAACTCAGGATAATTTTATTCAAGTTGCAGTGGTGGCAGAAAACTTTTGGCCCAACTTGATTGAGGCTATGGAATTACAGCATCTAGATACTCAACAGAACAAAAACAGAAAGGGCAGGTTGGAAAATAGAGCAATAATCGATGCAGCCCTACAAGAGAAATTTTTTACTAACACAACAGAGTATTGGATAGATTTATTACAGAAACACAGGGTGCCTTGCGGGCCCATCAATAACTTTTCAGAAACTTTTCAGGATGAAGATCTCTTAAAAAGAAATATGATCGTAGATCTCTTGCAAGAGAGCGGAGAAACGGTGAAAGTTCCAGGCAATCCGGTAAAGATTTCTAATCACAATGAAAGCTTTGTTCGTGCACCAAAATTAGGTGAGCACACTGATGAGATAATTAAAAGATGGCTCAATAGACTAGAGTCCGATCAAGAATAAAGAAGAATCTTGGAAAAAGTATTATTGACAGGTGTAACGGGATTCATTGGATTGCATTGTTGCAAACAACTGCTTGATCAAGGTTACGCTGTCAAAGGCACCCTTCGAGACAAGATCAGAAAGGAAGAAGTCATAACTGCCATGAAAGAATCAAACACTCCAGTAGAGAATTTAGAAATTATTGAATTAGATTTATTGAATGATGAAGGCTGGGAAGAAGCAGGACGAGATTGTGATTATGTTATGCACGTTGCTTCTCCAATATCAGCCAGCGATTCTGTAGACGAAGAAATTCTTATTAAGCCTGCCGTTGACGGTACTCTTCGCGCTCTCAATGCTGCAAAAGCAAATAAAGCAAAGAAAGTGATTTTAACTTCATCAGTCGCTTCAATTTTTTATGATGACTCCGATAAAAAAAATTACGATGAAAATGATTGGTCAGATATTTATTCTAATAAAATTACTCCTTATGCAAAGAGTAAAACTATGGCGGAGAAGTCTGCCTGGGAATTCATTGATAACTTAGGCGAAGACGAAAAATTTCCATTAACTGTCTTTTGTCCTTACATGGTTTTGGGGCCTGCGCTTTCGCCTGACCAAGGTGTAACCAACGTTTTAGTCCAAATGTTAACGTCTGGAAAATTACCAGCAACTCCAAACATTCATCTTGGTATTGTTGATGTAAGAGACGTCGCACAAGCTCATGTAGACGCTATCTCAAATCAAGGTTCTAACAATGAGCGTTTGATTCTTTGTACTTCAAGTTTCTGGTTGCATGAAATTTCCCAAATATTGATTAAGGCAGGTTTTACAAAAGCACCTAAATTAAGATTGCCCAATTTCGTCCTAAGATTTGCTTCACTTTTTAGCTCAACAGCTAAAGAGAGTGTCAGGATGCTTGGTGATCCCCAGTTTCTCTCAAACGAAAAAGTAAAAGCTTTATTGAATTGGCAGCCTAGACCTGTTGAAGAAACTTTAGTGGATACTGCGAAAAGCTTAGAGGGTCAGGATCAAATCTCAATTCCTTAGGGATTGGGATTGGACGCGCTGCCGGCGCTGGATCTTCTTCTCAAGGCTTCTTGAGCAACTTCCCTCTGTCTTTCAATTTGTTGCTTTGTGTAACAAACCTTCTTCTTTATATTGCTCCCCGTAATCTCCTCAACCCTACATATTAGATTATTGTTCGAATCATTTGATACGGTTTCTTTTGAAACTTCATCAACAGCGCAACTCAACAAGAAACCAGACAGGAAAAATAATAAAAAAGTTTTCATTGATAGAATGGCTCGAGATGCATTGGAAAAATATCCATTTGCCTTATCGCAGACCTTGTTTCTATTTCTCTGGTTATTTTAAGTTGTTTGTTGTAACAGACTCTCTTTTTAATGTAACTTCCAGTCATACTTTCATAAAAGCATTTTACTTCCTCTTTATTTCCTGAATTTTTTACATCCCTATCCACATCAACCAAGGTGGCCATGTTATTGGCACAAGAAAAAAATGTAAAACTAATTAAAATAATGAAAAGCAACCTCATTCAAACTCCTTTTTTAGGTTTTGTTAATTTCTAATGAATATAACAGTGATTTATTTTAATGCACAAAAGACTGATAAAATTATTTTTTTATGAAAAATACATTTCATTCTAATGTCATAATCGTTCAATCGGATTTAAAAAAAGTTACCGACTTATCAAATCCTATTGATCCCTTTAACGAATTCAAAGACCTTGTAGGATCAACAGGGGCTAATATTCTCAAGGAATATCATGGTCAGCAAAATAGTCTATCTGCAAAGTACTTTTTAGGTAAAGGAAAAGTTGATGAAATTAGTGAAGCTACAAAAAAATACAAAGCTGATCTTGTCATCTTTAATCATGATTTATCGCCCTCTCAAGAAAGGAATTTAGAAAAAGAACTTCGAACAAGGGTCTTAGATAGAACAGGATTGATTTTAGATATTTTTGCCTCAAGAGCGACCAGTCACATCGGTAAGATGCAAGTTGAGCTAGCTCAGCTGAATCACTTATCAACTAGGCTTGTGAGAGGATGGAGTCACCTAGAAAGGCAAAAAGGAGGAATAGGTTTGAGAGGTCCAGGAGAAACTCAATTAGAAACCGATAGAAGGCTTATAGCAAACCGAATTAAATCCATTAAAAAAAGACTAGAGAAGAGTCACCGCCAAAAAAAATTAAATCGATATGCAAGGAAAAAAGGCAACAATCACGTGTTGGCTTTGGTTGGATATACCAATGCAGGAAAAACAACTTTATTCAATAAATTAACTGGATCTGATCAATACGAAGCAGATCAATTGTTTGCTACCTTGGATACTGTTACGAGAAAAAATTTAAGTCCTGGTACAGGGTCGATTCTCTTTATCGATACTGTCGGCTTTATTTCCAACTTACCTACTGCTTTGATTGAATCATTTAAGGCAACTCTAGAGGATCTTCGAGAAGCAGATCTTTTACTTCACGTATCTGATGTGAGCGACATTGATTGTGATTTCAAATTCAGAGAAGTAAATAAAATCTTGCGAGAAATAAGCGCCGACAACATTCCTCAAATCATAGTAAACAATAAAATTGATCAGGCAGATGAAGCAGATGCGATTGGAATCTCAGAAGATGTGAATCAAGTTTCGATATCCGCTTCAGTAGAGATAGGCCTGAGTCGTTTAAAAGAAAAGATTACCAATCATTTAAGCAAGGGAATCTACACGGGCAGGCTGTCCGTTAAACAGAAGCTTGGTGGTATTCGAGCATCTTTATATCAACAAGGTTACATAAAACATGAGTCAGTTATTGATGATAGTTGGTTGTTTGATGTGGTTATCGGTAATTTTGAACTGAATCAATTGCTAGAGCAGGATGGTGTGGATTTAGTTCCTCAACAGAACCAAGAAGAGCTATCAAACAATTTGGTGGGCTAGGCAGGATTCAAACCTGCGACCTTCTGCTCCGGAGGCAGACGTTCTATCCACTGAACTACTAGCCCATTTTTTCATAACATCAGGTTCTAGATATAAAATTTTTTCAACCCTCGAAGATATTAGGGATTCAATGATCTATAATCGCCCCATGAAAAATTTTATATTATTAGTTTTTGTTCTTTCTCATGCAACTTTTGCCCAAGATATGAGACCAGAATCCATAGAAAAAAGGATTATGCCTTTAGGTCAGGTATGTATGGAAGGTGACGGTTGCGGAATAAGAACAGCGGGCCCAGGTTACAAAGTAGCAATCAATTCTGGATCTATGTCTTCTACATCAAATGAAGACCAAGCTAATAAGGTTCAACTTTCCGAAGGTAATGTGCACACCATTGAAATGAAAAATGAAGGGGCAGACGGCACTATGGTGTTTGAACCAGGAGTGATAAAGGTCTCAGTTGGCGATACCATCAATTTTGTATTAACTGATCAACTTCATAACTCAGCTAGTCTCCCAGGCATGATTCCTGCCGGAGCCGAAGCATGGACTGGGGAAATAAATCAAGAGATAAGCATCACGTTAGATAAAGAGGGTGTTTATGTCTACAACTGCACTCCGCATGCAATGATGGCTATGGTCGGGGTAATTCAAGTTGGAGAAGCTACTAATATTAATGAAATCAAGTCGGCTGCAAGTGACTTGAAATCAACCTTCATCATGAACAACGATCGATTAGATGGTTATCTTTCAAGACTATAAGCTTTATAAATTTTTAGGATTAATAACGTTTTTACTTTTTGTTTCTTGTTCAGAAGAAAATAAATCTCCTGTTTCAACAATAAGTGAATCAAGAACAACTGAAGAAATTTATACTCAAGCGTGCGCGTTCTGTCACGATAGAGGAATGGCTGGCGCCCCAATTTATGCTAACACTTTCTCTTGGGGTCAAAGAGTTGATAAAGGAATTGATACATTAACTTACAACGTTAAGTATGGTTTGAACGCAATGCCTGCAATGGGGCTGTGTGCAGATTGCACTGATGAAGAGTTAAGAGCAGTTGTCCAATATATGCTTGATTCCTTGGACTAGCACTTTGATATGGCTTCTTCCATATCGTACCAACTTTTAATTTCCTGAACAGGACAACCCTTAGAATCAGGCCACTCGTTATTTAGTTCGTTATACCAAATTGCTTTACACCCGGCATTCAAGGCGCCTTCAACATCGCATTCCGTATGATCGCCAACATGACAAATTGAGGCGGCTTTTTCTGAAGTGAATTCCATAGCTTTCTTAAAGTGGGTTGCTGAGGGCTTACTATCGTTTAATTCTTCCGCACTGAAGCTAAAATTAAAATAATGATCTATGCCGAGCCTCTTGATGTCTGCATTGCCGTTAGTCAGAACACCCAAAGTATATTTTTCTTTTAGTTGGGCCAGAACTTCTTCAACACCATCAAACAAAGTAAGTTGATGCCTACCATTCATGAATATTTGTAATGCTTCAGATGAGAGTTTCTCCGCCTGTTGCTCGGTTTGGCCTAAGCTTTGCAGAATGTTTTTAAAGACATTGAAACGCAGTTCACTCAGTCTATGACGCATTGTTGGATCTTTCTCAATTAGTTGCCCCCAAACTTCTCTTTCCTTATTGGTAGACAATATTTCCTTAACGCTAGGAACTTGACTGGCAAGAAATTCATTAGCACTTTTGTGAGCAGCCAATATCGTTTCTCTCAAAGGCCAAAGAGTATCATCTAAATCAAATGTTACTACTTTGATGGTCATGTTCGTTTTTTCGCATGCGGATGAGCTTTATCGTAAACCTTAGCAAGATGTTGGAAATCTAATTTTGTGTAAATTTGCGTGGTCGATAAATTAGCATGACCAAGCAACTCCTGAACTGCCCTTAAATCGCCACTAGATTCTAATACATGGGAGGCAAAGGAATGTCTTAACATATGTGGATGCAAGTAAGGAACGCCTTGTTTAACGCTCAATTTTTTTAATCTTTCTTGCACCGTTCTCGCTCCCAATCTGTTTCCCATTTTATTGATGAATAAAGCATCAGGTTCGTTTATCTCTACTTCAGTTCTCTTCAACATCCAAGACTCTAATGCTTTCAATGCCATGCCTCCGATGGGTAGATCTCTCATTTTGTTTCCTTTGCCAACAACTCTGCAACTTTGATCTTTTAAAGACAAATTAGAAATATTTAAGCTGCATAATTCAGAAAGTCTTAATCCGGATGAATAGATTAATTCCGCCATAGCTTTATCTCGGTAATCTATCCATTCTTTCGGATGAAAATCCAGCAGTTGATTGATTAAATCAGCATCAATGGCTTTGGGTAATAAGTTGGCAGACTTTGGAGCGCTTATCCCCAAAATGGGATTTTTCATTACTATTCTTTCTGAGTTGAGGTAGCGGTAAAAACTTTTTAAGCAAGAAATTAACCTAGCAATGCTTCTTGGACTAAGCCCGCGTCTTCTCTCGATACCAACGAAATCTCTAATGTCAGATTGGCTCACAGCAGCCAGGTCTGTGAATTTTTTTGCTTCGAAGAAAGCACTGAACTTCTCAAGGTCTTTCTTGTAATTTTTAACCGTATGAACAGAAAAATTTCTGACCGTTGATAGGTAATCAAGAAACTTATTTATTTCCTTTTGCATATGACTTGCTGAGAATAATTCTATCGATAAATTTACTCAAAGCTGAAACGATGAAAAGGAGAAATAAATTATCCTTTTCGCTTGAGTATCTTCCTAAAGATTTACTTCCGATCGCAAATATCCCTGTTACCGTTGAGCATTCCAATTTGCATATCGCAGCTTCCTGTATTTGAGCTTTAGCGCCAAAAACAAAATTGCTTATCTCAGGACTTATACCACCTTGAATAATATCTTTATCTTTGAATTGATCGCGAAAGAGGTCAGTTGCAAGATCAGGGCTAGTAACTCTTTCCTTACCGAATCTTTTTTCATCTTCGCTAAAAAATATCACCTTACAGGCATCGGTATTAAATGAGTTTATAAAATACGATTCCAGCTCATTTACTGTATCGTCTATTGTTGAGCTAGCTAACAAACCAAGAATTATTTCTCTTGAAAGTAGAAATAATTTTTCGTTTCTTTTTGCATTTTCGAGAATCTGGATCAATTGTTGATTTGCTTCATCTGAGGATTTTCTTAATTCAATAATTTGCTTTTCTATTAGAGAAATCGCATCACCGGATTCATGTTTAAGATTTATCTGGCTCAAGGACTCAGGATTTAAATTAAAGAAATCAGGATTTTCTTTTAGATATTCAACAACATCTTCAGATGAAATCTTTGACGAGTTTGACATATAAATTAGTTTAGATAGCTGGTAGTTCCTCTTAAATATATTTTATTACTATCCAGATCTATTTTCAGATTTAATGTGCCTTTTTCAAATATTATTTCAATGTCATGCTGCATTTCTTTAAAAAGTGTTGCAGCAAGAGCCGTTGCACAAGCGCCGCTTCCACAAGCCTCAGTTTCCCCAACGCCTCTTTCATAAACCCTAAGTTTTATGGAATTGTTTGACGATATTTCCGCAAGATTTAGGTTGAAACCATTTATAAAACAGTTTTCCTCTATCAAGGACTGAGCTAAAGCATCCAATTTTATTGCAGAAATCTCCTGAGCAAAGATAATTGCATGCGGATTTCCAACGGATACAGAATAGAAGTTAATTTGTTCTTGATCATGCATGAAGGAGTATGAATCACTTTTGATTTTCTTAAGGCCAATATCCTCTGGATCTAAACTGAACTGCTCTAAAATCACTTCATAATTCTCTTCATCTATCTTTTTGACTTTTGTAATTTGATTAACTAGCTGCACACAAATCTCTTCATTAAATGCAAGATTGTGATCGTGCATGTATCTACCTATGCATCTAAGTCCATTAACACAATTCTCCGATTGTGATCCATCCTCGTTGTATATTTCAAGGTACACATCACAGTTAATATCCCTAGGAGGCAAGAGACAAAGAATTTGATCAAAAGGCATGTTCTGTTTCATAATCTCTAACTCGTCTTTTATCATTTTTGATAAATCGCATTGATTAGAAATGGCATCTATCACAATGAAGTCATTACCTAGAGCAGACATGTGAGTTAAGTTTTCAGACATTAATATTGCTCAAGCTTTATTAAATCCTCATAGGATTCAGCTTTTCGTATTTCAATTATTTCGCTGCCATCTACTAAATATTCTGCAGCTCGAAGACGAGAATTATAGTTTGAAGCCATTGAATAACCGTAGGCGCCTACAGAATAAATAATCAAATGATCATGTTTTTTAGCAGAAATTGAAAATTCACCAAAGCTATCTGCTGTCTCGCAGACCGGACCGACAACATAATGCTTTTCTAGAGATTCAATGGAAGTTGAAATAGCCTCTATCTTATGATTTGCTTGATACAAGGCCGGTCTAATTAAATCATTCATACCTGCATCAACAATTAAAAATTTATTTTTACCGTTTATTTTTACGCCTAAAACTTCTGTGACCAGTGAACCAGCTTGTCCGATTAGAGATCTTCCAGGCTCAAAAAAAATAGAAATATCTCCAGCCATATCAATAACTTTTTTAGTCATTAATTCAGGAGAAAAACTTTCTTGGAAGTCATAGTCAATGGCAAGGCCTCCACCAACATCAATATGATTTATTGGATGTCCTTTAGATATGAAAAATTCAGAAAGAGTTTTTAAATCATTAAATAAAGTTCCAAAGAGTTCATCGTCTGTTATTTGTGATCCAATGTGAGCAGAGATTCCGGATATTGAAACACCATCATAGCTTGCATCTGCAATCCTCTTAGCATCATCTACAGACAATCCAAACTTGCAGTCGGCTTTACCAGTTTCAATATAGGGATGAGACTTAGCATCAATATCTGGATTGATTCTGATACCTGTGTTGATAACTTTATTTTTTTCTTTACCAATTTGATTTAATAAATCTAGTTCAAAAAAAGATTCAATATTTATGCTTTTTATATCGTTATCAACGGCATATTCTAATTCAGGTTTTGTTTTACCAACCCCAGAATAAATAATTTTTTGTGGATCAGCTCCAATCTTCAAAACTTTAAATAGTTCTCCACCTGAAACAACATCAAATCCCATTCCCTTCTCTGCCATTATTTTCAATATAGCTAGGTTTGAATTTGCTTTCACTGAATAACAAACTAGATCTCTTTCTCGAATATTTATCAGATAGGAATTGATAGCAGCAAGGATCATTTCTTTTGAGTAAATATAAAATGGGGTTGGATATTTTTTAGCAATTTCCAATAAAGAAACATCCTCCAAAAAGAGGATATTGTTTAAACTTTTGATACTATTTGGTCTCATAAGTCTTATCTGTCTCTTGCGCCGAAGGTTCTTCGGTGGGCAAGTATAACGGACCTTTGATTCCACAGGAACCTAAGATAAGACTAAAAATGATTAATATTTCGCTAAATATTTTCATGAAGAAACAGTCTTTTTGGCTGCGATGATAGCTGCTTTGACTTTTTTGGGCGATGTTCCGCCGAGACTGTTCTTAGCGTGTATGGCTTTTTTGGGATCAATAAATTTATAAATATCTTTCTCTATCTTTGGATGTATTTTTTTTAATTCACTCAAATTAAATTCTCTAATAAATAAATTTTTTCTTTCAGCTTCTTTTACTGTTTTGCCGGTTATTTCATGGGCTTCTCTGAAGGGGACGCCCTTTAAAACCAAATACTCAGCAAAATCAGTTGCCCCAACCTCAGATAGATCTAGGTCCTGTATCATTTTTTTAATGTTAAAACTCATACCTTTGATCATTTCAGACATAATCTCTAAGGCATCCTTGATGAAATTAATTGATTTAAAAAGAGGTTCTTTGTCTTCCTGATTATCTCTATTGTATGAAAGGCTTTGGTTTTTCATTAAAGATAGAGTTGTAACAAGGTTGCCTAAAGTTTGAGAGCTGCCTCCTCGAATAAGCTCTGCCATATCAGGATTTTTCTTTTGAGGCATGATTGATGAGCCGGTGCATAACTCTTCAGGTAGCTGAACATAATCAAATTGCGAGGATGACCATAAAATTATTTCTTCTGACATTCTCGACAAATGAACAGCAAGCATTGAACAACTATAGGAAACGTCGGTAACAAAATCTCTGTCGCTTACTGTATCTATCGAATTCTTTGTAATATCGGTGAAACCAAGTTTCTTTGCAAGCTTTGGTCTATTAATGCCAAATCTGTTGCCTGCTAATGCACCAACTCCTAAAGGCATTTGATTAAGAGTTTTTTCGTTATTTTCAAATCTAATATAGTCTCTTTGCAACATTTCAAAGTAAGCAAGCAAATGATGGCCTAAGGTTACCGGCTGAGCTATTTGCAGATGAGTAAAGCCTGGCATGAGATCTGCATAATGTTTTTGAGCTTTATTTAAAATACTTTTTTGTAGGTCTTTAACTTTTTTCTTTATAGCTTTGGTTTCATCTTTGAGAAAAAGCTTTAGGTCTGTAACAACCTGATCATTTCTCGATCTGCCGGTGTGCAATTTTTTTGCAGAATCTCCAATTTTCTTTTCTAGGGCTGACTCGATATTCATATGAACATCTTCAAGCGAAGGATTCCATTTAAATTTTCCAGTTTCTATTTCTTTTTTTATTTGATTAAGACCGCGTTTAATCTTGATGAGCTCTGATTTATTAATAACTCCTGCTTCCTGTAAAGATTCTGCATATGCTATAGATCCAATAATATCTTTTTCTGCAAGAACAGAATCAACATCAATAGAGTTAGAAAATTTACTAGCTATTGCTGAAACCGATTGAGTAAATCTTCCTCCCCAACTGGTATTCTTTTTGGTCATTAGTATTTGTAATATTCAGGTTTGTAAGGTCCTGCTTCATCGACGTTGATATATTCAGCTTGATCTTTAGTTAGCTTTGTCATCACGCCACCAAAACCTTCAACCATGTAACTCGCCACTTCTTCATCTAATTCTTTTGGCAGAACTTGCACAGTGATCATATCTTCTTTTACGCTTTCGTCGTTTATGGATGCAAATGCTTGCTCATACAAAAACTTTTGAGCCAGCACCTGATTAGCAAAAGAACCATCCATAATTCTTGAAGGATGACCAGTTGCATTTCCAAGATTAACCAATCTTCCCTCTGATAGAAGGATTAAATAATTAGAAGAATCTTTTGAGTCTCGATAAATTTTATGAACCTGAGGTTTTATCTCCTCCCAAGTCCATTTATCTCTCATGTAGGCAGTATCAATCTCGTTATCAAAGTGTCCGATGTTGCAAACTATGCTTCCGCTTTTGAGATTATTAAGAATGTGTTTATCACAAACGTTTACATTACCTGTGGTTGTCACAATTAAGTCTGTATCTTGCAGTAAAGATTTATTGATTGATTCATCGTCATTGTTATTTTGACCATTTACATATGGCGATACTACTTCGTAACCATCCATACATGCTTGCATTGCACAAATTGGATCAATTTCAGTTACTCGAGTAACCATACCTTCTTGTCTCAAGCTCATTGCAGATCCTTTACCCACATCACCATAACCTATTACCAAAGCTTTCCTTCCTGAAAGGAGCATGTCAGTTCCTCTTTTAATAGCATCATTAAGACTGTGTCTACAGCCATATTTATTATCATTTTTCGATTTAGTAACTGAATCATTTACGTTGATGGCTGGAACTTTGAGTTCTCCTTTCTCGACCATTTCGTTTAATCGATGAACGCCTGTTGTAGTTTCTTCAGAGATTCCGTGAATACTTTCTAGCATTTCTGGAAATTTATCATGAACCATTGCAGTCAGATCTCCGCCGTCATCAAGAATCATATTTGCATCCCATGGCTTCTCACCTTCCAATATCGTTTGTTCTATGCACCAGTCAAATTCTTCATCGTTCATTCCTTTCCAGGCAAATACGGGTATGCCAGCCGCTGCAATAGCAGCTGCAGCATGATCTTGAGTAGAAAAAACATTACAAGATGACCATCTGACTTCAGCTCCAAGCTCAACAAGAGTCTCAATTAAAACAGCTGTTTGAATTGTCATATGGATGCAACCCATTATTTTTGCTCCCTTAAGTGGTTTTTCTTCGCCATACCTTTCTCTTAATTTCATAAGGGCTGGCATCTCTGCTTGAGCGAGAATTATTTCTTTTCGTCCCCAATCAGCTAAATTTATGTCGGCCACTTTATAATCTTTAAATTCCATTTATTGCTCCGTTTTAGGATTTTAACTCTTCAATTTTATCGATTTTTTCCCAGGGGAATTGTTCTCTTCCAAAATGTCCATAAGCTGCTGTTTCTTGATAAATAGGTTTTAATAAATCAAGCATAGCTATAAGCCCCTTAGGTCTTAAATCAAACTTTTCTCTAATTAAGCGTAATATTTGCTCTTCAGAAATTTTCCCTGTCCCAAATGTGTCGACACTGATCGAGGTTGGTTCAGCAATTCCAATAGCATAGGATACTTGCACTTCACATTTATCTGCCAATCCAGCGGCTACAATATTCTTTGCAACATATCTTCCTGCATATGCAGCTGACCTATCAACTTTTGAAGGATCTTTTCCAGAGAAAGCTCCTCCACCATGCCTAGCCATACCGCCATAAGTATCAACAATAATTTTCCTGCCTGTTAAGCCACAATCTCCGACAGGCCCTCCAACAACAAATCTTCCGGTAGGATTTATAAAAAATTTTGTCTCTTTATTGACTAGGTTGCTAGGTAAAACTGGCTTTAGAATCTCTTCCATCACACCTTCTTTTAGATCGTCTTGTGAGACTTCATCGTCATGTTGAGTAGATAAAACAACTGCAGTAATTGCGGTAGGATTCCCATTGCTATCATAATCAAAAGATAATTGACTTTTTGCATCGGGTCTAAGCCACTTTAGTTTGCCATTTTTTCTCACTTCCGATTGTTTTTTAACTAACAAATGTGAGTAATGAATAGGTGCTGGCATCAGTTGTTCAGTTTCATTAGTTGCGTAACCAAACATTAAACCTTGATCACCCGCTCCCTGATCAAGATCTTCACCTGTCCCTTCATCAACCCCTTGAGCAATATCAAGAGATTGCTTTCCGATGGCATTTAAAAATTCTACTTTGTCTCCGTTGAAACCGACATCATCGTTATCATAACCAATCTCATTGATTACATTTCTAATGACTTTCTCCAGATCGGGGTTTGCACTTGATGTTATCTCACCGGCTACAACAACGAGGTCAGTTTTGACTAGAGTTTCACATGCAACTCTTGCTTTAGGATCCTCAACAAGGAATGCATCAAGGATCGCATCAGAAATTTGATCAGATAGCTTGTCTGGATGACCCTCTGATACGGATTCGGACGTAAAAGTACTATATTTGCTCATTTATATCTCATAGAGGTCGGACATTCTACTATGAAGCTCGATCAAAATAGTAGAAAATATAGGTTTTGAAAATTGCCTAAACAATCTACCAATTCAGATTTTGCCAACGCCATTAGAGCTTTATCTATGGATGCAGTACAAGCAGCTGGGTGCGGACACCCAGGAATGCCAATGGGTATGGCAGAAATTGCTCAAGCGCTCTGGATGAATCACCTTTCCCATAATCCCAAAAATCCTAACTGGTTAAATAGGGATAGGTTTGTTCTTTCAAATGGGCATGGTTCTATGCTGCTTTATTCTCTCCTGCATCTCACCGGTTATGAACTCTCAATTAGTGACCTTAAAAACTTTAGGCAACTGCACTCAAAGACGCCTGGCCATCCAGAGATAGGTTATGCACCAGGAGTTGAGACAACTACCGGACCATTAGGTCAAGGCATTTCTAATGCTGTTGGAATGGCTCTGGCAGAGAAAATATTGGCTGCAAAATATAATAAAGAAAATTTTCAAATTTTTGATCACAAAACCTATGCTTTTGTTGGAGATGGAGATTTAATGGAAGGTATCTCTCATGAAGCTTGTTCCTTAGCTGGAACATTAGAATTAGGTAATTTAATCGTATTTTACGACGATAATGAAATCAGCATTGATGGAAGAGTTGATAATTGGTTCACTGACGATACAAAAAAAAGATTTGAGTCTTATGGTTGGGAAGTATTTGGTAATGTAGACGGTCATGATGTCAGCAAAATAAATTCTTGCATAGAAAAGGCAAAAAAATCTGAAAAGCCTACATTGATTTGTTGCAAAACCGTCATAGGCAAGGGTTCTCCAAATAAATCTGGCACTTCTGAAGTGCATGGGGCAGCTTTGGGCGACGAAGAAATTCAACTTACTAGAGAAGAAATTGGATGGAACTACCCACCATTTGAAGTTCCCGAGCATGTTTATGAAGCTTGGAATAATGAAAAAGATGGTCAAGCTGTAGAAGATGATTGGAACGCAATGTTAGACGATTACTCAAAAAACTATTCAAAAGAGCATTCAGAAATTGAAAGAATATTTTCAAACTCTTTACCTGAGGAGCTAGACAAAATTTTTGAAGACTTGATAGAAAATTTTTCAAAAGATGAGACTCACCATGCTTCAAGAAAGGCATCTGGAATGTGCCTTGATTCATTAGGTCCTCGAATTCCAGAATTGTTTGGAGGATCTGCTGATCTATCTCCATCAAATAATACTCAATGGAAGGGTTCAGAAATTTTAGAAAATGGAATAGGGAATTATTTAAGTTACGGCGTAAGAGAATTTGGCATGTCTGCCATAATGAATGGGCTTTATTTGCATGGTGGTTTTAGACCTTATGGGGGGACTTTTTTAACCTTTTTAGATTATGCAAGAAATGCAGTTCGAATGAGCGCATTGATGAAGCTGCCAATAATATACGTTTATACTCATGATTCTATAGGCGTAGGAGAGGACGGGCCAACCCATCAGCCCGTTGAGCATCTAACCATATTAAGATCTACGCCGAACTTAAATACTTGGCGACCTTGCGATGGCGTTGAAACAGCTTACTCTTGGAAAGCGGCATTAACTTCACAAGATAAACCGACTGCTTTAATCCTATCTAGACAGAACTTAGAACCTCAGGGAAGAGATGATCACTCACAGATTGCAAAAGGAGGATACTTACTTAGTAAGGAAGAGCAGAGCGATCTAACCATTATAGCCACTGGATCAGAGGTTCAGTTAGCTATGCATGCGAAAGCACACTTAAAGGAAAATGGCTTAAAAACAAATGTTGTATCTATGCCTTGTACTGAAATTTTTGATCAACAAGACGATGAATATAAAACTAACATTCTCGGAGACGGACCGCGAGTAGCCATTGAATGCGGTTACCCAGACTTCTGGCATAAGTATCTCAATCAAGGAGACTTAGTCATTGGAATGGAATCTTTTGGTGAATCAGCTCCAGGATCGGTTTTAATGGATCACTTCGGATTTACCGCAGATAAGGTTTCAAAAAAAATAATCAGTTTTCTTAAAAAATGATCAACGGGATCCCGACGCTTGATGATCTTGATCTTCAAGGAAAAAGAGTATTAGTCAGATTTGATTACAACGTAAAGTATTTAAATGGAAAAGTCAGTGATGACGAGAGAATTTTAAGAACACTGCCAACTTTAACTTATATTCTATCTAAAGCCAGTTCAGTAATAATTCTCAGCCATCTTGGTAGACCTGAAAAAGTAGGAGAGATTGATAAAGACTTTTCTCTGAAAAAAGTTGCAGAACATCTAAGTACTTTGTTGTCCGAAGAGATTTATTTTCATAATGATTTAAACCTTGATCATTTCTCAGATAATCAAAAAAAGATTTCGATGTTAGAAAATGTAAGATTTTTTGAAGGTGAAACTGATAACGATGAGTTATTTTCAAAGAAGCTTGCACAATTAGCTGATGTTTTTGTCATGGATGCTTTTGGATCGGCTCATAGAAGTCACTGTTCCACAGAAGGAGTTAGTCATTTTATAGATTCATGTGTTGGAAGGTTGGTTGAGGAAGAGTTAAATTCTCTAGAAGGAATTTTAAATAATCCATCAAAACCAATGTTGGGAATCATCGGCGGCTCAAAAATATCAACAAAAATAAATATTCTGGAATCTCTTCTTGAAAAAGTTGATTGGCTTTTCGTTGGAGGGGGGATAGCTAATACATTACACAAATCAAAAGGATATGAAATCGGTCAATCGATTGTAGAGAATGATTTTTTGGAAGAAGCAAAAGATCTTAGTAAAAATAACAAAATAATATTGCCCGAGACCTTTGTAGTAGAACAAAAAGATAAGTCTATTGTTGAGAAAACTTTTGAAGGAATATTGCCAGACGACATTATTTATGACGTTAGTATTAACTCAATAAAAAGCTTAAATAATATTATCTCGAGTTGTAAAACTATATTATGGAACGGTCCTTTAGGTTTTTTTGAGAGAGAAGAATTTTCAAAAGGTACAGTGCATCTTGCCAAGGCTATTTCTGAATCAGACGCATACTCTGTTATTGGTGGAGGAGAGACTTTAACTGCCTTTAATCAATCAAACTTATTAGATAAAGTAGGTTATGCCTCAACTGCTGGAGGTGCCTTTTTGGAATATATTGAGAAAGGATCATTACCCTCTCTTGAGGCATTAAAGGAGAAAATATGAATTTTGAAAGTTTAGAAGATATTGCTAATCATATAGTTTCGGACGGTAAGGGAATTTTAGCTGCTGATGAAAGCACGCCCACAATTACCAAGAGGTTTGACACGATTGATACAGAATCAACCGAAGAAAATAGAAGAGATTACCGAGAATTATTATTTAGAGCGGAAGGCATGAAAAATAACATTGGAGGCGTGATACTTTTTGATGAAACTTTAAGACAAGAAGCGAAAGACGGAACGATGCTTTCGGATATTATTTATGCTCAAGGATCTCTTCCAGGAATAAAAGTTGATAAAGGTATTAAGCCACTTGACTCTTCGCCAGATGAAAATTTAACTCAAGGCTTAGATGGCCTTGATGAAAGATGTGCAGAGTATTTTTCATTAGGAGCTAAATTTACTAAGTGGAGAGCAGTAATAAAACAAGACGGTTCATTTCCTTCAGATGATTGTCTTAAGGCAAATATGGAGGCTTTGGCAGAGTATGCAAAGATAGTCCAAAACAACAATATGGTTCCAATTGTTGAACCTGAGGTTCTCATGGATGGGCTCCATTCAATTGAAGATTGTTACTCAGCGACATCTAGAGCACTTGAAACGTTGTTTAATTCTCTGACTGATCATGAAGTTAATATCAAAGGAACAATTCTAAAGCCCAACATGGTTACCAGCGGTTCAACTGCAAGTGAGCAAGCAAATATTTCTCTGGTAGCAGAAAAAACTGTGCAGTGCCTACAAAACAGTCTTCCTGATGATTTGCCTGCAGTAACTTTTTTGTCAGGTGGGCAGTCTGATATTGATTCAACTGCGCATTTAGACAAGATGAATAAAATGTCATCTAATTCCTGGAAGTTAAGCTTTTCTTATGGAAGAGCACTTCAACAAGCTGCTCTTAAAGCTTGGAGCGGTAACGTTGAAAATGAGACTGCTGCGCAAAAAGCATTTTCTCACAGGGCTAAAATGAATAAATTAGCTGCTTTAGGAGAATGGGAAAGTTCTTTGGAAAATTAATTATTTCGTTGGCGCCACTCCCAAGGAGGCATGGCTTCCTCATCAGCCCAAATTCCTAGCTTATTTTTTTGAGCTTTCCTCTGTTCATTATAAAAGCTTTCGTCAGTAACGTATTTATCGTAAACCCAAGCACTTCCAGTCGAGATCATTTTTTTATTGATGTCTTTACCATCAACATAAATCCTTCCTAAGTGTCTTTTGTAGATATCTTGGCCCTTTAGATCAACATCGATAAATCCTTTTCTAAGAAAGACTTTCAAATTATCTGTAGATTGTTTTCCAAAAGGCTGATCTCTCTCAGGAGCATCTATTTCGGTTAATCTTATTTTGTATAGTTGACCGTTCTTGGTTGCATGCACGGTGTCGCCGTCAACCACCCAAACAACTTGTAAGTTATTTAGGATTTCCGCATGAGCAGTTGCGGAAAGTAAAGCTGTTAAAAAAAGAAAATGAAGTTTATGAAGTTTCAATGATGCAAACCTTGCAGATCATACTAGCTGAGGGCTCATTAAAAGGAGCAAGTTCTGTTAAAAATTTATAAATCGATTCAGAAGCTTTAACAAATTTAATTTTTTCTAATGGAAGGGATAGTTTTCCAAAAATTTCGGAAAGAACTGTTTCAACGAAAGAAACATCACTTGAGCTGTATTTCAATTGATATTCAGAAATTTCTGCAAGTGCAGCTGCTTTCCCTATAGCATCGTCTATATCGCCAAGTTCATCAATAATGTCTAATTGAAGCGCATCAGTGCCTATCCAAACTCTGCCACCAGCAATTTTATTTATTTCAGAAACATCTTTTTTTCTTGATTCCGAGACAACCTCAAGAAATCTTTGGTAGCTTCTTTCAGCTAAATTATTGAAAATATTATCCAATTCTTCCGTTACTGGTAATTCAGGAGTCCAACCAGCAAATTTAGAAGTTTGAACTCCATCTTTGCTGATACCGATATACTCTAGGGAATCCTCAGTAGTAAGAAAAGCTATGGCAACTCCTATAGAGCCAGTAATTGTAGTCGGATGAGCAAAAATATAATCTGCAGGTGTGGAAATATAAACTCCACCTGAGGCAGCATAGTCACCCATTGAAACTACAACTTTTTTTCCTTTGTTTTTAGCCTGAAGTAATTCATCTCTGATGATTTCACTGGCAATGATTGATCCACCAGGACTGTTAACCCTAAAGACAATAGCTTTAGTTTTGTCGTCTTCATGAGCTTTTCTGATCTGTCTAGCAATACCGGCAGATCCCGCAAAGCCTTGCGAAATTTCTCCTTCAACAATTGCGCCTTCAGCAGTGATAACAGAAATTATATTTTCTGATTTTTCTTTGTCTTCTTTTATCGAAGATGAATATTCCTGATACGTAATGTAGTTGTAAGTTTCTCTATCGGATGATTCGTCTTTACCAAATTCATCAATCATATAGCTTCTAAATTCAGGAAAACTTTTTACGCCTGTTAAATAATTTTGCTCTAGTCCTGCTTCTATGTTGTCGAAAGCGGCTTCTCCAATTGCATCGAAATATGAATCTGCAAATTTTTGGACCTTTTCTTTCGAAATACCTCTTGCTTGGGCAATGATTTCTTTGTACTTACTCCATATAGGATCATAAAGAGCCTTCCTTTGTTTTTTATCAAAGTCTGACATTGAATCTCTTGTAAGTCCTTCTACAGCAGATTTATAATCACCTTGGGAATAGTTATAGACTTTCATTTTTAAATTTTCATATAGAGATTTGCTATAACTTCTGTAGCCTCCGATTCCCTGAATATCAAAACCTCCAGCCTGATGTATATAAATTTCATCTGCATGCGCTGCGATTAAATAAGACGAAGTTGTATATCTATCCGAAAATGCGATTACTCTTTTTAATTCACTGAGCTTTTGAATTTCCTCAGAAATTTCAATTAAATTTGTCGGTCCAGAATAAGATAAACCACTAAAATCCAATAGGACGGCAGGAATATCTTCGTCTTTAGAGATTGACTGAATAAGTTTTATAAGATCTCTGGTTTGAATTTGTTCAACCTGACCAAAAGAAAATTGGAAGTCTGAATACTGCACCTCTTGATCCACCAGGACACCTTCAGGGTTCAAAATGACTACTTTTCCTTCTTTATCAATACTCCTATCGTTGGGGATAAAAACCGAGATTAGTCCAATAAAAACAAGAGCTAAAAAAATAAAAGTAATCAAGTTTGTTACAACAATCCTTGTGGAAGTTAAAAATCTGCCTAAAAAATTAAAAACTGACTTGAGTGCGTTCATTGCTTATTTCGGATGAGCATTCTACCGACAATGATTCCTAATTCATAGAGAAGCCATGCAGGAATTGCAAGCAGACTCTGTGAAATTACATCTGGAGGAGTTAGTAACATTCCAACCACAAAACATCCTAAAAAAACATAAGGTCTTGCAGATATAAGTTTACTCACCGTAACTGCATTCGATACAAGAAGCAAAATAATTATTATCGGCATTTCAAAAGCTAAACCGAAAGCAAAAAACATTTTGATAACGAATGACAAGAGTAAATTGATGTCCGTCATCATCATTACGTTTTCTGGAGTTGAGGCTGAAAAGAAAGAGAAAACAATCGGAAGAATAACAAAGTAAGCAAAAGTAATTCCGAGATAAAACAGCAGGATAGAACCTAAAACCAAAGGAAAGAAATAAATCTTTTCTTCAAAATACAATCCTGGCGAAGCAAATTTAATGAGCTGATAAATAAGAAAAGGTATTGAAACAAATAAGGCTAGATAAAAAGCAAATTTTAGAGGGGTAAGAAAAGGCGAAGCAACCTCAGTAGCTATAAGGCTGGATCCTTTTGGCAAAGCGCTGATCAGTGGATCTGAAATAAAATTAAAAATATCTTTAGAAAAGAAAGCTGCAACAACAAAAGTTATGCCTAAAAATATAAGAAACTTGATGATACTTTTTCTTAAAACAGAAAGGTGTTCGAGATAGTTTGTATCTTTATCTTGATCAATCATTTTTTTTATTATGATCTTCGACGTAGATGCTATCTTTTATCTCCTTCGAGGTTTTATTAAAACTTGCACGAATGGATTTAATGGTTTCTTCAACCCATCTTATGAACTGCGGAAGTCTTTCTGGTCCTAATATAACCAGAGCTATTATTGAGATTATGAAGAGCTCAAAAAAACCAATTGAGAACATTATTGGTTATCTTTATCTTCTTCTTTAGTAGGCTCCTCGTTTACAGCTTTTTTGAATCCTTTGAATGCTGATCCGAGATCTGAACCAATATTTTTTAACCTGGAAGTGCCGAAAATCAATATTATGATTGCAAGAATGATTAAGATTTGCCAGATGCTTATGCCACCAAAACCCATTAATTATTTCCTCGATTTCTTTTCTTCATGACCAGATACTCCTTCTCGTTTTTTAAGTTCTAATAGAACTTCATCGAAAGGTATATTTTTCTCTGATAATAATACCATTAAGTGAAACAAGAGGTCTGCAGATTCATGTTTTATGCTACTGGGATCATTTTCGCGGAAAGCTTCTGCTAATTCCTCTGACTCCTCTTTAATTTTTAAGATGATTTTCTCTTTTTCCTCAAACAAGGAAGCAACATAAGATTCTTTAGGATCCTTGTTTTTCCTATCCTGAATTGTCGCTTCAAGATCATCCAAATATTTCTTCATATGACAGCAAATATTATCAGAATCAATAGAAAAGCTAGTGCAAATAATTGCCAAGACCTTCTTCTTTCAGATTTTTTAACTTCTTTTCTTAAGTCTTGTAACTCAGCGGTGTAATTTTCCATCTTATCTACCGCATCAAATAAATTAGCGATTTGAGAAGGAAGATTGACAGCTTTTTCTATCAAGAATCCAGCATCATCATGGATTTTTTTAAAAATTCTAGCCGGATTGTATTTAGCTTTAATCCACTCTTGGATAAAAGGTTTAGCAGTAACCCACAAATCAAGCTGAGGATAGATCTGTTTACCTAAGCCTTCAATGTTTATGAGTGTTTTTTCAAGCAATAATAGCGAGGGCGGAAGAGAAAGATTATATTTTCTTGTTGAATCAAAAAACTGAAATAGCATTTCACCAAAATTGATGTCATCAAAAGGCTTCTCAATTATTGGCTCTAAAAAAGTTCTTACGGTTATCTCTAGTTCCAATGGTGAGGTTTTATTATCAACCCATCCTGCTCTTATCATTGTCTCAGCAACCGCCTTAAAATTTTGAGAGAACATTTCAGACAACATTTTTCCAATAAAAAATTGTTCTTGATCGTTTAAACTTCCGCATATAGCGTAATCTACGTTTATATATGTTGGTGACTTAGGATTGCTTACATCAACAAAAATATTTCCTGGATGCATATCTGCATGAAAGAAATTATCTTCGAACACTTGTTTGAAGAAAATGCTTACTCCTCGTTCGGACAAAAGCTTACGATCTACTTTTAATCTATCTAATGTTTCGAAATCTGTTATCGGAACACCCTTAATTTTTTCGATCGTTAAAGTTTGGCTGCCAGAAAGCTCTGAAAAAACTTTTGGAACGTATAGCAGGTTAGAATTTTCAAAATATTCTGCAGTCAAACGTGTGTTCGCAGACTCCCTTTTTAAATCTACTTCTCCTTGAATTACAATTTCATATTCTTGAACTAATTCTTTCAGTTGCAATCTTTGAGCATCAACAAGAAGAAAATCCAATAATTTTGAAATTAATTTTATTAGACCAAGGTTTTTAGTGATTTCCTTTTGAATATTTGGGCGTATGACTTTGACTACAACGTCTTCTCCAGAAAAAAGAACCGCTTCATGTACTTGGGCAATTGAGGCAGCCGCTAAGGGTTTTCTCTGAAAGCTTTCAAATAGTTCTTCAATTGGTTTGCCCAAGTCATCTTCAATAATCCTAACGGCTATCCTTGAGTCAAAAGTAGGTAAATTGGATTGAAATTTTGTGAGCTCATGAATGATTTCATCATCAAAGAAGTCTGACCGAGTTGATAAAATCTGACCTAATTTTACATAAACAGGACCAGCGGCTAAGAGTGCAGAGAATAATCGCTCTCCCTTGTTTCCTCTAGCAGGAATTAAACGTAATGGATTAATGAAATACAAAATCTTAAAAAATAGATTTAAATTAAGTCCTGGTAATAAAAGATCGAGTCTATATTTCCAAAAAATAAAAATAATCTTAAAGAACTGTATGAGAATCATTTTAGGGTTTAGTTCCTTTGTGCAAAGCTACAATTCCTCCAGTGAGGTTTTCATAGCTAGTATCCAAAAAGCCAGCAGACTGCATCATTTTCTTAAAAGTTTCTTGATCTGGATGTTTTCTGATCGACTCTGCTAGATACTGATAGCTATCGGCATCATCTGCAATGAACTTTCCCATCAATGGAAGCAAATTAAAGGAGTAAATATCGTAGATTTGTGAAAATAAATTCGAGGTAGGTTTTGAAAATTCTAAAACTATAAGACGTCCCCCGGATTTTAAACAATGAAACATGCTTTTTAGAGCCTTCTCTTTATCAGTTACGTTTCTTATTCCAAATGCAATTGAGATGCAATCAAAAGAATTATTTTCAAACGGTAACTCTTCAGCGTTAGCAATCTTGAAGTCAACATTTAGTCTTCCTGAATCAAGAACTCTCTTTTTTCCTTCCGCAAGCATGTCTTCATTGATATCTGATAGAACGACACTCCCGGATGAGCCTACAATTTTTGAAAATTCTATCGCTAGGTCTCCCGTTCCTCCCGCCACATCAAGTACGGAATTCCCGAGCATAACCTGGCTGCATTCAATAGCAGTCTTTTTCCAAAGTCTATGGATGCCTAAAGACATGACATCATTCATTAGGTCGTATTTTGACGCAACGCTGCTGAAAACCTCACCGACAAGCTTGGATTTATCTTCCTTTGGTACTTCTTTATAGCCAAAGTCAGTATATTCTTTTTTGTTTTTATCCATATTTGCTATAGTAACCAACCTTCACTCATCCTGTATTGTAAATTAGTTTTATGGAAAACAAATTAATATGGCTAGATCTAGAAATGACTGGTTTGGATCCAAACTCGGAGAGAATCATTGAGATCTTTACTGCTGTCACGGATGAAAATTTAACTGAAATTATTGAAGGACCTGACCTCGTTATAAAGCAACCAAATGAAATTCTTGATCAAATGGATGAATGGAATCAGGAACATCATAAAAAATCAGGCTTGATTGATGAAGTTAGAAGAAGCGTAATAACTCAAGAAGATGCCGAAGCGATGACCCTTGATTTTTTATCGCAACACGTTGGTAAAAACGTTTCACCTCTTTGCGGCAATACCGTTTGGCACGATAGAAAATTTTTAACGCTCTACATGCCTCAACTAGAAGACTATTTTCATTATCGCGTCATTGATGTAAGTTCAGTTAAGGAACTTACAAAAAGATGGAGGCCTGATGCAACCAAGCCAAAATCTAAAGAAATTGCTCATCGCGCTCGTCCGGATGTATTCGAATCAATTGAGGAATTACGATTTTATAGAGATCATATTTTTGCTCAATAATCAGACCTTTTCTTTTTTTCTCAAGCCTATATAGTTGCGAATCTTATATTTGAAATGAAGAAAGTTTTTATTAAAACGCATGGCTGTCAGATGAATGAGTACGATTCAGCCAAAATGCTTGATCTTCTTAAAGGTGAAGAAGACTATGAGCTTGCTGAGACTGAGCAACAAGCAGATCTCCTAATTTTGAACACTTGTTCGATAAGAGAAAAAGCTCAAGAAAAAGTATTTCATCAAATTGGCAGATGGAAAAAGATTAAAGATTCTAATCCTGATTTAAAAATAGCGATTGGAGGGTGCGTTGCATCTCAAGAGGGTGAAAAAATCATCAAAAGGGCACCATCAGTCGATATAGTTTTTGGTCCTCAGACTCTTCATAAACTTCCTGATTTGATTAAAAACAATGAGATAAATGATAAATCTCAGATAGATATTACATTTCCTAAAATAGAAAAATTCGATCACATACCAACTCCAGACTATGGAGATCCTTCCTCATTTGTTTCTGTTATGGAGGGATGTAATAAATATTGTTCTTTTTGTGTAGTTCCACACACCAGAGGTCATGAAGTATCAAGAAACTTTGATGATATCCTTAATGAAGTTTCAGCTTTAGCAGATAACGGAACTAGAGAAATTCACCTCCTAGGTCAAAACGTAAATAATTTTAAAGGTCTTCAGAATGGTGATAAATCATCCTTAGCGAAGTTAATTTTGGAAGTGGCAAAAATAGAAAATATTGAAAGAATTAGATTTACAACCAGTCATCCTCATGAATTTAAGGATGACTTAGTGGAAGTTTATGGGAGCGTGCCTGAACTTGTTAGTCATGTTCATCTTCCAGTTCAAAGCGGGTCTGACAGAATTTTAAAACTAATGAGAAGACGATATACCGTAGAGAAATATTTAGATCTGATAGATAGAATTAAATCCGTAAGACCAGACATGAGTTTTTCTTCAGACTTTATAGTTGGTTTTCCAGACGAATCGGAAGAAGATTTTCAAGCCACCATGGATATCGTAAATGAAGTAGGTTTTGATGAGTCTTATAGCTTCATTTATTCCCCAAGACCAAATACACCGGCTTCTGAGATGCCTGATAGCGTGCCTCAAGAAGAAAAAAAATTAAGGTTAGACATCTTACAAAATAGACTGAATCAGCTATCATATGGGTACAGTAGAAAAATGGTCGGATCTATTCAAAATTGCTTAATCACTGCAAGATCAAAGAAAGATCCGGGCGAATTTCAAGCTAGAACCATCAATGACAGAGTTGTTAATTTCAGACCAAAAGATCACAAAATTGGAGATTTTGTAAATTTGAAAATTCTTGATGCTTATACGAATTCTTTAAGAGGAGAAGTTAAAGACCTTTCTTAATTGCTCAATGACTGAGGAAATTAAATTCAAACTTAGCTCGGAGGATTCATCAATACTCTCCAAAGTTTTCGGACCTGTAAACGCTAACATTAATCAAATTCAAGATTCTTTAGGCATCAAAGTTAAGAGCAGAGGGAATAGCTTCTCTTTGGTTGGAAAAACCGAGGCTATAAAAGCTGGGAAGGAAGTTATTGAAACTCTACATTTAAAAGCTGAAAAGTCAGAACTAATTACGCCTGGAGAAGTCCACTTATTTATCAGAAAAGCTCAATCAACAGGCGATAAAGTTGATTCAGGAAATTTACTAAAGCCAAAGGAAAAAGATATTTTTGCAAAAAGCCTACAAATTAAAACCCCAAAACTAGTCATTTCACCGAGAAATGATTCGCAGGAAAAATTTCTGAAAGAAATTTTAAAAAACGATTTAACTTTTGGAATTGGTCCTGCAGGAACAGGTAAAACCTTTCTTGCTGTCGCTGTTGCAGTCTCAGAACTAATGTTGAATAAGGTTCAAAAAATAATTTTAGCCAGACCTGCAGTTGAGGCTGGAGAACACCTAGGTTTTCTTCCGGGTGATTTGTCTCAAAAAGTTGATCCTTATCTTAAGCCTCTCTACGATGCTTTATATGAAATGATTGGTCCTGAAAGGGTAAATAAACTTTTGGAAAGAGGAATAATTGAGCTCGCACCTTTGGCTTACATGAGAGGAAGGACTTTGAATAACTCATACATCATATTAGATGAGGCTCAGAACTGCACAAAATCTCAAATGAAAATGTTTTTGACTAGAATTGGTTTTGGTTCATCTGCCATAGTAACCGGAGATATAACTCAAACGGATCTTCCCAAAGGCTCAAAGTCAGGCTTATTGGATGCTATAGAAGTCTTAGAGGGTGAAAAAAATATTTCTTTCAGTCGTTTTGAATCAAAAGACGTAGTCAGACACGGTCTAGTTCAAAGAATTATCGAGGCATACGATTCTCACGAAAAGGAATGAAACTTTCTTTATCCAACTCACAAAATTTCAGTAAATTTTCCATACCCTCAAAAAAGAAAATTATCGAAGCCTTAGGTTTAATTGAAGAGAAATTTGAAAATTCTGCTGGTAAATCAGTCAATATAAAGTTTTGCAAAATAGATGAAATTTCGGCTTTGAATAAAGAGTTTAGAAAAAAGGATACACCTACAAATGTTTTGTCTTTTTATCCAGAAAGTAATTTTTTAATTGATCAAGGTTTTCTTGGAGAAATAGCAATTTGTCCTCAAATAATTGATGAAGAAGCCAAAAAATTTGGAAAGAGCTTTGAATCCAGACTGTATCATCTCATTATTCATGCCGTTCTTCATTTGCTGGGTTTTTCTCACGAAAATATGCATAATAGAAAAAAAATGGAATCTATCGAAAAAGAATTAATGCAAAAACTTAATTTCGCAGATCCTTACGTTTATTAAATGATAGGAGAACCTCCAAGTACATCGCCTGAGTCTAATAAGGGCTTGGGTTTTTTCAAAAAAATAAGATTATTTCTGAGAGGCCTTTATAAAAGGGTTTCTTATACTCCTATGAACCAGAAGGAATTAAGCGGCGTTCTTAAAGAGGCCGAAGAAATGAATCTTATCGATAAAAACATTCTGGATATGATGGAGGAAACTTTGGAATTCTCCTCAATGCAAGTAAGAGATGTGATGATTCCTAGACCTCAAATGATTGTAGTCAGGCACAATGAAAAGCCTAAAGAATTTCTTCCTCGAATTATTGATTCTTCACACTCTAGATTTCCCGTTGTTGATGAAGATTCAGAAGAAGTAAAAGGCATTCTCCTTGCAAAAGAATTGCTCCCTTTTGGTTTCAGTTCAAATAATGACTTCAATCTAGAAAAAGTCATGAGACCGGTAAATTTTATTCCTGAGAGTAAAAAGTTGGATTCCTTATTGGAAGAATTTAGAAAAAAAAGATATCACATGGCCATCGTTGTTGATGAGTATGGATCTGTTAGCGGTTTAGTGACCATCGAAGATATCTTGGAAGAGATAGTTGGAGAAATAGAAGACGAAACTGATATAGATGAAGAGAAGCAGATTCTTCAAGTTTCGGATAATGAATACTTAGTTCCGGCTTTAACAGAACTCGAAGATTTTAATGATCAATTTAATGCTGAGTTCATAGCAGACGACTTTGATACGATAGGTGGAATAGTTCTGAAAGAGTTTGCTAGATTCCCTGCTTTAAATGAATCAGTCGATATAAATGGCTACAAGTTCACGGTTGTTTCAGCTAGTAGGCGACAGATCAAAAAATTAAGAGTAAAAGTCACAGAGTAGTGGCAAGCTTCACAAAAGTATTTTTGATCTCTTGCTGATTATCGACAAACTTAAAAGTTAGGTTTCGTAGTGTTTTTAGCCAAATGTTTTGATTTCCAAAACCTCTTTTAAAGAGCTCCATAGCGGCAGCAAGACCAATATTGATTGGCAATCTTTCATTACTGTATTGTTTAAATATTGTTTCAACTTTTACGGCCGGATATTTACTAAAAAGTTTTACTATACTTTCTGCATCTCCTAGTCCTGAATTTAGTCCAAGCCCAGCCAAAGGATGAACATGATGAGCAGCATCTCCAAGAATTGCTATTCTTCCTTTCGCAAATCCTACTGCAGTTAAATGTTTTAATGGAAACGTAAATCTTTGAGACGAAAATTTTAATTTTCTGGTCTTTCCACCAAATTCAAGTTGTAACTTTTCTAAAAATAAGTCATCGTCAAGTTCACTTAAGTCTTTTAGATTTTTATTATCTACCGACCAAATCATTGTCATTTGAGATGAATTAATTGGTAATAAGGCCAAAGGTCCATATTTGGTGAAGGATTGTCTTATTACATCATCTAATTTTTCGTCAGAATCTATTTGTCCCACTATCGCTTGTTGGTCGTAAGACCAAGATTTAATTTGAAAATTGCATAACTCTCTGACTTTGGAAGATATTCCATCGGCTCCCAGTAATGAGGAGCTGATTAGTTTCTTGCCGTTATCTAGGTTGATTTCAACCAAGTCTTCTTTATCGCTTATATTTATTAATTCTTTTGACCAAAAGATATCAACACCCAGTTGTTCTAAGGAAGATATTAAATACTTTTGTAAATCTCCTTCTTTCACAATAAAGCCTAAGTTGTTCTCGCCAATATCTTGCGCTGAAAACTCTACCTTTCCAGTGCCTTCTCGATCCCAAGCCTGAATCCTTGAATAGGGCATTGATGATGGTTTAACTGCATCCCAAACTCCAAGCAAATCAAGAAAAGCTGAACTTTTTTTGTTAACAGAAAGATGGCGTGGTGAATTAGGCAGGACAGAGGATTTATCAACAATGGCAATTTTGTGACCCTGTTGAGCTAGACCTAAAGCAACAGCTGATCCAACGACCCCGACTCCAATTATGACTACGTCGTAATTCAATCTGACGATGCTAGCTTTTCAATAGATTCAACATCGACAGGAACTTCCGAACTCAGTATTTCATAACCATCATCTGTTATTAAGACGTCGTCCTCAATTCTTACACCAATTTTATAAAATTCTTCAGGCACTCCATCAAGTCCTTCTTTTATATAAATTCCAGGTTCAATTGTTGTAACCATTCTTGGTTCCATTAATCTCCAGTCACCTTCCGATCCATACCCACCTACATCATGAACATCAAGACCAAGCCAATGGCCTACTCTATGCATATAAAATTTAGAATAATTTTCTTTCTCTATATTTTCCTCTAATGATCCTGACAAAAGATTTATTTCAATAAGGCCTTTGGTAATTGTTTCAATAGACTGGCGATGAACATCCATCCATGAAATTCCAGGCTTCAGCATTTCGATACAATTTTTGTGGGCTTCTAAGACTATTTCATAAATAAGCTTCTGCTCCGGGGAAAACTTTCCGTTTACAGGAAAGGTTCTTGTTATGTCACTTGCATATCCTTGATATTCACAACCAGCATCTACCAAAACCAGATCCCCGTTTTCCATTTTTCTATCGTTCTGATTGTAATGAAGAATACAACTGTTGTTGCCACTGCCTACGATAGGAGTGTAAGCACAATCTCTTGCACCGTTCTTCATAAATTCATGAACATATTCAGCCTCGAGTTCATACTCGAACATGCCAGGCTTCACTGATTTAATTGCTCTAATGTGTGCTTGAGCAGAAATAGAACAAGCTTTCTTCATTATTGAAATTTCATCCTCATCTTTGAAAAGCCTCATTTCATGAAGGATTGGTGAAATTGAGAAGAACTCTTCAGGAAAAGAATAGTTAGTTCTTCCAAACTCTTTTTTTGCCTGATCTACCAGCGCATCAATTTTTGTTGAAAGATGGATGTTGTCTTTTTGCAAATAAATTCTTTCTTTATTTTTTATCAACTCTAAGAATTTTGAATCAAATTCTTTTATATCATGCCCTTCATCCGCACCAATATCTGATGCTCCTTTGTATCCCAATCTTTTTCCATCCCACTGTTCTCGAAGTGGATCTTTGTCTCTACAAAATAGATGAAACTTCTTATTGTCAGTATCAAATAACGCAATAGATTCCGGTTCATTGAAAGCAGATAAATACAGCAGATCACTGTTCTGACGGAAAGAGAACATGGCATCATTATTTCTAATAATTTCATCAGCTGAAGCAATCAAAACCAAGGAGTTTTTTGGCAATGAACTGACAAGTTCATCTCTTCTTTTTTGATATGTATTCATACTGTTATTTTAACCTAGATTTATTTGTGTAATTTATTGCTTTGAAAATCGTATATCAAGTTCTGTTTTAAGTATTGAACACAAAATTTGAGCATCCCTCTGGCCAGAATAATTTTGGCGCACGATCAGAGCAATTTCCCTATGTGGTCCGCTTTCATCCAATTCTGTCATTGAAAGATTTTTATTGCCTTTAATTAGTTGTTCCAGAGCCATTTCAGGAATCAGAGTTGTCCCCATACCGCCTTTAACCAATTGAATAAGAGTATTTAGGCTGGTTGCTTTTATATCGTGTTGAGTATCATCAGAAATTTTACAGGCTGAAAGAACGTGATCTTTCAGACAGTTGCCTTCTTCTAAAAGGATAAGTTCATTCAAATCAAGGTCTTTTGCTTTGATTTTATTTCTCTTGCTCCTAGTATCTTTTTTTGTGCTAATCCAATAAAAGTTTTCTTGCCAGAACTTATAGGATTTTAATCCTCTGATATTGTAGGGAAGGGCAAGAACAGCCATATCTATTTCTCCATTTTCGAGCATGATAAGCAGATTCTCAGATTGTGCCTCAGTGACTTTAAGTTTAAGCTCGGGAAAATCACTACTCAACTTTGGCAATAAATAAGGAAGTATAAAAGGACTCACAGTTGGAATAATGCCTATAGATAAATTGTGAGATAAGGGAGCTTTAGTTGATTCTGAAATTCTTTGTATGTCTTCAAGCTGCATTTTGATTGTTTTAGATTTTTCAAGGATTTCTCGACCAAGTTCGGTAACGATGACTTTTTTATTATCTCTTTCAAAAATTTTGACACCTAGCTGATTTTCCATCTCAGTAATGGCATTACTCAATGTAGAAGGAGAGATAAAACAAATTTCTGCAGCTTTTCTAAAATGTAAAGTTTTTGCTACGGTTAGAGCATAATTTATTTGTTTAATGCTAATCATTTATGTATTAAATTTTCGAACATTAAATAAGATATTTATATATTTATCAATATATAAAATTAAGTAGAATATCCATAGTTTCTTTTTATGGAGGTACAACATGGCAGAGACTATTGAAGGTAAATGCCCAGTAATGCACGGGGCTATGACCAGCAACAGTTCAACGGGTCAATCCAACAAAGATTGGTGGCCTGATCAATTAAATTTAAATATTCTTCACCAACACGATAGAAAATCAAATCCTCTTGGAGAAGATTTTGATTACAAAGAGGAATTCAAAAAGCTTGATTACTTCGCGCTCAAACAGGATCTGAATGATCTTATGACAGACTCTCAAGATTGGTGGCCTGCTGATTACGGTCACTATGGTCCTTTTTTCGTCAGATTAACTTGGCATGCAGCGGGAACCTACAGAAGCACAGATGGTCGTGGAGGCGGAGGTACCGGAGCGATGCGTTTCGCACCTTTAAACAGTTGGCCTGATAATGGAAATTTAGACAAAGCTCGAAGGTTGTTATGGCCGATAAAGCAAAAATACGGTAATAAAATCAGTTGGGCGGACCTGTTAATTTTAGCCGGAAACGTAGCTATAGAGTCCATGGGTGGAAAGACTTACGGATTCAGCGGAGGTAGAGACGATATTTGGGGTCCTGAGGAAGATATCCTTTGGGGAGTTGAAGAAGAATGGCTCGAAAATCAGAGATATAAAGGAGAAAGGGAATTAGATAATCCTCTCGCTGCTGTACAAATGGGTTTAATTTATGTGAATCCGCAAGGACCAGATGCAAATCCTGATCCTTTGGCTAGTGCTCACGATATCAGAGAAACATTTGGCCGAATGGCTATGAATGATTACGAGACAGTTGCTCTTGTCGCTGGAGGCCATACTTTTGGTAAATGTCATGGTGCTGGTGATGCTGAATTAGTCGAAGCTGAGCCAGAAGGAGCACCAATCGAACAGATGGGTCTCGGTTGGACCAATAAACATGGATCAGGTCTTGGAGCTGACTCAATTACCAGTGGTCTTGAGGGAGCGTGGACAACAAATCCAATTAAATGGGATAACGGCTACTTCGATTTACTTTTTAAATACGAATGGAAGCTCGGCAAAAGTCCTGCTGGTGCGCATCAATGGTACGCAGTAGACCAAGCAGAAGAAGACATGGCGCCAAGTGCTCATGACCCTTCAATAAAAGAACCCACAATTATGGCAACAACTGATATTGCTTTAAGAGAAGATCCTGAGTACAACAAGATCTCAAAGCATTTTCATAAAAATCCTGATGAGTTTGCAGATGCTTTCGCAAAAGCATGGTTCAAGTTGCTCCACAGAGATATGGGTCCGAAGGCAAATTACATAGGCCCTGAAGTGCCTGAGGAAGACCTCATATGGCAAGATCCAGTTCCTGCTGGAAATTCTGATTACGATGTATCTGCTGTGAAAAGTAAGATAGACGATCTTGGTTTAAGTATCCAGGAAATGACTGAAACTGCTTGGGCAAGTGCCTTTACCTACAGAGGATCAGATCTTAGAGGTGGAGCTAATGGTGCGAGATTGAGATTAGCTCCTCAAAAAGATTGGGAAGTTAATAAACCAGAACAACTTTCAAAAGTTCTTTCAGCTTACGAAGGAGTCTCCAAAGATACTGGAGTATCCATGGCAGATATCATTGTCCTTGGTGGAAACTTAGCAATTGAAAAAGCTTCTGGTTCAGAAGTCCCTTTTTCACCCGGAAGAGGTGATGCTTCTCAAGATCAAACTGATGAAGAATCTTTTGCATACTTAGAGCCTCTCTCAGATGCATTTAGAAATTATCATCGTTCTGGACTAGATGTAAGTGCTGAAGAGATGATGCTTGATAAAGCTCAGCTGTTGGGCATTACTGCTCCGGAGATGACAGTTCTTCTTGGCGGGATGAGATCTTTAGGTATAACTGCTAGTGATTATGGATTGGTATCAGAGAACTCTGATACTTTATCTAATGAATACTTTAAAACACTCTTGGATATGAGAGTTCAGTGGAAACCTAACGGAACCGGTAATTCTTACGAAGCTTTTGATAGAGTCTCTGGTGAAAAAGCTAGGACTGCTTCAAGAGCTGATCTAGTGTTTGGTTCAAACTCTCAGTTAAGAGCTTACGTCGAAGTGTATGCTCAAGACGATTCATCTGAGAAATTTACCAAAGATTTCATAAAGGCATGGAACAAGGTAATGAATAACGACTTGTTCTAATCTGATAGTAAAAAAAGCACCCTAAGATTTTTCAAAGGGTGCTTTTTTTTATATGCAGAATGTTAAAATAATCAAATGTCAAAAGCTTCTCTTGAAGAAAACATAAAAGAACTTCTAGAAATGTCAAAAAAACTTAGGGAAGCGAATCAAGATTTAAGAAAGAAAAATAAAAAGCTTAAATCTGAAAACATTAAATTAAAAAAAGGCATGGATGAAGCGTTAGAAAATATAGAGAATTTAATCGATAAAGTGGATAATCTATAACTATGGAAGAAGAAATTATCTCAATAAGAATTGGTGGCTTAGAATATAAGCTTCAATGTCCAGTTGAAGAACAACCTCATTTATTGGAAGCAGCCGAGAAACTCGATAAAAAAATTAAATCAACCAAAAGAAAATTAAAAACTCTCCCCATGGAGAGAATTTCAGTACTAGCTGCATTGGATATCTCCTCTGATTTAGTAAAGCTTCAGTCTCAAGGAGCTGAGGTCATTGAAAGCATAGACCAACCAGAATCTCCAAAAGAAGATATCACGAAAGAACCAGAGATCAGTCAAACTGAGGATCCAGATCTTCAAGACGAAGATGGCGAAGATCTGAACTTTAAGCTAGTCTCAGAAATATCAGAGCTTTCAAAGCTCTAATATTGGAACTATAATTTCTTTGTTTCCTGGGTTATTCGATATACAAAATAAACCTCGAGCCGATAAATTAAATCAAGGGACTTGATACCTTGCTTGTTGAGCGCCCTAAGGGCAGCCTGATAGCGGGTGATTTTCCCGCCCTGAACTTCACGGTTCAGGTCTAGTTTTGTTAACGGTAATCTGGGAAACTTCCTTAATGAACAAAACGGATGCAAGGTCTGAAATTAAAAGAAGATTTTCTATCCTAAATCATTCCGAAAAGGAAAAAGAAACAAAAATTTTGTTCAGCAGAGCAATAGAATATTTTGGTAAGTACAATTCAATAGCCAGTTATGCGTCTCTTTCAGATGAATTTCCTACAAAAGAATTAAATAAACTGCTTATTGAAAAAGGAACGGAAGTTTTTCTACCAAGAGTTAATCTCCTCAAAAACCAGCTTGATTTCTGCCCAGTAGATTCTGCTACCGAGTATAAAATAAATCCTTTAGGAATTAGTGAGCCAGAATTTATCAAAGAAAAGAAAGCCTCTTTTGAAGCAATTTTGATTCCAATGGTTGGAT
Source organism: uncultured SAR86 cluster bacterium (assembly GCA_902525435.1). Taxonomy (GTDB): domain Bacteria; phylum Pseudomonadota; class Gammaproteobacteria; order Magnimaribacterales; family AG-339-G14; genus CACNYO01. The sequence goes on along the minus strand of CABZHD010000001.1, from coordinate 166,797 downwards.
TTTCTGAATCCTATAAAAGACTGGGAAGAGGAGGAGGTTTTTACGATAGATACGTTGAAAACTTAAATAAAAAAATTATCAAAATTGGAATCGCTTATAAATATCAGAGAATTAAATTTGATGAACAAGAATTCGATATGAAATTCGATCAAATTATAGTGTCGGGCTGAATTATTTTAAAAACGCTTGATAAGCTTTACTGGAAGTTTGACTAGTGAACGGAAATCCTATGGAAATTAATTTCTGCTCTAATTTTTTCTTAGAGTTCTTTTTAACCTTAAAACCAATTAAGGCTCCACCATACAAAGCTCCTTGATTTTTGTAATGGAAGAGAGAAATGTTCCATTGATTTCCAAGTGACTCCAAGAAAAATAGGAGTGCTCCGGGTTTTTCTGGGAAATCAACCATATATATTTCCTCGTATTCTTCTCCATTAAAAGCTGGTCCTCTTCCACCTGACATATGCCTTAAATGAACTTTAGAGACTTCATCTTCAGATAAATCAATAACAGAAAATTTCTTCTTGAGAGACTTTATAGACCTTTCTTTTTTTTGCTTTGATTCTAATTCAAGACCTAAAAATACTTTTGCAGTTGAGGAATCATCCATTCTGTAACTGAATTCAGTGATGTTTTTATTTCCGATAGCTGAGCAAAGTTTTATAAAACTTCCTTGCACCTCTGGAATCTGAACTCCTAAGAAAATCTCTTTTTGTTCGCCCATACTAGACCTATCTACGATTGGGGCAAGCATCTCAAAGTTAAGGTTTGAGCCACAATAAATTGCAATTAAGTTTTTCTTTTTTAATCCATATCTGGAGACATATTTTTTCAATCCAGCAAGAGCCAGTGCTCCTGATGGCTCAGGTATGGTTCTTGTTTCGATAAAAGTATCTTTAACTGCCGAGCAGATCTCATCTATGTTTACTGTCATTGAGTAATCAACAACGTCTTTGATAATAGGATAGTTCTTCTTGCCTATTTGTTTTGCTGCTGTTCCATCAGCAAATAAACCAACTTCTTTAAGTTTAATTCTTTTCCCAGAATTTAGGGTTTGATGTAGAGCGGCAGAGTCTTCTGATTCGACAGCTATTATTTTTATATCGGGCCTTATAGATTTTAAATATTCACCCACTCCAGAAACAAGACCACCTCCGCCGGAGCCTATAAAAACTGCATAGATGTTATCGGTAAATTGATTTGCAATTTCTAAGCCAACGGTACCTTGTCCGGCGATCACCAGCTCATCATCAAATGGATGAATAAAATCCAAATTGTATTGACCGCAGTATTTGATAGCAGCCAATGCACTTTCATCAAAATTATTTCCTGTCAGCTTAACTTTAGCTCCTAACATTTTTACAGAATTAACTTTTATTTTAGGAGTTGTAAGGGGCATAAAAATTGTAGCTTTAATTTTTAAATATTTTGCTGCTAAGGCCACACCTTGAGCATGATTGCCTGCCGATGCAGTCACTACATGTTGAACATTCTTTTTTCTGTAAAGATGCTCAATTTTGTTATACGAGCCTCTTACTTTAAAAGAGTGAGTAGGTTGCAGATCTTCTCTCTTTAGAAAAATATTATTTTTTAAAGACTTAGATAAGTTACTAGCCTTGTCTATCGGAGTAACTTGAGCAATATCATACACTTTAGATGAAATGATTTTCTCTATGATCTGTCTCTTTTTAGTCATGAATCCCTTAAAAGCGCTGTATTATACTGTTAATCATAGTAAAAGCACTTCAATGAGCTCTGATCAAGAAAACTTAAAGCGCCAGTCTGCTGCAAAAGCACTGGATATTATATTGCCAAAACTTTACGAGGACTCAATCATCGGTATTGGGACAGGCTCTACTGTTGATTTATTTATCGAAATGTTAGCTGAGAAAAATCCTGTCTTTAAAGCAGCGGTTTCAAGCTCTGAAAGAAGCTCAAAACTTCTTGAACAGAAAGGCATTGAAGTTTCGTTGCTAAACGATGTCGGTGGGCCAGATATATATGTTGATGGAGCTGATGAGTATGATGATAAGAAGCAGCTTATAAAAGGCGGAGGCGGAGCTCTTACTAGAGAAAAAATAATAGCTTACTCTGCAAGAGAATTTATTTGTATTGTGGATGAATCAAAAAAAGTAAATAGGCTTGGCGCTTTTCCGCTAGCAATCGAGGTTTTGGAATACGCACGAAGCTTTGTTGCAAGAGAAATAGTTAAGCTAGGAGGGAAGCCAACCTACAGAACAGGATTTGTCACTGATCAGGGAAACCAAATACTAGATGTATTAAATTTGGATTACGCTGTTCCCTATGAATTAGAAATTAGATTAAATAGAATCCCAGGAGTAGTTGAGAACGGAATCTTTGCCCAGAAGACAGCTACCAAGGTTGTAGTAGCAACACAAAACGGTGTAGAAGTAATAGATTAAAGAAGAGCTTCTATTTTTTTCATCACCTCTGGAGAATCAGGATTAGTGGTATGAGGTATTAGCTCTATATCACCGTTTTTAGAAATCAAATATTTACTGAAATTCCAAGAAGGTTCTTCTCCAGAATTTTTAGCGAGATTTTTGTAAAATGAGTTTGCCCTGTCACCTCTTACCTTAGAGGTTGCGAACAAAGGAAAAGAAACGTCGTAAGTTGTCTTACAAAATTCCTTTGTTTTATCTTCATCTTTAAATTCTTGATATAAAAAATCTCTAGAGGGGAATCCTAAGACAATGAAACCCTTCTGTTTATATTTATCGTAAATTTTCTCTAAGCCTTCGTATTGATAGGTGAATCCACACGAGCTAGCAACATTGACCGCCATGATGACTTTATCATTGTATGCGCATAGGTTTTCGGAATCTGATGAAGCTAATATACGAACGTCGTGATCAAGCAGGTTTTTACATGAAGAATCGTCAGCAAACACCAATGACGAGGCAAAAAGAAACAATAAAGATAAAATTTTCATAAATCATATTTGGTTACGATTGGGAATAAATCAATACCTTGGTTCCTACCTCTACTAAATCAAATAACCTTATTACATCCTTATTAATCATTCTGATGCAACCCAACGAAGCAGGTCTTCCAATGAGTCCTTCCTCTGCAGTTCCATGAATGTAGATGTATCTAGCTTTCGAATCTATCCCGGATCCTTTGTTTTTCCCTGGTTCTAAGCCATCAAGCCACATAATTCTTGAAGTAATAACGTCCTCTTCAATATCGATATCTTCAATAATCGGCTCAATGATTTCCTGATTCCAAATTCTACCTTTCATCACAGCCCCCAAAGGTAGATCGTTTCCTATTTTTTCAGATATTTCGTGAAGTCCGAGGGGGGTCTTGAAAGAATTTTCTTCGCTGCCAATACCGTAGCTGGATGATGAAATAGGAAAGTCGATAACTCGATTACCGTCTTGATAATATAATTTTTGCTCGTTTAGGTCGATATGTATAAAAGACCTTTCATTTTGAAGTTCCTCATAGTTATATTTTTTTTTATCTAGCAACATGGTCGAACAAGAAAATAACAAAAATACTGATATCAGTGAAACAATTCTCATTTATCAAATATAAACCTTCTTAAAATTTGGGCAATAAAAATAAATAAAATTAAATAAAGAAATGGATATTTTCCATTCTCGTTATATGGCGTTGAGCCACTTCTTGCGTTGATTTTAACTTTCAAAATCTGACCATCATATGACTCATTTTTATTATTAAAGTTTACGAATGTAGGAATTTGTTCAATAACTTCTCCACGGAAATTTATTGCAGCTGATATACCGGTAGAAGTACTGCGTAAGAGAGGCTTTTGATTTTCTGCAGCTCGATATCTGGCAATCTGAAGATGCTGATGTGGACCTATGGTGGTTCCGAACCAGTTATCGTTACTAGCTGAAAATATCACATCTGAATTTTTTGCTTGAAAAGCTACATCATCTTGATAAGCAATCTCATAACAAATACTGCTTCCTATTTTGAGGCCATCTCCAGAAATGAAAGAGTTATTATCTCCTTTGACAATATTAGGCCTATCTAATTGAAAGAGATTAAATAAATAACCTGATAGATCACCCATAGGTAGATATTCCCCAAAAGGAACGAGACGTTTCTTTTCGTAATTCCCTTGTAAAATGCCTATACCTTTTAAAGAATTCACATAACCTTCATCCTTTTTTTCATCAAGCATTCCGACTACTGCACCTGCGTTAGCTAGTTTTAAGGTGCCTGATAACCCTTTTAAAAAAATTTCAAATCTAGAAAACAACCCTGGCAAAGATACTTCTGGCCAAAAAAATATAATTTTTTCTTGCGAGTTTTCATTACCGATAAGCTCATCAAAAAATACCTTAGAAAAATAGTTTCTAGATTTTACCTGACCATCTCGACTCCACTTTTCAAGAACATCGATATTTGGCTGAACAATAATTGCCTGAAAACTGGAGGTCTTTTCTGTCCAAGATTTAGTTGATAACCAAGTTGCGTTGAGAGCAAACATACTCATAAAGACCAAACTCAAAAATAAATGTGATTTTCTTAATTTTTGAAAAAAGATCACAGAGCCTAGCAGGCTTGCAAACAGACATATTAAAAATGACATTCCAAAAACACCTATGACTGGAATATAACCATTAAGGAAAAAATTATTTAAGCTTGAATATCCAACATATAACCAAGGCAATCCTGTGAACAAAAATTCTCTCAAATATTCTCCGAAAACATAAAATATAGGGAAAGCTAGAATCAATCTGCGGTAATCATTGAGACGAAATAAACTCATGAAAAAGAAACTTGTTGCTTGAAAAATACTCAAAAAAGATGCGATCAAAAAAACAAAAGTATAAGCAGCGAGCTTCGAAGCTCCTCCGTAATTAACTATACTGTTTTCAACCCAACCAGCTCCAAGTATCCAAAGGCTCAAGCCAAAGAAAAAACTTATTACAAAAGTATTTTTGGGTGACTCAAGAACTAGCAGTCTCCATAAACCTGCCAAAAAAAATGGACTTAGGTACCATAAATCAAATGGTTCAAAAGAAAGAACCAAGAGTCCGCCGATTACAGTCGCTGTAAATGATTTTATGATCACCATCAAGGCATCATATCAATAAAAATTTAATCTTTGTTTGACCAATAGGAGATATTTAAGTCATCTAAAAGTAGGCAGGTTTCTTGAATTGGTAAACCCACAACATTGAAGTAACAACCACCAATACCTTTAACAAAGGAAGCACCTAATCCCTGAATGCCATAACCGCCAGCCTTGTCCATTGGTTCTTCAGTTAAGATATATCTCTCGATCTCCTTTGCAGATAGAGATTTCATTTCTACAACTGTGTGAGAATGATTCTGAACAAACTTTATTTCTTTTGATTCAGAGATATGACCTAAAGCTATTCCTGTTGTTACGGTATGAGTGGTTCCGGATAATTCTTTCAACATTCTATGAGCATGATCTTTGGTAGTTGGGTTTCCAAAAATTTTATTTTTATGACTAACCACCGTATCGGCCACTAAAAAAGGCTTAAGAGTTAAATTTTCTTGCAGTATTTTATTTCCAGCTGCTGTGACTTTAGATTTTACTATTCGGTCAAGATATTCTTGAGGACCCTCGTCTTGCATCTCATCTTCATCAACGTCAATTTCAAGAACTTCGAAATCAACCATCAATTGATTAAGGATATTTTTTCTTCGGGGAGATTTAGAGGCTAGGTATAAGCCTGAAATAGTCACTATTTAATTTTTTCTTCTTTGTAGATAACTCTTTTTCTAATTTTTGGATCGAACTTCATCATTTCAATCTTATCTGGAGTTGAAGTTTTATTTTTATCCGTAGTGTAAAAGTGTCCTGTTCCGGCAGAAGATACTAACTTAATTTTTTCTCTCATATTTTTTCTCCTCTTGATCTAATGTCTTTTAACACTTCATCAATTCCTTTCTTATCAATAATTCTCATCCCTTTTGAGGAAACAGTTAGAGAAACGTATTTATTTTCAGATTCAACCCAAAATTTATGTTGATTAAGATTGGGCAAAAACCTTCTTTTCGTTCTGTTTAATGCCTTGGAAACATTGTTTCCTGCCATTGGCTTTTTTCCTGTTACCTGACAAACTTTTGACATAACTATATTTTTTATAAATCTGAGGCACGATTTATACCAGAAACTAATGGTTATGAAAACCTATCTAAGTTATATTTCGCATTATGGATCAGCTAATAAATAAAAGGGTTCTCTTGTGCGTGACTGGTGGCATTGCTGCCTACAAATCTGCTGAATTAGTTAGGTTATTCAAAAACTCTGGTTCCGACGTGAGGGTTTTGATGACTAAATCCGCTCAGGAATTTATTACACCTTTAACTATGCAGGCTCTTTCCGGCAACCCAATTCATTCTGATCTTCTTGATCCTGGAGCTGAAGCTGCAATGGGACATATAGAATTGGCTAGGTGGTCAGATATCATTGTCATAGCACCATGCACAGCCGACTCAATTGCAAAACTAGCTTTAGGCAGAGGCGACGATCTTCTTAGTGCGGTTGCTCTATCTACTGATGCACCAATTTTTGTTGCTCCTGCAATGAATCAGGCCATGTGGAGAGATGGCGCGACACAAAACAATATATCCACTCTTGCAGAAAAAAACTTTATTTTTATTGGCCCAGATATTGGAACCCAAGCTTGTGGTGACACCGGCCCAGGAAGAATGACAGAGCCATCGGATATAATTCAACAAGTTTCACTGAACTTTAGTAAAGGTCTATTGGCAGGAAAAAAAATCCTTATCACTGCAGGACCAACGCGTGAGATGATTGACCCTGTTAGATTCATATCAAACCGTAGTTCAGGGAAAATGGGCTTTGCTTTAGCTGAAGCAGCTTGTGATGAAGGCGCTTTTGTTAGTTTGATATCCGGGCCAGTCAATTTACCCACTCCTGAAAGAATATTCAGACATGATGTTGAAACTGCAAAACAAATGTATGACAAAGTAAATGAAATGATAGATGAGATAGATATTTTCATTGCAACCGCTGCAGTTTGTGACATCAAGCCATCTCATCCTTCAAATCAAAAAATCAAAAAACAACAGATACTCGATGCAAACAACATTCTTTTAGAAGAAAATCCTGACATTGTGGCGAGTGTTAAAAAAGCTCATCCAAATAAGAAGGTAATTGGGTTTGCTGCTGAAACTGAGAATGTTCTTGATAATGCTAAACTCAAACTTTCTGAAAAAGAACTTGATCTGATCATTGCAAACGATGTCTCAAATGCTGAGATTGGATTTGATTCCGATGATAACGAAGTGCATTTAATCTCAGAAAAAAATTCAAGGAAAATCAATAAATCTACGAAAGAGAAAGTTTCAAGAGAAATAATCAAATATATATCCGATAATTTAAAGTGATTAGATGGTTATTGGTTAGAATTTTGGGCTTCCTTTTGCCTGACATCATTAAAACTTTCACAGGTAAAAATCAAAAGGAATCTAATTTACCGTTAAATGTAAAATTTAAGATTCTTAATGAAAGGTTAGGTAAAGAATTTCCATTGCCCACCTTTCAGACTGCTGGTTCTGCTGGCCTAGATTTATGTGCATGCATTGAAGAAGATATTTTCATCAATCCAAACGACTCCGTATTAGTGCCTACCGGCTTTAGTATTCATATAGATAATCCTGATTATGCTGCTTTCATTCTTCCAAGATCTGGTTTAGGTCATAAGCACGGTATAGTTTTAGGTAACTTGATTGGATTAATTGATTCGGATTATCAAGGAGAGATCATGGTTTCTTTATGGAATAGATCTGATGAAACATTCACAGTTGAACCTGGGGCAAGGATTGCTCAAATGATTTTCTTGCCGATTATGAATCCTAATTTTTCAATCGTGAAAGAGTTTTCATCGTCAGAGAGAGGAGACAAAGGTTTTGGATCCTCTGGCTTCTAGTTAGCTTAGAAGGTAAATTCTTTTTTTCTCAGCCTAAGATGGCTTGGAGTAACCTCCACCAGCTCATCTTCTTCAATAAACTCCAATGCTTGCTCTAAGGAATGATTTATATGCGGGGTCAGGATTAAATTTTCATCCGTTCCCGCTGCCCTTATATTTGTCAATTGTTTTGCTTTTGTAGGATTTACTGGTAGATCATTATCTCTAGAATGCAAGCCTACAATTTGTCCTTTGTATACATCTGTACCATGACCAACAAATAATTTTCCCCTGTTTTGCAGATTAAATAATGAATAGGCAAGTGTTTTTCCAGCCGCCATGGAAACTAAGACACCATTTTGTCTATTCTTAAGTTCATTTGTTTTCGCTTTGTCGTATTTTTCAAATACGCTTGTAAAAATCCCGGTCCCGCTTGTTAAAGTTAAAAATTGAGACCTAAAACCAATAATACCTCTTGAGGGAGCCAAAAATTCTAGTTTTAATCTTCCCTTACCATCCGGAACCATATCTCTTAATTCTGCTTTTCTTAGACCCATCTCTTCCATGATTGATCCTTGAAACTCCTCTTCAATATCGATCACTACTTGTTCATAAGGCTCATGGATTTCGCCATTGATTTCTTTTTGAATAACTTCAGGCTTGGAGACTCCAAGCTCAAATCCATCTCTTCTCATGCTTTCTATGAGAACTGATAAATGAAGTTCTCCTCTGCCGGATACAATAAATTTATCAGGCGAGTCTCCTTGCTTAACCCTTAATGCAACATTACTGAGTAATTCTTGTTCTAATCGTTCTTTTATGTTCCTTGATGTAACAAATTTTCCATCTTGACCAGCAAATGGAGAATCATTTACTTGAAAAGTCATGCTTACGGTTGGCTCATCTACTTTTAGAGGAGGAAGTGAAGATATATTTTCAGGAGAGCATAAAGTATCTGAGATGAAGAGTTTCTCAATTCCTGAAACGCAAACAATATCTCCTGCATCTGCCTCAGATACCTCAATTCTTTCTAAGCCTCTGTGACTCATCACTTGTAGAACTTTACCTTTTCTTTCTTCTTTATCTGAATCAATAATAACTACTGGATCATTGGGTTTAATTTTTCCAGCTTTAATTCTTCCAATGCCTATTACGCCAACATATTCATTACTATCTAATGCACTGATTTGCATTTGAAAAGGCTTACTCACATCAACTTTTGGAGAAGGGACTTTTTCAATTATTAAGTCCAATAAAGGAGACATATCTTCTTTAATCTCATCAGGCTCTAATCCAGCAACTCCATTTAAAGCAGATGTATAAATAACATCGAAATCCATTTGTTCATCATTACCGCCTAGACGATCGAATAAATCAAAAACCTGATCTAATACCCAATCTGGCCTTGCACCATCTCTATCAATTTTATTAATCAGCAATATTGGATTAAGACCTTGTTCAAAAGCCTTTTCAGTAACAAATCTTGTTTGAGGCATTGGTCCGTCAACTGCATCTACTAAAAGTAGAACTGAATCAACCATGGTTAGAATTCTTTCCACTTCTCCACCAAAATCAGCATGACCTGGAGTATCTACAATATTTATTTTGTAATCTTTCCAATTAATAGCAGTATTTTTGGCAAGTATAGTGATGCCTCTTTCCTTCTCTTGATCGAAAGAATCCATCAATCTTTCTGATCCTAAATCCTTTCTATCTAAAGTTCCAGATTGCTCTAGAAGCTTGTCTACGAGTGTAGTTTTTCCATGATCAACATGAGCAATAATTGCAATATTTCTAATATTTTCCGAATTCATGTAACGAGATGAATTATCAAAGTAACTGATTTATAAATTTTAATTAAGACTTAGGTTCTTCTGCAGATTCATCTCCAGAAGGGGTCTCAGCTGCTGCTTCTTCAACTACAGGAGTCTCAACTGCTACCTCTTCAACTACAGGAGTCTCAGCTGCTGCTTCTTCAACTACAGGAGTCTCAACTGCTGCTTCTTCAACTACAGGAGATTCCTCTGATTTAGCTTTAGATGAAGGTTTTCTGAATCTTTTATTGAATTTATCAACTCTTCCACCTGTATCAACTAATTTATGCTTACCTGTATAAAATGGATGAGAAGCAGAAGATATATCGAGCGGACAATAGGGATAAGATTTTCCTTCCCATTCTTTTGTTTGATCCGTTTGAATGGTCGAAGGAATAAGAAAGTACTGATCTACACTTGTATCATGAAAAAGTACTTCTCTGTATTCTGGATGAATGTCTCTTTTCACTTTGTTTGCTTAATAAATTTAGTGACGGCATGATACCAGAGAAGTTTTTATTATCAATACATGAAAGATTCTGAATACAATGTTGTAGAAGTAGCTGTTCCAGTACCTGTAAGGAGCAGTTTTTCATATCTCAGTAAAAACCAAATCCTCCCTGGAACCAGAGTAAAGGTTTCTTTTGGTTCAAGATCTTTAATTGGAGTTGTGATTTCTTCATCTACAAAACCTAATTTTCAAAAGGATCTAAAGTCTATTGATTCTGTTTTAGATGATAAGGAATTACTAAACAAAAAAGATATTGAGTTAATTTCATGGCTATCAAATTACTATAAAACTCCAATAGGAGAGGTGGCTAAGCTTTTCTTCCCTCCTTCAATGAGAAAGGAGATTGAAATTCCGGATGAGCAAGAGATTTTTGAGCTTACTCAAAAAGGAGAATTTTACAGCGAAGATCTATTAAAAAAATCTCCTAAGCAACTTGAAATGTTGTCTTATTTCAGAAAAGAAAAAACAGCCACACGTCATGGCTTGAAGAGTATTTCATATGACTCGAGAATTCTTAGAGAGCTTATAAAGAAAGAGCTTATTTCTAAAAAGAAAATCAAATATAAAGAAGAAATTCAATACGAAACTACAGAAAACTTTCTTGAACTAAACAACGAGCAAAAGGCAGCCTATGAGTCTTTCAAAGAATCTTTAGGATCTTTTAAGGTGCATCTTTTATTCGGCGTCACTGGAAGTGGTAAGACTGAAACGTACATGCATATTGTTAGAGATGTATTAGAAAATCATAAACAAGTTGCAGTCTTGGTTCCCGAGATTGGCTTGACCGGATCTTTAGAAAAATCACTTAAAAGTAGATTTGGAAATAAGGTAGTCACAATGCATTCTTCTTTGTCTAACAAAGACAGACAAAGATCTTGGAAGTCAATTCAATCATCAAGTGCAAAAATTATCCTAGGCACAAGATCTTCTATTTTTACCTCAACTCCTGATTTAGGACTCATTATTGTTGATGAAGAGCATGACTCTTCATATAAACAAAATGAGATGCCTTGTTATTCAGCCAGAGATACGGCCATTTATAAGGCAAAGTTGCATGATTGTCCTGTTGTTTTGGCATCTGCAACTCCAAGCCTTGAGTCGTTCAATAATGCCAAACTAAAAAAATATACTTTGAATAAACTTGAGGAAAGAGTAAGTGAAGCTAGCAAGCCAAAACTCGAGTTAATTGATCTTCGAGGTAAAGAAATTATTTCAGGGCTTGCCACAAATACGATAGCTGAAATTAAGAAAGAACTTACCAATGGAAATCAAGTGATGATCTTTCAAAACAGAAGAGGTTATTCACCTGTAGTTGTTTGCGAGTCATGTGGGTGGTCGCCTAATTGTCCAAACTGTGACGTTAGAATGGTCTATCACAAACAAACAAATAAATACTCTTGTCATCATTGTGGATATGCTGAAAATTACTTTCAAGAATGCAAAGTTTGTCCAAACAACGAGCTATCTTTCTATGGAGCAGGAACCGAAAAATTAGAGGAGTCTTTAAGAACTATTTTTCCTGATTTCCCCATCTTAAGAATAGATAGCGATATTTCATATAAAAAAGATCTGAATACTTTGTTAGCTCAACCGTTAAAAGGAGATCCTATGATTCTAGTTGGCACGCAGATTCTTGCAAAAGGTCATCACCTCCCAGATATCACCTTGGTAGTTATTTTAGACGGAGATTTCAGCCTCTACAGTCTTGACTTCAGAGCAACGGAAAGAATGAATCAACTAATCACACAAGTATCAGGCAGATCAGGAAGAGGCAATAAGTCCGGAAAGGTATTGATTCAAACTTTTGTGCCTGAGCATCCAAGTCTTGAAAAGGTTGTCGATTCTAGTTACGAGACTCTTGCGGAAAATCTTCTTCAAGACAGAAATCAAAATAAGCTTCCTCCTTTTTATCATTCGATAAATTTAATAACAGAATCAACTTCTTATATCTCTTGCAAAGAAGAATTAAATAAAATTAGAAGCATGTTTGTAAATCCTCACATTGATGTGATTGGACCTCAACCATGCATCATTGAAAAAAGAAAAAACATCTTTAGGTGGCAAATTTCAGCAAAAAGTAAAAATAGAACTCTGCTACACAACTCTCTCAATAGAGTATTAGAAAATCATAAGATTATTGGCAACAAAGTTAGGTTATCTATTGACGTAGATCCTTTATGATATTGATCAGCCTCTTTTCATCATTGTCGCAATGATTTAACTCAATAATATAATCAGGATTATTAAAATATCTCTTTGATTTTTCTGGCCATTCAACCAAGGTGATGGCATTTTCCTCAGTTAAATAATCTTCCACCCCAATAGCTTGAAGTTCTTTATCGTCTTCAATTCGGTACAAATCAAAATGAAAAACTTTTAAATTATCAGATTCGTATGACTCTACTATTGTAAAGGTTGGACTTTTTACAAATTCATCAAAGCCAAGCTCTTGAATTAACCCTCTTACAAAAGTTGTTTTCCCTGCTCCCAAATTTCCTATCAAGTTTATAAGAAGGGAATTTTTAAATCCTTGAATTAAAGAGGCAAAATTTTTTGCTTTGTCCTCAGTTTCCTTTTCGCCGATTAATTCTTCCAATGTCTATATTAATATTTGTCTCACTTACAACTCTAAATCGACAAGATGATCTAGAAGAATACTTGGTCTAAGAGATCTTTGACCATAATTCTCTTGCAGGCTATCGCAAGCAACCGCGTGGTGAAAAACGCCCAATATAGATGCTTCCTTAGAAGACAGTCCTTGTGCTAAATAACCTGAAATCATTCCACTTAAGACATCTCCCATACCACCAACAGCCATTCCAGGATTGCCAGCCGGGCAAATTGAAAAAGAGCCTCCATCATAAACAATTGTTTCTTTGCCTTTTAATACAACAGTGCCTGGATATAGATCAAATAATTTTTTTGCCATAGTCTGTCTATTTTTTTGACTGCTAATTTTATTAGCTTTTAATAGCCTTGTTGCCTCTCCTTCATGAGGAGAGATGATTAAGTTTTTTCTGGGAATCTTGAAGTCTAAGATCTTAGGTAATAGGTTCAATCCATCTGCATCAATCAAAATGGGTAAATTCCTTTTTTTGGCAGCATGCAAAGATTTATAAAGAACTTGCTCGGACCAAGCATTGGTTCCAAGTCCTGGTCCTATGCAAAGCACGTTAGGTTTTAATAAATGATCATCCAAATCTTGACCTGAGTTTACTGGTTTTGCCATTACCTCTGGACAATAGCTTAAGGCTGCAGTCACGTTCTCTGATCTAGTGGCCAGACTAACTAATCCAGCGCCACAAGATATAGCTGCTGTGGATGCAAGAATTCCTGCTCCACCAAATCCTTCGTTTCCGGCGACAACTAAGACATGTCCGAAAGAATGTTTATTAGCATTCGGAATTCTTTTCAGCTTTTTTAGTATTGACCTTACTTTATTTTCCATTTTTTCAATTAGATGTTTGTAAATATAGTGTTATTCTATTTCTTTTCAAAAATAATTTTAGTCAATGTCCGATAAAGATTCGAATAAAGAGCATCAATATAAAATAAATCACAGCATTGCTGATCCAAATCAAGAGGCTGCAACCCCAGTGCCTGCCGCTACAGTTTTATTGGTTAGAGAAGGGAAAACCACCCCAGAGGTTTTTATGATCCAAAGAGCAGCCAAAACAAATTTTGGCGGCGCTTGGGTTTTTCCAGGCGGTAAGTTAGATCAAGAAGACTACCAAGAGTCCCTGTACGATAAATGTGGAGGACTAAATGATCAAAAAGCTTCTGAAATCTTGGGCATCGAATCCTCAGGTTTGGGTTATTGGGTAGCTTGCATCAGAGAATGCTTTGAAGAATGCGGAGTTCTTTTAGCCTATACCGAAGACAAGAAACTATTCAATCCAGATGTCGAGCAACAAAAAATTCTTGATTCTTATCGTGATAAGTTAAATAACGGAGAGCATGTTTTAAATGAAATTTGCGAAGAATTTAATCTGACTCTTGCCACGGATCATCTAGGATTTTTATCTCATTGGATTACCCCAAAAATGGAAAAACGTAGGTACGACACTAGATTTTTTGTCGCGCTTTCACCGGAACATCAAAAAGCAGAGCACGATGGTGGCGAGGGAGTTAAGAGCACTTGGATTACTCCAGAGGAAGCACTAACAAAAGGTGCTGAAGGAACTTTTCCGATTATCATGCCAACCATAAAAAATCTCGAAGCTATTTCAGGATTTTCAACAACTGAGGATCTACTAGACGATAAATCTAAAAATAATCACCAAAAGTCTCCCTCCATACTTCCAAAATTTTTCATGGAAGATGGAAAGCTAGTAGGACTTTTGCCAGGGGATGAAGGTTATGAAGATCACTGAGCTATCACCTTTAGTAAAAAGATTAACTGCAGGCAACCCAAGTGTCTTTACAGGACCTGGAACAAATACTTATATAGTCGGTAAAGAAAATTTCACAGTCATCGATCCTGGACCAGCCATTGAAGAACATATCAAAGATATTGTAAAAGTTTGTGGAGAGGATATTTCACAGATTCTTGTGACACACACGCATCCAGATCACTCACCTGGGGCAAAATTACTTCACCAAAGGACTGCGGCTCCAGTGATGGGTATGTATGCCAAGTATCCAAAGCATCAAGATAGAACTTTTAAACCAAACAAAGAACTTTCAGAAGGAGATGAGATCAAAGAAGTCGATCATACTTTGATTGCTATTCATACTCCTGGACATGCATCTAATCATATTTGTTTTTTCTTAGAAGAAGAGAAAATGTTATTTACTGGAGACCACATCATGGAGGGATCTACTGTTGTAATTTCTCCTCCCGATGGAAACATGAGGGAATACATTGATTCTTTAGAAAGACTGAAAGCACTTGGTATCGAAACCATTGCACCTGGACATGGTGAAACCATGCGAGATGCTAATGCTGTTGTTGACTGGATAGTAAGCCATAGGATGTTTAGAGAGAAAAAAGTAGTTGATGCAATAACTGAGTTAAATCGATGTACGATAGATGAACTTTTGCCAAAAGTTTATGATGATGTTGGAAGTCACTTGCATGGCATCGCAAAATCTTCTCTAGAGGCTCATTTAATAAAGTTGATAGAAGAAGAAAAAGTAACTAAAGATAAAGATATTTATATCTGGGGCTAACTTTAATCCGGAAATCTTACTCCGCAGCCCCCGATACCACAATAACCGTTTGGGTTTTTTGCAAGGTATTGTTGATGATAATCCTCAGCATAAAAGTAATCTTTTAATGGAAGAATTTCAGTGGTTATATCAGTATATCCTTCTTTTTTTAGTGCTTCGCTGTAATTCACTTCACTTTTTTTGATTTGATCCAATAAAGTTTCATCAGAGTAATAAATTGCAGATCGATATTGCGTTCCCATGTCATTGCCTTGTCTCATCCCTTGAGTAGGATCATGCCCCTCCCAAAAAATCTTAAGTATTTCTTGTAAGGAGATAGTTTTGGGATCAAACACCACATGCACAACCTCAGTATGTCCGGTTAGGCCACTACAAACTTCCTCATAAAGAGGGTTAGGCGTAAAGCCTCCTGCATAACCAACCGAAGTAACATAAACTCCTTCTATGTTCCAAAAAAGTCGCTCAGCTCCCCAGAAGCAGCCCATCCCAAGAAATATTTCAGACATACCTTCAGGAAAGGGCCCTATCATTGAAGAGTTATTTACAAAGTGACTTTCGTTAAACTGCATTTCATCAATTCTCCCAGGGAGAGAATCTTGCTCATTCACCATTAGGGTTTTTTTGGATCTATCTATAAAAAACATATTTATTTATTTAATCGATTGTTGATCAATTGGTCAACTACACCAGGATCAGCAAGGGTTGTCGTATCTCCAAGATCATAGATCTCATTTGCAGCAATTTTTCTCAGAATTCTTCGCATAATTTTTCCTGACCTCGTTTTAGGCAAGTCAGGAGAAAATTGAATAATGTCTGGTTTAGCGATGGCACCAATCTCTTTAGCTACCAAATCCACTAATTCTATCTTTAGAGAGTCTTTACCCAACGAACCTACCATTAGGGTAACGTAACAGTAAATTCCTTGCCCTTTTATTTTATGTTCATAACCAACAACAGCAGCTTCTGCGACTTGCTCATGCAAGACTAATGCACTTTCAATTTCAGCGGTGCCAAGCCTATGTCCTGAGACATTTAAAACATCATCAACCCTTCCAGTTATCCAAAAATATCCATCTTCATCTCTTTTAGCCCCATCCCCAGTAAAATAATACCCAGGGTAAGTTTTAAAATATGTATCAATGCATCTTTGATGATCTCCATACACTGATCTGATTTGAGAGGGCCATGGATCTTTGATGGCTAAATTACCTGTACCTGCTCCAGATATTTCTTTGCCATTTTCATCTAGAAGCACAGGATTTACTCCAAGAAATGGCTTAGAAGCACTGCCAGGTTTCTGAGATGTTAAAGCAGCTAGGCCAGTTATCATCATTGCTCCAGTTTCTGTTTGCCACCAGGTGTCGACAATTGGACATTGACTATTACCCACCACATTAAAATACCATTCCCAAGCTTCTGGATTTATTGGTTCTCCTACGGTTCCTAGCACTTCTAAAGATCCCCTATCGGTTTTTTTTACAGGTTCATCACCTTGAGCCATTAATGCTCTTATCGCTGTTGGAGCTGTATAAAAAATATTTACCTTATATTTATCCACAATATCCCAAAATCTTGAATAATCTGGATAAGTTGGGACTCCCTCGAAAATAACTGAGGTAGCACAGTTCATCAGAGGACCATAAACAATATAAGTATGACCGGTTATCCAACCTACGTCCGCTGTGCACCAATAAACCTTGTCTTTTTTATAATTGAATACAAGTTCGTGAGTTATTCCAGAAGAGAGAAGGTATCCAGCTGTTGTATGCAAGACTCCTTTTGGTTTTCCGGTTGAACCAGATGTGTAAAGAATAAAAAGTGGATCTTCAGAATCCATTGGTTCACATTCACAGTGGGGTTCAAAATTTGAAATTACGTCAGAGTAGGCAACATCAATCTCAGGATTTGTATCAATTTCTGTATCTGTATTTTTAACAACTATAACAGTGTGAACATTAGGACATTGCTCTACTGCGGAGTCCACATTGTTTTTTAGAGGAACTTTTTTACCTCCTCTTAATCCTTCATTTGCAGTAATTATCGTATGGCAATCAGAATCAAGAATTCTGTCTTTCAATGATTCGACAGAAAATCCTCCAAAAACTACTGAATGTACCGCACCAATTCTTGCGCAGGCAAGCATTGAATAAATAGCCTCCAAAATCATGGGCATGTAAATACACACCCTATCTCCTTTTTTTATTCCTCTTGATTTAAGTAAATTAGATAATCGACATACCTCTTCATATAATTCTTTGTAAGTAATTTTTTTAGATGTGCTGCCGTCGTCACTTTCCCAAATGAAAGCGATGTCATTGCCATTATTTTCAAGATGTTTGTCAACGCAATTAAAGCAAGCATTTAACTTTCCATTAGAAAACCACTCAAACTCAGCTTTTTCCATATTTGTGGAAAGCACATCATCAAAAGGCTTTATCCAATTTATCCTAGATAGAGCTTGCTCACCCCAAAATTCTTTTGGGTTATCTATGGAGAATCTATAAAGTTCACTGTATTTCTCGTCAGAAATAAGCGGAACAAGATTAGATTTTTTTGGTACTGGAAAGATCTTATCTGACATTTTCAAACTAGCTTTTTTACTTTCTTCAATGATAAACCATTCCCCTCAACGAAAGGGCAACTTATTTCTTCCAAGCATGCAATAAAAAAATCCCTATTTTTCCAATCATAATGAGGAATTGTGAGATTGGGAGTTGAGATTTCTTCATCACCATAAAAAACAATATCTATATCGATGATTCTTGGCCCCCATCTTTCATCTCTAACTCGACCTAAATTATCTTCTATAGATAAGACCTGATCGAGTAACTCAAAAGGATTTAACTTTGTTTTAATATGGATGGCCTGATTTAAATAGTCCCTTTGTTTAATTGGACCGTAACTTTTGGATTGATAGATTGACGAAGTAGAAATTATTTTTGTGTTTTTAATCCTCTCGATAAGAAGAATAGCTTTTTTTAGGTAATTTTGTGAATTGCCAGAATTACTGCCTGAAACTAGGTAGACCTGATCAGATCCATTAGGCATTTTTATCCGTATTGTTGCTTTTCTTTAATCTCTTCGATTGTTTTACAATCAATGCATTGTGTTGCAGTGGGCCTTGCTTCAAGTCTTTTAATTCCTATCTCAATACCGCAAGTTTCACAGAAGCCGTAAAAATTATCTGATAGATCCTTCATAGACTGTTCAATTTTTGAAATGAGTTTCCTTTCTCTGTCTCTTTTTCGTAGTTCAAGCATGAATTCCTCTTCTTTAGATGCTCTATCTACAGAATCAGGGAAATTACCTTGATCAGTCTGAATTAAATTTTCGGTTTTTTCTTGCTCTTCGTGAAGGGCATCTTTCCAAGCTTGTAGAATATTTTCAAAATGCTTTTTTTGATTAGCATTCATATATTTTTCATTTTTTTTCGATCTGTAAGGCTGAAAGGTGCTAGAAAAATTTGAAAAATCAGAAATATCTATATTAGATTTTTTAGGAGCTGTTTTTTTGGCAGCCTTCTTTGTAGTAGATTTTTTTGCAGCAGCCCTCTTTGCAGGAGCTTTTCTTGCAGTGGTTTTATTAACTGATTTTTTTACTGCCTTTGCTGCTTTAGTTGATGACTTTGTTTTTGCAGAAACTTTCTTTGAGGAAGCTTTTGGTTTCGATTTTGTTTTTTTTGCTGTAGCCATCAATTAGAAATTTAGGTTGAGCAAGATAGCAAAAGAAACTTTAATTTACTAGTTTTTTTTAAAGTGAATTGAATTCTTTTTGGTACTTTAAATAGTCTTCTCTTTGCAATCTAGGACCAAAAACGGTTACGCCTCTTGAAGCTAAAAAACATCCAAATTTCGCAGCTTCTTCATTTGAAGATCCTCCAAGCAAACGATTTAAAACGGCTCCAGCAAACATATCTCCAGCTCCATTTGTATCTATTGGATCCACTTTGTATCCTTCAACATATTCAATATCACTATTTTCAAGGATCATAGCTCCTTTAGAGCCAAGAGTTACGAAAACTTTTTTTGAATACTCTCCGAGTTTCTTTATTGCATGCTCAAGGTTTTCTAAATCAGTTATTACTTTTGCTTCTTCATCGTTACAAAACAAAACATCAACTTTGGAATTCAAAACATTTAGCATCCTTTCCTTAAATGATGACACTATGTTTGGATCTGATAAAGTGAAAGCAATTTGAACATTTTTACTTTTTGCCAATCTTATTGCTTCCATGCAGGCATCATAAGAATCATCTCCGCTCATCATATATCCTTCCAAATATATTAATTTGCTATCATTAAATATCTCATCAGCTACATCTGTGGCAGACAAATCAGAGCTTATTCCTAAGCAGGTACTCATTGTTCTTTCAGCGTCTGGACTTACCATGACCGTGCAAGTTCCAGAATTTATATTTGAATCTAGCATAACTGAGTGATCTATATTCACTCCTGCATCAGAGAGATCGTCTAAATAAAAATTACCATTCTTGTCATTTCCTACCTTACATATATAGCTGCAGGATGATCCTAAAATTGATGCAGCAAAAATAGTATTAGTTGCAGATCCTCCACAAGCTAAACTGGGTTTTCCATACTCTTTTTCTAAACTATTTAATAAATTAGTTTGTTCGTCGGAATCAACTAAATGCATAGTCCCTTTTTCAAAACCTTTTTTCTTTAGAAAAGAATCAGTTACGTGAAATTCACTATCAACTAGGGCATTTCCAAGTCCAATGAGATCGAATTTAGCCATTTAACTTCCTTTAATAATTTTTTTTATTTTCTTTAAAGCTGTTGAAGGTGAATCATTATTAAAAAGAAATTTTGAAATTGCAAAAAAATTATAATTATCCTTTAAAAGTACTCCTATATTTTTTTCATCAATTCCTCCAATCGCAATTAAAGGCTTAGAAGAATTCTTTATCAAAAGAGATCTTTGATTAGCATTCACTAAAACGGTATCAGTCTTAGTTGTTGTTCTAAACATAGAGCCAACAGCTAAATAATCCCAGTCAAATAAATCGACAGGGGGATTTTTCACGAGACCTAGATTATTTTTGCAAGAAAGACCTATAACTTTTTCTCTAAAATATGAGCTAAATACTTTTTTTTGGTCATCAGGTTTTTTAAGAAAGTTCTCATAATCTTCCATCCCTAAGTGGACGCCATCAGCATTTAAATCTTTTGCAATCTCTATGTGATCATTAATGATCAATTTACAGCTATGATTTTTTGTGAATTTTACTATCTTGCTAGCCACAGAATATATCTGATCTAATGTGTCAGCCTTTCTTCTGATTTGGAGAAAATTAATTTTTGCCTCTATCAATTCTTGTGACTTTTCTATCAATTCATTTTCTTCAATATCATCTGGAGTAATTGCGTAAATGCCTTTCATAACAATTTTTGACCCTTTCCAATTTTCTTGAAAAGTTTCAAGTATGAGGAAGTTTGATTGCTTGCCTTTTCACAAGAGTCTACAACAGAGAATTTTTTTGCTAAAAAAATAGTTAACAAAGATGAGAGCATACATCCCGTTCCATGAAAATTTCCTTTTAAAAGATGATTCTTAAATTGAAGTGGATCAGATCCATCGCTAAATAAATAATTCACAATCTTGTTATTTTTAATTTTGCCAGTGACTAAAGTATTTTTAATCCCTATTTCATAAAAGAACTTGATTGAATTTTCTATATTATTTTTATTACTTAATTTAAGAAGTTCATCTTCATTAGGTGTTACGATACTAGCTAGAGGTAATAATTCATCTCTCATAAATTCGATAGCTTTTTTATTTAAAAAAGACTTTCCAGATGTTGGCCCAATTACAGGATCTATCACAACAGGCATTTTTGTTTTTACTAGAAAATTCTTTATTACCCGAGCAATCTCATAGCTACCAATCAGGCCAATTTTGATTGCATCTGGTTTTATATCATCAAGAATGAAATCTAATTGTTTTTTAAATACTTTCTCAGTTGCAGGAAAATTATCTTTAGATTTCTGTGAATTTTGGACAGTTTCACTAGTTATTAAAGTCAGTGGATGACATTCATTAAGGCGACAAATATTAGCATCCATCATCACTCCAGCTCCTCCGCTTGGATCATGCCCCCCTATAATTAAAATTTTCTTTTTCATGTTTTTTGATTTTAATTAAGTATAATTCCCAGCCGTTTTTAAATATAGATAATGAAAAAAATTAAAATCGCCATAGCAGGAGTCACGGGATACTCTGGAAAGGAATTAAAAAAAATTCTGGATGCACATGAGCATATAGAAATTGTATCTGTATATGCATCATCAAGTATCGGAGAGAGGCTGGAGGAACCATCTTCTGTCAAAAAGAAAGATGAAGCCTTGATTATTTCAGATATCGATAAAGCGTCTTTTTCTAATATTGATGCCATCTTCTTTTGTACTCCTCACGGTTTTTCAATGCAGTATGTTTCAAAGATATTATCTGCAGGAGTCAAAATTATCGATTTATCAGCTGATTATAGATTCAATGATGCAGATAGATGGAAGAAAAATTATGACACTGATCATAAAGATCCTATAAATTTGAAGGAGAGCATCTATGGTTTGCCAGAACTTTACAGGGACGACATAAAGATATCTCACTTAGTTGCGGTGCCAGGTTGCTATCCAACTGCAAGTCTCTTGTCACTAATGCCGATCATGAGTCAGCTTAAAAGTAACGATATCATCATAGATGCTAAATCTGGTTACAGTGGAGCTGGAAAAGCAAAATCTGAAGGGGGCCTCGCAGAGTCAATGAAAGATAACTTTAAAGTTTACTCTCCTGATTTTCACAGGCATGAGGATGAGATCAAATACTATGCAGACAAAATCATGGATCAGAAATTTAATGTTTCGTTTGTTCCCCACTTACTCCCTCACTTCAGGGGGGAGTACATAACAGCATATGTTGAACCTGAAGATATAAACAAAGATTTCCAAAAAATTTACGAAGATTACTATGTCGATGAAAAACTAGTAAAAGTTTTAAAAAAAGGTACAGTACCTGAAATAACTAATGTAAGCGGGATGCCAACTTGCGAAATAGCCGTTAGTGCCAAAAAGAGCAGCAACAAATTAATCATAAATGCTGCCTTAGACAACCTACTTAAAGGTGCAGCAAGTCAAGCAATTCAGTGTTTTAATCTTATGCATGACATAGATGAGTTTCATTCGCTAAAATATTGATAATGATAGAAAAATTTGAACCCAAAGAAATTTTCTTAACAGAAAATGCAATTTCAAAAATTCTCTCACTGAGAGAAGAAGAATCAAATAAATCTCTTATGTTAAGAGTTTTTGTTACTGGTGGTGGCTGTTCAGGCTTCCAATATGGATTCAAATTTGATGATCAAAAAGATGATGAGGACACTCTTATAGATTTTGATGGTGCAGACGTTGTCGTAGATCCTCTAAGTATGCAATATGTATTTGGATCTACTATAGATTATGTGCAGAATCTTGAGGGAGCAAAATTTGTTGTTGATAATCCAAATGCTGCAACTCAATGCGGTTGCGGAGCATCCTTTTCAATTTAATTTTTGTTAATCTCGCCCAATAAGCTAGGTTTAGCGCCCGTTGAAATCTTTAAGTATATTTTCTCCCCATTAAGTCTTTTTTTTGCCAACCAAGCAAAAGTTGCTGCTTCAATATATTTTGGCTTAAGTCCCAAAGTATTTATATTTTTTATTGGAAACGACGATCCAAGAAGTATCTTTAATCTTGATACCAGAAACTTATTTTCTGCTCCGCCACCACAGAGGTAAACAGAAGCTTTTTTGATAGGACAAAAATTTTCGATGCTTTTAAAGATTGATCGAGCGGTTATTTCTGTTAGGCAGGCTGCTTGATCAGCAGAAGAAGCTTTTCCAAGTTTTATTTGGAATTTTTCTAAATTAAAATTTTCAATTGAATAGCTATTTGGCAGCTCAAACTGAAATAATTTCGATTTTAGATATTTGTCAATTTCAATTTCGTATGGGTAAATGTCTCCCTTAGCAGCCAATTGACCATTCTTATCAAATTGATATTTTTTGTCAGAATTTTTTTGAATAAAATTGTCAATCATACAGTTGCCTGGACCACAATCCCATCCAAAGGAGTTCCCTTTTTTTGGAAGAAATGTCATGTTTGAAATTCCACCTATGTTTATGATGAGTCTGTCTTCAGTAGAAGATTTAAAAAACTCCTTGTGAAAGGATGGAGTTAAAGGTGCTCCTTGACCTCCATTTTTTATATTAGCCTGTCTGAAGTTAGACACAGTGGTTATATTTGTTTCTCTTCTTATTAAAAGTGGGTCTCCTACCTGAAGAGAAAATATTTTCCTTCCTTGTCTTTTATGCATAAGAGTTTGTCCATGAGATCCAATTGCACAAATTTCACTAGACTTGAAAGGAGTTTTTTTAATGAGCTTATTTATTGTCTTGGCTGAAATTTCTCCTACCTTATTATCAATATCTTTCAGAACCCCTTT
The DNA here is from genome assembly GCA_902525435.1 of uncultured SAR86 cluster bacterium. Taxonomy (GTDB): domain Bacteria; phylum Pseudomonadota; class Gammaproteobacteria; order Magnimaribacterales; family AG-339-G14; genus CACNYO01. The sequence goes on along the minus strand of CABZHD010000001.1, from coordinate 142,895 downwards.
AGAAGGAAGTTTCTTATTTCTTGATATATCTAAGATCGCATCTTTAAGTTTTTCATCGTATTTGGTGGAAGCAAAGTTTAAAAAAGATATCTTTTTATCAATTTTGAATAACCCTGCATCTATTGAATCTGCACTCGTCCCAGACAGGACTCCGATGAACAAGTTACTCTTCAATTTTTTCTTCATTTGAACTAAAAAGCTTTTTTTTAAGTGTGTTCATTTTCAAATCAAGAGCTAAAGCAAAATTCGTAAAATCTTCTTTATTTTCTGATTCGATAGGCTTGGCATTAGGGAATTTAACTCTCAAGGGGTCTGTATGCATCCCATTCACTCGGAATTCATAATGAAGATGCGGTCCAGTTGCTAGACCAGACTTACCTACATAACCAATAATGTCTCCCTGATCAACTTTAGAGCCAACTTGAAGACCTTTAGCATATCCTGACAAATGAGCATATCTAGTTGTGTATTCATTAAAATGCCTTATCTCAATTAATCTTCCATATCCGCCCTTATTTGCTCTAAAGATTACAGTTCCTTCACCAGTAGCTCTGACTGGTGTGCCAGTTTTCGCAGCATAGTCAACACCAGTATGAGCTCTTATGGTATTCAAAATAGGATGTTTTCTATTCAAGTTATATTTTGAACTCACATAACTAAATTCTACGGGAGATCTCAAGAATGCCTTTTTTAAGTTATTTCCTTCTTGTGAAAAATAGTCCTTTTTGCCATCTTGAAAATATCGAACAGCACTGAATTTATTTTCACCCCTATAAAAATTAGCAGAAATTATGTCCCCATTTCTTACCTTGTTGCCTTTCCAATAAAGTTGCTCATATATAAGCTCAAAACTATCTCCAGATCTTATGTCATAAATAAAATCAATGTCCCAGCCAAATATGTAAGCTAAATCCATGATTATACTTTCAGGAATATTGCTTTTTTTCCCGGACATAAAGAGAGAATCTTCAATCGTTGCTGAATGATAGATTTCTTCTCTATCAAGAATTCTTGAAAACTTAGATATTTTAAATAAACCATTTTTGAAGATTGCCTCGTATCCATCCATAAAATTTGATGTCACTGAAATTGATGCTGGATTCATTAAGAAATCATGAACAATTTCTACAAAGTCTCCTTCTTTGATTCTGGCCATTCTTTCTGAACCTTTTGCTCTTACTAAGGCTTGGATAAACCTATCTGGAATATTTTCGTTTCTTAGAATCTTTATTAAATTATCCTGACTCTTAACTTTTATCTGCTTGTATACCTTTTTGTCATCTGTCTTGATGACTCCATTGTCATCTTGTTGCCCTAGTTTTATTGTTTCTCGCTCATATTTTATTTCTTCATCAGCAGGTAAAGATAAAGAAAATTCCTCTAATCCAGTTGGTAATGAGAAGTACATCAGAGCTATTAAAGAACTTATTAATAAGAATATGATTCCTAAATAAATTCGAATTTCTTTAAAAAAACTAAGCATTAATTGAATTTTAAATTAAAAAAATAGGTAAATAAGGTTGATCTAAATTATCATAAACACAGATCATGGATAAAGATACTAAACAAGCTCTTGAAATTATCAAAAGAGGTTCTGATGAAATCATACCCGAAGATTCTTTTAAGAAATTATTGACAACTAAAAAAAAACTTACAGTTAAGGCTGGATTTGATCCTACCTCAGCAGACCTGCATTTAGGGCATACGGTACTTATAAACAAACTCAAAGCATTTCAGGATTTGGGACATAAGGTAATATTTTTAATAGGAGATTTTACTGGCTTAATTGGTGATCCCTCAGGAGTCAACGAGACAAGACCAAATATCGATGAAAAGAAATTAATAGAGAATTCGAAAACTTACGCTGATCAAGTTTTTAAAATTCTTGATAAAAAGAAAACTAAAATTAAATTTAATTCATCTTGGTTTAAAAAATTGAAACCTGATGAATTTATAAAACTCTCCTCGATAATGACTGTTGCGAGAATGCTAGAAAGAGATGACTTTAAAAAAAGATATGAAAATAATAAGCCGATTTCTTTGCATGAATTTTTATATCCACTCGTTCAAGGATATGACTCCTTTGCGCTGAAAGCAGACATCGAATTAGGAGGAACTGATCAAAAGTTTAATCTTCTAGTCGGTAGAGAAGTTCAGAAACATTATGGACAGAATGAGCAAGTAATTATTACCGTACCTTTATTAGAAGGATTAGATGGTGTTAAAAAGATGTCAAAATCTCTAAATAACTACATAGCTTTAAATGACAAACCAAATGAAATGTTTGGAAAAGTTATGTCCATATCTGATGATTTAATGTGGAGATATTTTGATTTACTCAGCTTCAGATCTAATGATGAGATAACTTCATTTAAAGATAAGGTTAAAAACGGAGAGAATCCTATGATCTTTAAAAAGAAACTTGCCACAGAAATTGTTGAAAGGTTTTATGACAAGAAATCATCAGATAATGCCGAGATAGCATTCACAAATGTTTTTAGTAACAAGTTAGAACCTAATGAAGTCCCTATTTTTGAAATAAATGAAACCTCTGAGATTTCAATCGTTGAACTTCTTACTCATGAGGATTTAGGTAATGAATTTATTCAAAGTAAGTCAGAGTGTAGAAGATTGATAAAACAATCAGGGATTAAAATGAACAATAAAAAAGTTGAAAATCCTGATCTTTTGATAAATTTGGGAGAAGAAAATTACTTCCAAATAGGTAAAAGAAAGCATCTAAGAATCAAGCTGGTAAGTTAAAAAAAATAGTACTTTGTTTTTTTTTAAACAAATGTATACTGACCGTCCCGAACGCCAAAAATCCTTTTTTTTTTGCGCATTTGCAGGGGTGTTTTTTTACAGTTTATTCAAGTAATTCGTGCGGGCACTTGCCTTAAATATTAAGGTTCGTGCAATTTTTTTAGAAGTTTTTTAAAACTTCATTTGATGAGTTGTTACACGACAACTCACACTCGTAATTGATGTTCATTTATTGAGCGTCCATTTTTAAACTGAAGAGTTTGATCATGGCTCAGATTGAACGCTGGCGGCAAGCCTCATACATGCAAGTCGAGCGAGAACGTTACTTCGGTAGCTAGTAAAGCGGCGGACGGGTGAGTAACGCGTAGGAATCTACCTTTCAGCGGGGGATAGCTCGGGGAAACCCGAATTAATACCGCATACACCCTAAGGGGGAAAGAGGGCCTATCCTTGGAAGCTCTCGCTGTTAGATGAGCCTGCGTGAGATTAGTTTGTTGGTGGGGTAATGGCCTACCAAGACTACGATCTCTAGCTGGTCTGAGAGGACGATCAGCCACACTGGGACTGAGACACGGCCCAGACTCCTACGGGAGGCAGCAGTAGGGAATATTGGACAATGGGGGCAACCCTGATCCAGCTATGCCGCGTGTGTGAAGAAGGCTCTAGGGTTGTAAAGCACTTTAGGTAAGGACGAAAAGAATATAGTTAATACCTATATTCCGTGACTTAACTTACAGAATAAGGACCGGCTAACTCCGTGCCAGCAGCCGCGGTAATACGGAGGGTCCAAGCGTTAATCGGAATTACTGGGCGTAAAGCGCGCGTAGGCGGTTTGTCAAGTTGGATGTGAAATCCCTGGGCTCAACCTAGGAACTGCATTCAAAACTTATAGACTAGAGTACGATAGAGGAGAGTAGAATTCCTGGTGTAGCGGTGAAATGCGTAGATATCAGGAGGAATACCAATGGCGAAGGCAACTCTCTGGATCGACACTGACGCTGAGGTGCGAAAGCGTGGGTAGCAAACAGGATTAGATACCCTGGTAGTCCACGCCGTAAACGATGAGAACTAGCCGTTGGATCTTAGATTCAGTGGTACAGCTAACGCATTAAGTTCTCCGCCTGGGGAGTACGGCCGCAAGGCTAAAACTCAAATGAATTGACGGGGGCCCGCACAAGCGGTGGAGCATGTGGTTTAATTCGATGCAACGCGAAAAACCTTACCAACCCTTGACATCTAGTGAAATTTCTAGAGATAGATTTGTGCCTTCGGGAACACTATGACAGGTGTTGCATGGCTGTCGTCAGCTCGTGTCGTGAGATGTATGGTTAAGTCCAGTAACGAGCGCAACCCCTATTCTTATTTGCCAGCACTTCGGGTGGGAACTATAAGGAGACCGCCGTGTATAACACGGAGGAAGGCGGGGACGACGTCAAGTCATCATGGCCCTTACGGGTTGGGCTACACACGTGCTACAATGGGAGATACAGATGGTTGCGAAAGCGCGAGCTGGAGCTAATCCCAAAAAGTCTTCCTCAGTCCGGATTGGAGTCTGCAACTCGACTCCATGAAGCAGGAATCGCTAGTAATCGTGAATCAGAATGTCACGGTGAATACGTTCTCGGGCCTTGTACACACCGCCCGTCACGTCATGGGAGTGTGTTGCACCAGAAGTGGTTTGCCTAACCTTTGGAGGGCGGCCCCCACGGTGTGATACGCGACTGGGACGAAGTCGTAACAAGGTAGCCCTAGGGGAACCTGGGGCTGGATCACCTCCTAAAATATATACACGACTTAATATTGTGAGTGTCCGTTCGAATTACTTGAATTTTCTACAGATCGCTAAATTGACACTATTTAGATCTTAAGAGTTCTTTAAAAGTATTGTAATTCCAAAATATGAATGAATTTATTCATTCATGATCAACAATTTTTGTTATCAATTGTTGATTGTTTTATCAAAATTTTTTGATAATTCACCAAGTAATATTCTGAGATTTATCTCAGAATGCTAATGGCAAATTCTGGCGCTTAGTAATCAGAAAACTTTCATAATTTTTAAGTAATTAAAAATATATGGTTAAGTAATTAAGTGCATACGACGGATGCCTTGGCAGCTGAAGGCGATGAAGGACGCGAAAGCCTGCGATAAGCTTCGGGGAGCTGGCAATTAAGCTTCGATCCGGAGATTTCCGAATGGGGAAACCCACTTGAGATAACTCAAGTATCTTTATCTGAATTCATAGGATAAATGAAGCGAACGCGGGGAACTGAAACATCTAAGTACCCGTAGGAAAAGAAATCAACCGAGATTCTGTTAGTAGCGGCGAGCGAAAACGGAACAGCCCTTAAGCTTTGTTGAAGAAAGAAGAAAGAGTTGGGAAGCTCTACCATAGAAGGTGATAGTCCTGTATTTGAATTCTTCTTCAAAGTGAAATCGAGTAGGTCGGGACACGTGGAATCTTGACTGAACATGGGGGGACCATCCTCCAAGGCTAAATACTCTCAGCTGACCGATAGTGAACCAGTACCGTGAGGGAAAGGCGAAAAGAACCCCGGAGAGGGGAGTGAAATAGAACCTGAAATCGTATGCATACAAGCTGTCGGAGCTCTAAGTATATCTTCGGATATACGGAGTGACGGCGTACCTTTTGTATAATGGGTCAGCGAGTTACTGTCTGTGGCAAGCTTAACTTTAATAGGTAGGCATAGGGAAACCGAGTCTTAATAGGGCGTTGAGTCGCAGGGAGTAGACCCGAAACCGGGCGATCTATCCATGGCCAGGGTGAAGGTGAGGTAACACTCACTGGAGGCCCGAACCCACTTATGTTGAAAAATGAGGGGATGAGCTGTGGATCGGAGTGAAAGGCTAATCAAGCTCGGAGATATCTGGTTCTCCTCGAAAGCTATTTAGGTAGCGCCTCGTGTATTACTCTTGGGGGTAGAGCACTGTCTCGGCTAGGGGGTCATCCCGACTTACCAAACCGACGCAAACTCCGAATACCAAGAAGTATGAGCACGGGAGACAGACTGCGGGTGCTAACGTCCGTAGTCGAAAGGGAAACAACCCAGACCGCCAGCTAAGGTCCCAAATTATGGTTAAGTGGGAAACGATGTGGGAAGGCACAAACAGCTAGGAGGTTGGCTTAGAAGCAGCCATCCTTTAAAGATAGCGTAACAGCTCACTAGTCGAGTCGGCCTGCGCGGAAGATTTAACGGGGCTAAACCATAAACCGAAGCTGCGGATAGATGTTTACATCTATGGTAGAGGAGCGTTCTGTACGCCAATGAAGAAGGACCGAGAGGTTCTTTGGAGGTATCAGAAGTGAGAATGCTGACATGAGTAACGAGAGAGAGGTGAAAAACCTCTCCGCCGAATGATCAAGGTTTCCTGTCCAACGCTAATCGGGACAGGGTAAGTCGGCCCCTAAGGCGAGGGCGAAAGCCGTAGTCGATGGGAAACAGGTTAATATTCCTGTACTTTTTGTAATTGCGATGGAGTGACGGAGCAGGCTAGGTCAGCAGGGCGATGGTTGTCCCTGTTTAAGGTCTTAGGCATGTATCTTAGGTAAATCCGGGATACTTTATGCTGAGAACTGATGACGATTTTTCATTTATGAAAAAGAAGTGATTGATGCTTTACTTCCAGGAAAAACTTCTAAGCTTAAATTGCAAGGAACCGTACTCTAAACCGACACAGGTGATCAGGTAGAGAATACTAAGGCGATTGAGAGAACTTGGGTTAAGGAACTAGGCAAAATGGTACCGTAACTTCGGGAGAAGGTACGCCTCTATTACGTGATGAAACTTGCTTTCTAAGCGGAAAGAGGTCGAAGATACCAGGTGGCTGCGACTGTTTACTAAAAACATAGCACTCTGCAAACACGTAAGTGGAAGTATAGGGTGTGACGCCTGCCCGGTGCCGGAAGGTTAATTGATCAGGTTAGTCCTCGGACGAAGCTTGTGATCGAAGCCCCGGTGAACGGCGGCCGTAACTATAACGGTCCTAAGGTAGCGAAATTCCTTGTCGGGTAAGTTCCGACCTGCACGAATGGCGTAACGATGGCCACACTGTCTCGACCCAGGACTCAGTGAAATTGAATTTGCGGTGAAGATGCCGTATACGCGCGGCTAGACGGAAAGACCCCGTGCACCTTTACTATAGCTTCACACTGGACTTTGAATTTATATGTGTAGGATAGGTGGGAGACTTTGAAACCAAAGCGCTAGCTTTGGTGGAGTCGTCCTTGAAATACCACCCTTATACATTTGAGGTTCTAACTTAGATCCGTTATCCGGATCAAGGACAGTGTGTGGTGGGTAGTTTGACTGGGGCGGTCTCCTCCCAAAGAGTAACGGAGGAGTGCGAAGGTATCCTCAGCATGGTCAGACATCATGCAATGAGTGCAATGGCATAAGGATGCTTAACTGCGAGACTGACAAGTCGAGCAGATACGAAAGTAGGTCATAGTGATCCGGCGGTTCTGTATGGAAGGACCGTCGCTCAACGGATAAAAGGTACGCCGGGGATAACAGGCTTATACCCCCCAAGAGTTCACATCGACGGGGGTGTTTGGCACCTCGATGTCGGCTCATCACATCCTGGGGCTGGAGCAGGTCCCAAGGGTATGGCTGTTCGCCATTTAAAGTGGTACGCGAGCTGGGTTTAGAACGTCGTGAGACAGTTCGGTCCCTATCTGCCGTGCGCGTTGGAGATTTGAGAGGAGTTGCTCCTAGTACGAGAGGACCGGAGTGAACGAACCTCTGGTGTTCGGGTTGTCACGCCAGTGGCATTGCCCGGTAGCTATGTTCGGACAGGATAACCGCTGAAAGCATCTAAGTGGGAAGCCCCCCTCAAGATAAGATCTCCCTGAACCTTCGGGTTCCTAAAGAGCCGTTCAAGACTAGGACGTTGATAGGCAAGGTGTGTAAGTGCTGTGAGGCATTGAGCTAACTTGTACTAATTGCTCGTGAGGCTTAACCGTATATTTTTAGTTATTTAGAAATTTTTCTAAACTAAGCCAGAATATTTGGAATTCAATACGAAAAACGAATTTTGCTCGATGACAATAGCAAGTGTGTCCCACCTGATTCCATTCCGAACTCAGAAGTGAAACCACTTAGCGCCGATGGTAGTGTAGCTTTTGTTACGCGAGAGTAGGACATCGTCGAGCTTTTCGTTTATATTCTCAATATGAGAACCTTTTCATTACTTATTTTCCTTTTCTTACTATCTTGTACTCAAGTACCATCTATTTCTTCAGAATATATGGATAACTTTATCGACTACGTAGAAACATTATCTTCAGATGATTTTGAGGGCAGAGCCCCTGGCACACTGGGAGGAATTAAAACTAAGAACTTTATATCGGAAAAGTTTTCAGAATTTGGACTTGAAGGTTTGGACGGTAGCTATCTTAGCGATGTAAAATTAACTGAAATAACTCTTAAGAATTCATCAACTTTTTCTATTTCCCATAACGATAAGAAGTTAGATATAGACTTTGGAACTGATTATGTTTTTTGGACAAAACGGCAAGTCAATGAAGTTGAACTAAAAAATCAAAAGATGGTTTTTATAGGCTATGGCGTTGATGCTCCTGAATACGATTGGAATGACTATGAAGGAGTAGATCTAAAAGGAAAAGTAGTTGTAGCTTTAATCAATGATCCAGGTTTTGAGCTGGAAAATGAAAATATATTTAAAGGAAAAGCCATGACTTACTACGGTAGATGGACCTATAAATTTGAAGAAGTTGCAAAAAAAGGAGCTACAGGGATGCTCATCATTCATGAAACTGCTCCAGCTGCATACGGATGGAACGTTGTAGAGACAAGTAACACAGGACCTCAATTGGATTTATATTCAGAATCAAAGAATGTCCATAGAGCAAAGATTGAAGGATGGATTACCAAAGAGACTTCAGAGAAAATTTTCTCTCTTATTGGATCTTCCTACGAAGAAATGAAAAGTGCTGCTTTGAAGAAAAACTTCAAAGCCATCGAGCTGGAAGGCTTTCAGGTAAGTGCAAAAATTAACAATCAAATTAAATATTCAAATTCTCATAATGTAGTTGGCATAAAAAAAGGGAAGACTTATCCTAATGAATTCATAATGTTGATGGCCCATTGGGATCATCTAGGTAAGGATTCTTCCTTAGATGGAGACCAAATCTATAATGGAGCCGTTGATAATGCTACCGGAACTGCTTTGATTATGAGCGTAGCTGAGAGATTAAAAAATGAAGATACAGAAAGGTCTATTATGTTTCTCGGTTTAACTGCTGAAGAATCAGGATTATTAGGTTCAGCGTATTTAGCTGAGAATTTTCCTTTTGACTATTCTCAAATTATTGCAGGAATGAATTTTGACGGAATACCCGCAATTGGTAAAACAAAAGATATGTTAGTTATTGGCTATGGAGCCTCTGAACTAGAAGATGTTCTCAAAAGACACTTAAAGAAATATTCAAAAGTCATAACGCCAGACTTGTTCCCTGAAAAAGGATTTTTCTACCGATCAGATCACATAAGTTTTGCAAAAAAAGGAATCCCTGTTTTGTATGCAGATCCGGGGTACGACCTTGTTGATGGAGGTTTGGAAAAAGGCATGAAGTATGCAGCAGAATATACTAGCAATCTCTATCATCAGGTAGCAGATGAAGTATACGAAGATTGGAATTATGATGGAATAGCTGAAGATATAGATATCTTCTATTCAATGACAAAGGATTTAGCAAATTCGAGAGAATTCCCTAATTGGTACCAAAACAATGAATTTAGATCCATAAGAGATAATTCTTTAATCAATAAGAGTCCCTAAAGAGCTTGCAAACTCTCCGTTCTTTGGAAAATCGGCCGATAATCCAGCAAAAGAAATCCACCTTTTTAGAACGCTCTTGTATAAATCATATTGAGGCGTTCTCCCAACTACGTAAACATTCTCGCAGTTGAATGCTACTGCAGTTGCAGAAGCCATTCTCGCAACAGTTTGTCCGACTAAATTCATTATTGCAGCTGCTTTGTCTGCTTTAGTTGATTTATTTTTATATCTTACTTTTCCAAAATTTACAGCGGTTGCATCTTTGGGTAATTCGCCTATTGGTCCTGATACAACTTCATTAAGTAATAAATCTACCTTTTCTACCTTACCTCGATTCGCAAGTTTATTGATTACATCAGGATTATTTTCATCATTAATTAGATTACACAAACCAACTATAGTTCCTCCTCCAACGCCTGTTCCCCCTGCATGAGATATCATATTTCCGTCACTTAAGACGAATGCCGTACCAGATCCGGAGCTGATAATTAACTTTTTTTTATCATTTTTAGCCAAGTAATTTGTACCTTTACTGATGGCATCTATTTCATTTGCATGCGATAACTCAATTCCATCAATCTTTGAAGGTAAATCATAGTGCTTTCCTCCTGTCACACCTATGAATTCGACATCATCAAAATTAACTAATTTATGAATTTGTTTTGAAATATTAGAAACTGATAACTTTTTAGAATCGAAAGATATAAACTTTGGTTCAGATTCATCTAGAATAGATAAATCTGTGAAACTAATACCAAAATCAATTCCTACTTTCATCGAACTTTTTTTGTTTACATCATACATGAAGAATTTTAAGCAAATTATTACAATTTGTTTTTTTGCAATCGCATTGGCTAACTGTGGTGGCGGAGGGAAGGGTGGTTCAACACAGCCTTCTTCTCCAAACAATGACGTTCCTCCTCAGAACTCTCAATCAAATTCAAGTCAAACACCATCTTCTCAAGACTCTAGTAGTTCAGACTCAACTGCATCTTACGTAGAGTTGATGACAAAATTTACAAGTTCGGTTGAGTATATAAATCAATACGGGCTTGCCATGATTAATGCTGCAGAGCCATATGCAAATAGTCTTTCTGGTGCTGGAACAACCATTGGAATAATGGATAGTGGAATTGAAACAAATCATGTCGAGCTTGATTCGCAGAACAAAATTACAACTGATAGTGTTTTAGACTATTCAAATTTTTCAGGGTATAGAGTACCCACAGCGGATGATAAAACTCATGGAACTTTTGTTGCATCAATTGCAGCAGGAGATAGAGATGAAAGCAATAATCCTAATGATATTCAGGGAGTTGCCTATAATGCCCAAATTCATTTTATTGCTATCCCTCTTGCAGAACCTGATGAAGATTATGAACCTGTAGAAGTAACTGAAGAAAATGCAGAGGATTACAGTGGTCTTGATCAGGCATATGCCTCTTTTTATAAAGACTTTACATCTAGATATGTTACGGCAGTGAATAATAGTTATGGAATGCAAGGAAACATTGCAGATTATGAGGAGCCTGCAGTTAGAGCATCTTTTCCTACTGTAATAGAAACCATTGCGCAACAGAATAAAATTAATAAAACTATTTTTGTATGGAGTGCAGGTAATGCAGGAGGATATTCAGAACAACAAGTTGATAACTCCAGTCCAGAAATTTTTCCAGGAATGGTCTATTTTATCGAAGAGCTCCAGGATACCTCTGTTGCGGTTGTTTCAGTTAACGAAGAAGGTCTAATTGCAGATCACTCTAATCGTTGTGGCTTAGCAAAAGATTTTTGTGTTGCTGCTCCGGGCGAGAATATTACCGGGGCCTATGTTACTACTGAATATCCTGAAAATGATAACTATGGAACAGGTTCAGGAACTTCTTTCGCAGCCCCTTTCGTCAGCGGTGCAGTAGCATTATTAACAGAAAAATTTAGGGGTCAATTGACTGGGCAAGAAATACTCCAACGTATTTATGTAACAGCAAATAAAGAAGGTGTTTACTCAAATTCTGATATTTACGGTCAAGGTCTTCTTGATTTAAAAAAAGCTATAGAACCGATTGGACAAACCTATTTTATTTCTCCCATAACAAACCAAGTAACCACTTTTTCTCAGGCAAACATTTTTTTGAGTTCGCCATTATTTGGAAGTCTAAATAACTTAGGCGATAAACTATTCTTAACTTATTTTGACGAGCTTGGAGCCCCCTTTTCAATTAATGCAAGTCAACTCGTAAGAAATAATAATCCAGAGAATAGTTATATACCTAGATTTCCAAACTCGCACTTACCTACATTAGGAAATGAATATTTACAGTTATTTTCCACAGTAGAGAATTATGATTTTTTATCTAATCAAACTACTCAGAAAAGTGGTTTTTCTTATGCTCTTTCTTTAGATCCCAATAATTCTTTAAATTTATCTTTAAATCAGAAGAATTATTATTCATCACTAAGTACTTCTTACGATCCAATTAAAAATTTTGTATCCAATGGGCCAAGCATAAAATACTCATTCAAAGACAAAAGATTTGGTTACGGTTTTAGTTTTTCCAAAGGTTTCCAGGGTTGGAATCCCTGGACTGATCAAGATAAGGCTTATTCGAAGTATTTTTCAACTCAGTTAAATATTTTCTCAAAAAATAATAAAACATCCATCAAGTTGGGACGCCTTGAGGAAGATTCTTCTTATCTTGGGATGATGTTTTTAAATGGACAAAGTTCTTCAAAAAATTCCTATTCTTCAATATTAACTATCGATTCAAATTTTTTTATTAATGAGAATTTCTCAGCTTTTATATCATTGACGGGCATGAGGGCTGAACCTTATGAAAATTTCTCTTTTATCAATATTAGATCTGATTCATCATTTCTTACATCAACAAACCTAAGCATTCATGGTAAAGATATTTTCAATAAAAAAGATCGTTTTAGATTGGACTATTTAGTTCCTTTGTCTATAGAAAAAGGTACAGCAGACCTTAAATTTATATCTGGAAGAGACTATTTTGGTAATTCCACGGTGGGTACAGTGAAAGTTAACTTGGCGCCTGCACATAGAGAAAGAGTTTTTTCAGCAAATTATTCATCTCCAATCAATGATTTTTCCGAATTCGGACTTAAATTATTTCTTGTTGAGAATCTCAATAACATAAAAGCAGAAAGTCAGGCTAACCTGACTTTCTATTTAAGATTAAAAATTAAATAAAACTTAAGCTTGGTTTAGCATTTCTGCTACAGCCTTAGCTTGCTCGTTTGATTCTTTGACGATTTGCTCTGAGCTTTCGAGAGGTTTTGTTATCTCAGCCCAATCAATTTCAAAATCACTAGGAGCATTTTCATATTCAAGTAAACCTAATTCTTCATATTTTGGTCTGATAGAGTCTGTCAAAAGACCAATTTTTGATAAATTAGGCATGACTCTTGAGAATAAGAAGTTTCTAAAAGTTTCCATGGCTCCTGATTCTAAAGTAAATTGCCTAGCTTCCTCAGGAGACATTTTCAAAAATTTCTGCATAGCAGTGGTGTTAATAATTCTATCTCTTGAAATGACACATGCTTCGTATGCAAACTGTGCTCTGTCTTCTACTTCTTCTGGACTTAAAGTTTTTATATATTCTTCTAGATAATTAATCCCGAAGGTGACATGTCTGGCTTCATCTCTGATTACATAATGAAGTAGTTGTTTCAGAAGTACGCAATTAGTATCTAGTTTTAAGTTAGTAAATGCGGCCAAGGCAAGACCTTCAATAATTACTTGCATACCAATAAACTTAAGGTCCCATCTTTCATCAGTCAAAATTTTATCAAGCAAAGCTTTTAAGTTTGCATTAACAGGATAATGGAAACCTATTTTTTCCTGAAGATATCTGTTGAAAACTTCAACGTGTCTTGCTTCATCAAAAGTTTGTGAAGCAGCATAAAGTTTTGCATTGTATGTTGGTGCACAACTTGCAATTTGTGAGGCAACTAATAACGCACCCTGTTCTCCATGCAAAAACTGACATAGGAGTTCAGCTGTTTCGTGTCTATCAAACTCTATTTTTTCTTCATCAGATAGATTTTTCCAAGCATCTAATTGTTCATGAGGTGGCTCGAACAATTCTCCACCAACTAAAGGCTTATCTTTAGGATGATTGTAACTCCAATCTAAATCAATAGAACCGTTCCAGTTTAGTTCTTTACCTAATTCATAAAGTCTTTTAATTCTATTTTCTGCTACAGTGTAATCCCAGTTGTATGCTCCGGTTAGAGGGGTATTAAAGATTTCTATAACATCTTCAACATGCTTCTCTTCTAGAGGCAATTCATCATCAAAATATATTAAATCTTCAGGTGGTCCGTTTCTTTTAACAATTTCCATATGTGTACCTTTTTTAAAAATTTATTAAAGCATTTTGAATGCCTAGGGTCAATTTAATCAGGTTTCAAACAGTGAGGTTAATTGATCAAGCATAGCACCTCCTAACTCTTCTGCTCTGTGAATGGTGACTGCTTTTTTATAGTATCTTGTAACATCATGTCCGATACCGATCGCAATAAGCTCTGTTTCAGACGCGGTTTCTACTTTTTTTATAACATCTCGTAGATGAGTATCAAGATAATTGGTAGAGTTTGTCGAAAGCGTACTGTCATCAACAGGGGCTCCATCTGAAATAACCATTAATATTTTTCTTTGCTCAGGTCTTTTATTTAGTCTGTTTTGAGCCCACATCAATGCTTCTCCATCTACATTTTCTTTTAAAAGCCCCTCTCTGAGCATCAGTCCTAGATTTTTTCGTCCCCGTCTCCAAGCTTGATCTGCAGGTTTGAAGATTATGTGTCTCAAGTCATTTAAGCGCCCTGGATTAGGGATTTTGCCTTGCTCTAACCATAACTTTCTGGAGTCTCCACCTTTCCAGTGTTTAGTTGTAAATCCAAGAATCTCTGTTTTTATATTGCATCGATCAAGAGTGCTGCCAATGATATCTGCACAGATTGCTGCAGTAGTCATTGATCTTCCTCTCATAGATCCAGAGCTATCAACCAAAATAGAAACAAGAGTATCTTTAAACTCTGAGTCCTTTTCAATTTTAAAACTCAGTGGGGTGAGAGGATCTACGATAATTTTGTGAAGTTTGCTTGGATCTAGCTGACCTTCCTCCTTATCAAATTCCCAAGATCTATTCTGTTGAGCTAATAATAATCTTTGCAGTCTATTAGCTAATTTCGCTATGGCATTTTTACTGGATTCCATTAATTGATCCAATCTTCCTCTTAATCTAGCTAATTCTTCAGAGTCGCATAACTCCTCCGCTTTAACTTCTTCATCAAAATCTTTCGTGTAAACTTTGTATTCTTGTTCCCCAACTTTTTTAAGAAGTTCTTCTAATTTTGATCTATTTTCAATCCATGAATCTTCATCAGCATCTACTTCTCCCTCTTCGATATCCATTTCTTCATCTTCTATAGAAGTATCTTGCTCGTCACTTTGCCCATCCTCTGAGTCAGTTTCTTCTTCCTCTTCCTGATTTTCTTCTTCGCTGGACTCATCTTCATTTTCTTCTTCATTCTTCTCATCATTTTCTTCTTCAGGCTGTTGCTCATCCACGCTAATCTCAAGATCTTTTAGTAAAGAAAAGATGACTTTGGAAAAGTCCAACGAACTTTCTAAAGACTCTTCTAATTGCCCTAAGTATTTCTCCTGAAAAGAAATAAGTTTTTCATAAAGATCTTCAAATTTTTTTGAATCAGGACGTCCTAATTCTTGTCCGAGAAGTTCAGATCTCAACCAATGCGAGATAGCTACAGAAGAAGAGTCTTCATTAGCATCTAAAGAATTAATATTTTTCTGAAAAAGAAATTCAAGGTTTTTTGAAACTCCTAGAAATTTTTTTGAGCCCAGCAGCTCGACTCTAGTAAGGTCTAAGTCCTTGATGATTTCATTTACTTTTGCATCTCTATGTGTGAATAAATTATCACTTGAATATTTACTTATAAGAGCCACTTGATCAGATTTTGCCCTCAGATCATTAAAGTTTTTAACGGGTTGAAGTGGTTCTGGCAAAGAGCTTTGTCTAAGGTTCTCTATTCCAAAATTTACATTTAATTCTGTATCTTCAGAAATAGCTTTAGCCGAAGCTGCAAGCGCATCCTTTATGGTTTGTTTATCAGATTTCTCTAACAAAATTTAATTGGATTCAGAGCTTATGGAACTATTGGTTTCAGCACCAAAACATCTCTGAAAGTATTCTGAAATGATTGGTCTTTCAGTTTCATCTGACTTGTTGAGAAAACTCAGCTCGAATGATTTAACCAAATCCTCAAAAATAGAATAATTTTCTGCCCAACTAATGACTGTTCTAGGCGACATTAATGTTGATATATCTCCGCTCTCAAAGCCTTTTCTTGTTAAGTTGGCAAGTCTAATCATATTTAGAACAGTTTCTTTTCCTTCTTTGTTATCTAGATCTTTTACTTTTGAAAGAATAACCTTTTGTTCAAGTTCCTCATCTAAATAGTTTAAAACTGACACGATTTGCCATCTATCCATTTGTCCCTGATTTATCTGCTGTGTCCCATGATAAAGACCAGTACTATCTCCCAAACCTACGGTGTTTGCTGTTGCAAATAATCTAAAATACGGATTAGGCGTCAAAACCCTATTTTGATCCAACAAGGTTAATTTTCCTTCAGCTTCAAGAACTCTTTGAATGACAAACATTACATCCGGTCTTCCCGCATCATACTCATCAAATACTAAGGCAACAGAATTCTGTATTGCCCATGGCAGTATACCCTCCACAAACTTTGTTAATTGCTTTCCATCTTCGATAACAATTGCATCTTTGCCCAGCAAGTCCAATCTACTGATATGACTATCTAGATTAATCCTCACACAAGGCCAATTTAATCTTGAAGCGACTTGTTCAATGTGAGTTGATTTGCCAGAACCGTGCAAACCTTGAATCATTACTCGACGATTATGCGAAAATCCTGCAAGAATTGAGAGGGTTGTCTCTTTGTCAAAACAATAGTCGGGATCAAGAGCAGGAACGTATTCACTTGGTTCAGAAAAGGCCGGTACTTCTAGACTAGAGTCAAAGCCAAAGGTATTTCCAACGCTGACCTTAATATCTGGAGTAGCGCTTAGATTTTGGGAAGTTGAAATTGTCATATTATTCTTTTATAAATTATTATCCTTTATACCCTAAAACTTCAAATATATAGCTATGACTTTTTGTTAACTTCGTCTAGACTTCTTTTTTTTTATGAATGCCGTAGATAACAATATATGGACAAAGCTTCAATCTGAGGCTGAGGACTATATTAAATCCAATGAAGATTATAAAGACTTTTTGGAGTCTTTGGTTTTATCTAATGATGATTTTATTTCTTCCATTAGCTTAAAATTATCCAGAGATTTATCTCAAGCATGGTCTTTTTCTGAAAAAAAATTATTTCCAAGTATTTTGCAGGCCCTTAATACCAAAGATGTTTCAAAAGCTATTGAAAAAGATCTTAATGCGGTTATTTCCAGAGATCCCGCAACGAATACCATTTTGGAAACATTCTTATTTTCAAAAGGATTCTCAGCTTTGCAGGCCTACAGGGCCTCTAATTATCATTGGAAAAAAGAAACTCTTTTATCTTATTTTCTACAAAGCAGAACCTCGCAAGTTTATGGCGTAGATATTCATCCTGCAGCTACTATTGGAAAAGGAATAATGCTTGATCATGCTACTGGAATAGTGATTGGAGAAACTTCAGTGATTGAGGATGATGTTTCTATATTCCAGGGAGTTACTCTTGGTGGAACAGGAAAAGAGATAGGGGATAGACACCCCAAAGTAAGGAAGGGAGTCTTAATAAGTTCAGGAGCTAAAATCTTAGGAAATGTTGAAATAGGCGAAGGTGCAAAAATAGCTGCTGGAAGCGTGGTTTTAGAAGATGTTCCTGAACACATGACCGTGGCTGGTGTTCCAGCAAAAGTAGTTGGTAAGACTTCTATAAAAACTCCTGGGACTGAAGTTGATCACACAATTGAGGAAAATTAATGTCGTCACAAAAAAGTTTAGATGATTTAGTTCAAACGCTTAATTTAGAAAAATTAGAAGAGAACCTTTTCAGAGGTGAATGCGAAAAAACTGCATGGGGCAGAGTCTTCGGTGGTCAAGTTTTAGGCCAAGCCTTAAGTGCAGCCTATAACACCATTGAAGAGGAAAGATATGCTCATTCTTTTCATGCTTATTTTTTAAGGCCTGGAAGAATAGACATCCCCATTGTTTATCAAGTAGTAAGAATAAGAGATGGAGGAAGTTTTACAACGAGAACGGTTGATGCTATTCAAAACGGTGAGGCAATTTTTAATATGTCTGTTTCTTTTCAAAAGGACGAGGGCGGCTTCGAACATCAATTTGACATGCCTGATGTTCCTGGTCCTGAAGAGCTCAAAAGTGAAAGGGAATTAAGAGAGTCAATGATGGATCAAATTCCTGAAGAGTACAGGGATGGATTTCTTAGAGAGAAAGCAATTGAATTAAGAACAGTTGAGCAATTCAATCCATTAAATAGTGAAAAAAAACCTCCTTATAAACATACGTGGATGAAGGCAAATGGAAACCTTCCAGATGATATTCTTGTCCATCAAAACATATTGGCTTACGCATCAGATTTTGGTTTGCTCAGCACAGCACAACTTCCGCATGGTATCGGTTGGGGAGGTATGAACAGAAAAGTAATGGCTGCGAGTATTGACCATGCCATGTGGTTTCATAGACCTTTCAGAGCGGACGAATGGTTGTTATATGTAACAGATAGCCCCAGTGCAAGTAATGCAAAAGGTTTCAACAGAGGGAGCGTTTATACACAGGATGGAATATTGGTAGCTTCAGCTATCCAAGAAGGATTGATGAGAAAGATAGACTCAGATTACTCTAAATAAGAGCAGTAGAGCCCATTAATTCTTTATCAATTTCTCGCGCAGCGGCTCTTCCCTCATTTATAGCCCAAACAACAAGTGATTGGCCTCTTCTGCAATCCCCAGCAGCAAAAACTTTTGGATGTGAGGTTTTATGGATATTATGATCTGCCTTAAAATTAGATCTTTCATCGAGATCTATATCTACTTCTTGATTGATATAGTTCTCAGGCCCCAGAAAACCCATCGCTAGAAGAATAAGATCTGCTTTCCAAGTTTTTTCAGTTCCTTTAATTTCTTTAAAAGCTGAATCAACCATTACCGTTTTGATTCCTATTAACTTTCCAGACTCATCTCTTAAAAATTCTTTGCCAGAGATTGAATATTCCCTCGGATCTTTTCCTAATACCTCGATTGATTCTTCATGGCCATAATCAACTTTATGTATTCTAGGAAAAAGAGGCCAAGGATTGTTATCTGCTCTATCTTTTGGCAACTCAGGCATTATTTCAAAATTAAGAAGACTTTTGCACTTGTGTCTTAATGATGTGCCAAGGCAATCGTTTCCTGTATCTCCTCCACCAATGACAATTACGTTCTTATCTTTAGCAGAGATAAAATTATTATTTTTGAGTTTGCTGTCCAATAGACTTTTAGTGTTTTTACCAAGAAATTCCATGGCAAAGTGAACACCATCTCCTTCTCTGCCAGGGATGGCCAGATCTCTGGGTTTAGTAGCTCCAGTAGTTAAGAGGACAGAATCATTCTCGTTGATAAGGTTTTCAAGAGAGGGTGAATTCGGAGCACCAATATCAGTATTCGTGTGAAAAACTATTCCTTCCTTCTCCATAATCTCAATTCTCATATCTAATATTGATTTATCGAGTTTCATGTTAGGAATTCCATACATCATTAATCCACCGATGCGGTCAGATCTTTCAAAGACTTCAACAGAATGGCCAACACTATTTAGTTGTTGAGCTGCTGAAAGACCAGCGGGACCTGATCCGACTATAGCTATTTTTCTATTGGTTCTAACTTCTGGAACTTTAGGCTTAAGCCATCCAGATTTTATTCCTTTGTCAGCGATTGCAAATTCTAGATTTTTAATAGCGACAGGAGTCTCAGTTATACCTAAAACACAAGCTCCTTCGCAGACTGCTGGACAGACTCTTCCAGTAACTTCTGGAAAATTATTTGTTTTGAAAAGCCTATCAAATGCGTCTTCCCACTGCTCGTTGTAGACCAAATCATTCCACTCAGGAATTAAATTGTATACAGGACAGCCTTCACCTGATTGACAGAAGGGCACACCACAATTCATACATCTGGCCGCTTGAGTATTCAGGAGCTTATCGTCATGATCAGTGTATATTTCTTTGAAGTCCAAAACCCTAGACTTAGCTGGCCTGTAAGGCTCAACTTCTCTAGAGAATTCTTTAAAGCCAGTTACTTTTCCCATCTCAACTCACTTTAAGTTTTGTTTCATTTAATTCCATCATGACTCTTTTGTAATCAGTAGGCATTACTTTCACGAATTTTGATATTGAATTATTCCAATCATTTAAGATTCTAGTCGCTACAGCTGAACCAGTAAATTTCTTATGATTTTTTATTAGTTGCTTAAGCTCTTTGAGATCATTCTCATTTTCTAATTTTTCTAACTCAAAAGTACTGGTGTTGCATTTTCTCTTGAATGAGTTTTTTGAATCATAAACGTATGCAACTCCTCCACTCATTCCGGCACCGAAGTTTCTGCCAGTATCTCCAAGAATTACTGCTACTCCACCGGTCATGTATTCGCATCCGTGATCTCCGATACCTTCTACTACAACCTTAGCTCCACTGTTTCTTACGCAAAATCTCTCTGCGGCTATCCCTCTGAAATATGCTTCCCCTTCTGTAGCTCCATAAAGTGCAACATTTCCAAGAATAATATTATCTTCTGCTACAAATTTACTTCTCTTGTCCGGATAGATGATTATTTTTCCACCTGAAAGTCCTTTACCAACATAGTCATTCGCATCCCCTTCAAGCTCAATGGTCATGCCTTTGCAAGTCCAAGCTCCAAGACTTTGTCCAGCGGATCCATCTAATTTCATGTGAATTGTATCCTCAGGCAATCCTTTGTTTTCCCAGATTTTAGAGATCTCATTAGAGATAATGGTGCCAAAGACTCTGTTTGTGTTCCCAATTTTCTGATTTATTGTAATTTTCTCTCTACTTAATATTGATGGTTTGATCTTTTTAAGTAGCTTGAGATCAAGTGATTTTTCTAGATTGTGATTTTGATCTTGAGTTTTAAATACATCAGTATTTTTAAATACTATTTCAGCAGGAGTAAGAAGATTTGATAAATCAATGCCATCTTTTTTCCAATGATTGATTGCGTTATCTAATTCGAGAAGATCAACTCTTCCTATCATGTCATTGAGATTTTTGATTCCTAACTTCGCCATTATCATTCTTAGCTCTTTTGCAACCATAAAAAGATAATTAACAACGTTTTCTGGCTTACCTTTAAATTTTTCTCTTAGATCTTTATCTTGAGTAGCAATTCCAACGGGGCAAGTATTTAAGTGACACTTTCTCATCATAATGCACCCCAAAGTAACCAGTGGTGCTGTTGAGAAACCAAACTCCTCAGCTCCTAGGATGGCTGCTATAGCAACATCTCTCCCAGTCTTTAACTGGCCATCTGTTTGGAGAACCACCCTAGATCTTAAATTATTCATCACCAAAGTTTGGTGTGTTTCAGCAATTCCAAGCTCCCAGGGAAGGCCTGCGTGCTTGATCGATGTTAATGGAGAGGCTCCTGTTCCTCCATCGTGACCAGCAATGACCAGATGATCTGTTTTTGCTTTAACTACTCCAGCTGCAATAGTTCCAACTCCAATTTCAGAGACCAGCTTCACACTTATTCTAGCCTTCCTGTTAGCATTTTTGAGATCATGAATTAATTGAGCTATGTCCTCAATAGAGTAGATATCATGATGAGGAGGAGGACTTATTAGTCCAACGCCTGGCGTGGAATGTCTTATCTTAGCTATATATTGATCGACTTTTTTTCCAGGAAGTTCACCACCTTCTCCCGGCTTCGCACCTTGCGCAATCTTTATCTGTAGTTCGTCAGAGTTAGTCAGGTACCACATAGTTACACCAAACCTTCCAGAGGCAACTTGTTTGATTGCCGATCTTTTAGATCTCCCATCTTTTAATGGTTTAAATCTAATAGGATCTTCTCCTCCTTCACCGGTATTAGATTTACCTCCTAGTTCATTCATTGCCAATGCAAGCGATTCATGAGCTTCCGTAGAGATAGAGCCTAGTGACATCGCTCCGGTTGCAAACCTTTTTACAATTTCTTTTTCAGATTCAACTTGATCCAAAGGAATTCCCTTTTTAGGATATTTGAATTTCATTAGGCCTCTCAAAGTACTGTTCTTGGTAGTCTGTTCATTTGCATGATTTGAGAATTCCCAATATTTACTCTCGTCATTGGCTTGAGAGGCGAGTTGTAAAGAGGAAATCGATTTTGGATCCCACATGTGTGAATCACCACCGTTACGCCAATGAAAATCTCCAGGATTAGGAAGTACAGATATTTTATTTTGATCGTATTCAGGAAAACCTATTGCATGTCTTCTCTCTATTTCTTCAGCTAAAACTTCAAAATTTACCCCTTGTACTCTGCTAGTAGTCCCCGGGAAACAAAAATCTATTATTTCATCAGCCAAACCAACCGCTTCAAAAATTTGAGCACCTTTGTAAGATTGAAGTGTCGATATTCCCATTTTGGCCATGACCTTCAACATACCCTTAGCAACTCCTTTTTTATAGGCATTAACTAAATCTGAGGTATTTCTCAATTTTTTATCTTGCAGTATTTGATCTTTTAAAGATTTCTCCAAGACTTCAAAAGCTAGGTAAGGATTTATTGCATCAGCCCCATATCCGATAAGAAGGCAGTGATGATGAACCTCTCTAGCTTCGCCAGACTCAATTATTAGTCCTAATTGTGTTCTTTTTTCTTTTCTAACTAAATGATGATGAACGGAGGAACACGCAAGCAATGAACTTATAGCAACTCTACTTTTCGACAGATTTCTATCAGATAGAAGTACAAAAGAATATCCTTGCTTTATTGCGTCCTCTGATTCAGTGCAGATTCTTTTTAGAGCTTTCTTTAGGCCTGAAGCTCCACTACCTCTTTCGTATGTAATATCGATAGTCTTAGTAATCCAACCATAATCTTTGTTATTCTTTATACTAATTAGTTCTTCATTTGAAAGAATAGGATGTTTTAATCTTAATCGATGTGCATTTTCTTCTAAAGATTCGAGCAAATTACTCTCCGGGCCTATTAGGCATTCAAGAGACATGATTACTTCCTCTCTTATTGAGTCGATTGCTGGATTAGTAATCTGAGCAAAAAGTTGCTTGAAGTAGTCATAAATCATTCTGGGTTTATCAGATAAACATGCTAAAGCAGCATCATTTCCCATTGATCCAAGAGGATCTCTTAACTCAGTTACAAGGGGCAGCAACATGAACTCAAGTGTTTCAGTGGTGTAACCAAAAGACTGCATCCTTGAGATTAAATCGTTTGCTTTATATTTTGTTTTGGATGTTTTTAGATCTTGGATATCTATAATTTGATTTTTTACCCAATCTTTATAGGGAAGTTTTTTTGAGACCCTTTTTTTGATTTCTTCATCTGGAATCATCCTGCCTTCCTCAAAATCAATAAGAAACATTTTTCCTGGCTGAAGTCTTCCTTTTGATAAAACTTTTGACTGATCAACCGGAAGAACTCCTACCTCTGAAGCCATGATGACTTTGTCGTCATCAGTTACATAAAATCTGCTCGGTCTTAGCCCATTTCTATCTAAAACGGCTCCAACATAATTTCCATCTGTGAAAACTATAGATGCAGGACCATCCCAAGGTTCCATAAATGATGATGAATACTCATAAAAGGCTTTTTTTGCTGGACTCATTTCATTGTCATTTTGCCAAGCTTCAGGAATCATCATCATGGCAGCCTCAGGTAGTTCTCTTCCTGACATTATTAGCAGCTCAAGAACATTATCGAATGAACCAGAATCAGAGCAGTCTGGTTCCGTTATAGGGAATAATTTATTAATTTTTGAACCGAAATAATCACTTCTCGCAAGACCTTGTCGAGAATACATTTGATTCATGTTTCCTTTTAAAGTGTTTATCTCGCCGTTATGACACATATATCTGTTGGGTTGAGCTCTATCCCAAGAAGGGAAAGTGTTCGTACTGAATCTCGAGTGAACCATTGCCAAATGAGTCTCGAATTTTTTATTTTCAAGATCTGGGAAAAAAGGGAAAAGCTGAGCTGGGGTAAGCATACCTTTGTAAGCAATCAGTCTCGATGAAAGGGTGCAGGCATAAAACAAAGAGGCTTGACTCAAATTTTCTTGATATCTAAGTCGTTTAGTGAAAATTTTTCTAATTAAGTAAAGTTTTCTCTCAAACGACTCCTGATCAA
The DNA here is from genome assembly GCA_902525435.1 of uncultured SAR86 cluster bacterium. Classification (GTDB taxonomy): domain Bacteria; phylum Pseudomonadota; class Gammaproteobacteria; order Magnimaribacterales; family AG-339-G14; genus CACNYO01. Next base: position 118,889 of record CABZHD010000001.1, on the reverse strand, counting down.
GTTTGGTCGATTTTTGAACGAAAACTTGCTCTATCTCAGGCTGACAATCTCTAGCAGCAGGTCCAACGTCTGCCTTTTTAGGATTTATAGGAACTTTTCTCCAACCTAAAAATTTCTGTCCTTCTGATTTAATAGTTTGTTCAACAATTTTTTTGCAGAAAGATCTTTCTGTTTGATCCTGGGGCAGAAAAATATTACCTACAGCATAAGAACCAAAATCAGGAAGATTAATATTTATTTTTTTTGCCTGATCTTGAAAAAAAGAATCCGGTAAAGCAAGAAGAATGCCAGCTCCATCTCCTGTGTTTTCTTCAAAACCACATCCTCCTCTGTGATCCATTCTAGAGTTGATAAGGTAGGCATCATCCATGATTTCTCTTGAAGGGATTCCCTTTATGTTGGCAACTAAGCCAACGCCACAAGAATCCTTCTCGCTAGCTGGATCATAAAGTCCTTTCTTTTTTGGACGCTCTATTAATTTTTTATTTATACCTTTTACCATCGAGTCAATGCTTCATCCTTCCTGATCGAAAGATGCGTTCCTTCGGTTTGATATTTTACCTACTTCCGTCCCCAAATAAGGATGAACGATTGATCTTAAGCCCAAGATCTCAGGGAAGAATGTTAATTTCTTGCTTAATTATTTATACCAAAAAATAATAAAAAAGACCAATTTTTATTCTATGTTATAAGAGAAATATTTTTTATATTTTTAAGCTATTTAAGATTTTCTCTTTGTCAACGTTTTCAACTATTTTAACCTTTCCTATTCCATCTAAAATAATGAATCTTATAGTTGAATCTTTACTTTTTTTGTCAGATTGCATGGCTTTAAGAATCTTTGCAGGCTCACAATTAGCAGGAAGCTTAATGGGTAAGTTGAATTTTTTAATTAACGATTTAATTTTATCAAACTCTTGTGAATTTATTTTACCTAACAGTAAAGATAATTTGGCCGCACAAACCATTCCAACGCCAACTGCTTCGCCATGGTTCAATCCCTTAAAAGATTGAACGCTTTCTATAGCATGTGCGAAAGTATGACCAAAGTTGAGATGAGCTCTTACCGATTTCTCTCTTTCGTCTTGCTCAACAATGTTTGCCTTAATTTTTGTTGATATCCTTATGAGGTTAGATAACTCGGTAATGTTTCCTTTCTTATCAATATTCTGATCAAAGTTATCTAATTTAGATAACAAATTTTTATCTTCAATTAGCGCATGTTTAATTATTTCTGAGTAACCTGCTGCTAAATGCCTTTTACTCAGGGATTTGAGAAAACATGTATCAATCAATACTGCTGCAGGTTGCTTAAATGCACCAATCATATTTTTAAATTTTTTACTGTTAACACCTGTTTTACCTCCCACAGATGCATCGACCTGGGCCAGAAGAGTGGTTGGAATATGCATAACTTCAATTCCGCGAAGATATACTGAGGCTACAAAACCCGCGAGATCTGTTGTTATGCCGCCACCAAAAGAAACAATCAATGAATCTCTTGAGAATTTTAAATCAATTAATTTTTCTATAATTTTTTGAGATGTCTCGATAGATTTATTTTTTTCATTTGCAATAAATTTAAAGGAGTCAAATTTACTCGGCATTGATTGCCTTATGAAACTCTTTACTTTTCTGATTGATAAATCAGGCATTTTTGAGTCAAAAATAAAAAAAATTTCTTTTGAGTTGGATATTTTTTTTAAAGGAAATCTTTTAATAAAATCATTACCAAAATAAATGGAATAATTTGAACTGGGCGTTTTTACTTTTAATTGTTTAATTGTTTTCATTTAGTTCTTCAATAATTTTCACAAGAATATCTTTGCTTTTATATTTATCTACGTTGATTTCGAAATTTGAAACGTCCTTATAAAACTTTAACCTTTGATCGTAGAGTTCTCTAAGTTTTTTCAACCTGTCTACGTTTCTTAAGAGAGGCCTTTTATCTGATCTAGACGTTCTTTTGCTCTGTCTTTCGACTGAGGCATTTAAGAAAATGACTCTATTTTCTTTTAATTTCTCACGGTTTTCTTGATCAGTAACGATACCTCCGCCAGTTGCAATAACCATATTTAAGCTATTTGGGATATTTATTAAAAACTCTTTCTCTTTTTCTCTAAAATATTTCTCACCTTTATTTTCAAAAATCTCATTAATAGTTTTGTTTTCTTTTTTCTCAATTTCTTTGTCTGTATCAATAAATTTTTTATCTAAACTTTTAGCGAGTTTCTTTCCCAAGCTTGATTTTCCAGATCCCATGGGTCCAACAAGAAAGATGTTCATCTACTCATTATATCTATTAGAATTATCTTTTAGAAAATGAAAAATTTTTTTAGGGCATTATTCAGGTCAAAGATATTTCTAATATCTTTAATTACTATTCTTTTGCCATTTCAAATGGCGCTTGGAATTTATATATATCTTTATCCTGAATTACCTAAAATAAGTGACCTTGATAAAGCAGAATTACAAATTCCATTAAAAATTTATACTAGAGATGGAAAGCTTATTTCTGAATTTGGGGAAATCCATAGAACAAAAATTATTTTTGAAGACATACCTGAGGGACTTGTTAATGCATATCTTGCAGCTGAAGACGATGAATTTTTCTCTCATACGGGTATCGATTTTACTGCTCTTGCCAGAGCGCTAAGTGAGTTGATAATTACGGGAGAAAAAGGCAGCGGTGGTGGAACCTTGACAATGCAAGTTGCTAGAAATTATTTGCTTACCCAAGAAAAAACCTACAAAAGAAAGTTAAAAGAAATTTATACGGCCTTTATGCTTGAAGTCTTTTTAACAAAAGAGGAAATATTTGAACTTTATGTAAATAAAGTTTTTTTAGGGAACAGAGCTTATGGCATTGTTGCGGCTTCCTCAATTTATTATGGAAAGCCTCTTCAAGATTTATCTATAGCTCAATTTGCAATGATTGCTGCATCAACGCAAAGACCATCAGAGGTGAATCCACTGGCAAATAAAAGAAGAGCATTGAATAGAAGAAATTGGATACTTAAACGAATGAAAGACCTAGGATACATCTCCGAAAGCGATTATGAGGTAAATGTATCTGAACCTCTTACAGCAGATAATTATGGAATCAAACCCGAGGTGGAAGCCGGCCATTTGGCAGAAGAAATTAGAAAATACATGGTTAGTAACTATGGAAAGGGAGTATATAAAGATGGCTATGAAGTTTATTCAACAATAAATTCACAACATCAACTTTCTGCCAACAAAGCTCTTAAAAATGGAATAGAGAGTTATGAAAGTAGACATGGATTTAGAAAGCCAAAGAATTATGAAAATTTGATCCCAAATAAATTTCTCAATAAGTCCGAAGTGTTCTATCAATTTTTTTATCAAGACATAGATTTTTCTGATGAGTATGGAATAGAAAAAACCGATGAGCATCCTTTCAGGGAGATTGAATCTCTTTATGAGTCACTCCCAAAATACAAAGATTTTGTCCCTGCCATATTTGTTTCAGTAGAAGATCAAGTTGTATTTCTTATCAATTCTAATTTAGAGCTCAAAAGAATTTTTAAAGAAGACCTGAATACGAAGATTAGACCAAAAATAGATGAAAATAGAATAGATAGGGAGGTTCAGGAATTTTCGGATTTCTTCTCTCCTGGGGATCTCGTTTGGATCAATGAAAGCAGTGAAAAAGTGGAATTCTCTCAATATCCAGAGATTCAATCATGTATCGTAAGTCTTGATCCAAAGGATGGAAAGATCTTGGCTTTGGTCGGCGGATATGATTTTTATTCAAGTAACTATAATCGAGTTTTTCAAGCAAAACCTCAGCTTGGTTCAAACTTTAAACCTTTTTTATATAGTGCTGCCTTTGAAAATGGTTATAACCCATCCTCAATAATCCTCGATGCACCCATAGTTTTTGAAGATGACAATTTAGAAGATGTCTGGCGCCCAAAAAATTCATCCGGTAGATTCTATGGACCAACAAGATTGAGAGAGGCATTGGTTCAGTCAAGAAACATAGTTTCAGTTAGACTTCTTCAGGAATTAGGTATCGACAAAGTAAGAAGTCATGTTCAGAAATATGGATTCCAAGAAGATGAAATTCCGAATGATTTGTCTCTGGCCCTGGGATCTTATAGTTCTACTCCTTTACAAAATGCAAAAGCCTTTTCTATCATTGCTAATGGAGGAAAATCTATAGAGCCTTATTACATTGAAAAAATCGTTCTTCCTAATTCAGAAGTATTAGATTTCTCAAAAACTAAAACTTTAGATCTAAGAGCTTCAAGATTATGGAATGGATACAATGAAGAAAATAATGAAGAAGAAATTATTGATCCTAGAATTACATATGTAATTAATGACATTTTGATAGAAGCGGCAAAAAGAGGGACAGCAAGCAATATAAAGAAATTATCCAGAGATGATTTTGCAGGAAAAACTGGAACAACTAATGATGCAGAGAGCACTTGGTTTACAGGCTTTAATAACAGCTTCTTAGCAACAGTTTGGTTTGGATATGATCAACCTAAACCACTAGGGGAGAGAGAGTTCGGAAGTACAACTGCTTTACCTATTTGGATGAATTATGTCTCAGAGGTTCAGAACAATATCGATAAAGGAACGCAACCAAGGCCTAAGAATTTATCTGCAGCCAGATTGAATAAAAGCACTGGAGAAATTGCCAGGCCGGACGAAAAGAATATCTTCTTCGATTTTCTTATAAATTAATTAAATCACTTATAAATTGTTAGCATTAATTTTGAAGAATATTCATTCCATTCTTCCAATATTTTTCTTTTAAAATTTGATCTTACAAAGCTTTGAATCTTTCCCTCTAGAATAGAAATGACCAATCCAGCTGAATCAGTTGGAGTTAAGTTGAATTTTGCCTTGCTGGATTGTTCATAATTTTGGAAGGCAAGTTTTATTTCAAGTTCGAATCTTTCAAATAAATGGTTTACTTTTTCTTCAATTTTTATTTCATCTGGAGTAAGTACTTCTCTAGTCAAAATTTTGCAAATACCTTTGTTTTTCTCACAAAACGCTAATATCAAAGTACAAATATTAAAGGGAGTCTCCGGACTGGAAACTTCTTTTTTTATGGATGATATTCTTGGAAATATATTTTCCTCACAAAAATCAACCAAGCCTTCATATATCTTTCTTTTACTTGGAAAATGTTTATAGATGGCAGCTTCAGTTATCTCGCACCTTTTTGCCAATTCAGCAGTAGTAATTTTTATCGGTTCCTTACTTTCAAGCATGGAAACTAAAGTCTGCATAATATTAATTTGTCTATTTGTCAGAGTTTCGGTCATCTTATTTTGTTATCCAAGTTCCAACGCCCTTGTCCGTAAGTATCTCAACTAAAACTGCATGCGGCACTCTGCCATCAACGATATGAGCACTTTTCACGCCGCTTTCTAGACTCTTTATCACAGATGAGAGTTTTGGAAGCATTCCTCCTTTTATGGTTTTAGCAACTTTTTTGGCTTTTTTGATATCCATTTCAGATATTTTCTTACCTGTATTTGTCAACACTCCTTTTACATCCGTCATCATAATTATCTTTTCAGCCTTTAATTTTTCAGCAACCTTGCAAGCCACATGATCAGCATTAATATTGTAATGCATTCCAAATCTGTCCCTGCCAATTGGAGCAATCACAGGAATTTTTCCACTAAAAATATTTTTCTTGATCAAACTACCATCAACCTTTGTGATATCACCTACAAATCCAAGATCCATCTGTGTTTTAATTTTTTTACAGATAAGAATACTCTCTCTAACGTCATTGAATGTTTTTGTTCTTGCTCCCCAAGTTTTGATCAGTTCGGCAATATCTCCATTTACTTCCCTTAGAGTTTTAACAATAGTTTTTATTGAATTTTCATCTGTTTTTCTAAGTCCATCAATAAACACACTTTTTATATTGTTCTTCTTCAAATTTCTTTCAATTTGTGGTCCGCCTCCATGAACAAGAACAGGAAATATTCCAATTTGCCTCATCAAAGCGATGTCTCTTGCAAAATTTTGCCTTAATTTGTTTTCTTTCATAGCGCTGCCACCATACTTAATGACGACTATCTTTCCTGAAAACTTTTGTATGTAAGGCAAGGCCTCACTTAGGATCTTTGCTAGTGATTCTGCAGATTTGCTATCTTTGATCATTAAAAGTTTGCTTTGATCGTATTATCCACTTTTGAAATAGCTTTTTTAAATACATTTTTTATATCATCCAAATCTTGAGGCGAATTTCCTTCAAACCTTAAAACCAAGTTTGGTGAAGTATTTGATGCTCTTATAAGACCCCAGCAAGAATCTCTATCTATTCTAATTCCATCTAGGGAGCTAATCTCTCCACTTTCTTTCTCCAGTATTTTTATTAGTTTACTTATTATTGAAAACTTATTTTCATCTGAAACAGATATATTTATCTCTGGTGTTGATAAATTCTGAGGTAGTTCAGAAAAAATATCTGATGAATTTTTTTCTTTTTCTGACAAAATCTCTAACATTCTACTTCCAGCATAAATAGCGTCGTCGAAACCAAACCATCTATCTTTAAAGAAAATATGCCCACTCATTTCTCCGGCTAAAAGAGCATTCTTTTCAAAAAGATTCTTCTTTATGTATGAGTGGCCAGTTTTTGACATGTAAGCTATGCCAGAATTTTCTTCAATGAAATTTTTTAGGATGTTAGAACATTTGACATCAAAAATGATTGTTGCATTTTTATTTTTCTCTAAAACTTGGCCTGCATACAGAATCATTTGAATATCTGGGTAGATTATTTTCCCTGAGTTATCAACAATGCCAACTCTATCTGCATCACCGTCCAAGGCTATGCCAATATCAGCATTTGATTCTTTTATTTTGCTCTGCAAGTCTTCAAGATTTTTCGGATTACCAGGATCTGGGTGATGATTTGGAAAATTTCCATCTACTTCGCTGAAAAGTTCTACAACTTCACAACCAATTGCTTTAAATGCTTTTGGCGCAATCATCCCGCCAACACCATTTCCACAATCAAGACAAATCTTCATGGACCTTTTTAATGAGATATTATTTTTAAGCTCATTAATATAATCATCTAAAATATCTATCTCTTCTAAATTACCTTTCTGGATTTCTTTCGAGTGAGTGCCTTGAAGTATGTAGTTTTTAATATTTTGAATTTCTTGCCCGTAAATAGTTTTACCGCCCAAGATTATTTTAAATCCATTATATTCTTTGGGGTTGTGGCTTCCTGTGATCATGACTCCATTCTTAGTATTTAATTTCTCAACCGCAAAATAAAGTAGAGGTGAGGGCACCATTCCTGCATTTATGACATCTACACCATTATCTAAGAAGGAGTTAATCAAGGCTGAGTAAATTCTTGCTCCAGATAATCTTCCGTCGCGAGCTACTACAACTTGATTTAAACCTAATTTTTTAATTTTATGACTCAAAGCTGATCCCAAAGACATAACAAATTCATCGCTCAGGTCCTCAGATGCAATACCTCTGATATCATATGCTCTAAAAATATTTTGATTAATTTGCATTTGGTTCTAACTTAAATATGGATACTTCAAAAGGCCTTGAAAATATAGATGGCGTTGTATGGTTTGATGGCCAGTATGTTGACTGGAAAGATGCCAAAGTTCATGTTTTAACTCATACTCTTCATTACGGATTAGGTGTATTTGAAGGTGTTAGAGCTTATTCTACCACGCAAGGACCAACGATTTTCCGTCTTAAGGACCACACAGATCGCCTTTTTGAATCTGCAGATACTGTTAAATTAAAAATTCCTTATTCAAAAGACGAAATAAATAAAGCTCAAATAGAAGTCGTAAAAAGAAATAAGTTAGAGGAAGCTTATATAAGGCCTATGTGCTTTTATGGTTCTGAAGGCTTGGGACTTAGAGCTGATAATCTTAAAGTTCACTGCATTGTTGCCGCTTGGTATTGGCCAAGCTACCTTTCCCCAGAGCTTTACGAGCAAGGAATCAAAGTAAAACTATCTAGTTACACAAGACAAAGAGGGAATAAAGTGTCGAGATCAAAAGTTAACGGAAACTACGTTAATTCTATTGTTGCACTTAATGAAGCTCTTGAAGCAGGTTTTGATGAAGCTTTAATGTTAGACACAGAAGGAAATGTTGCTGAAGGTTCCGGAGAAAACTTTTTCATGGTGAAAGATGGGAAAATATTCACTCCTGATGTTGAGGCATCACTTAATGGTATAACAAGAAAAAGTATCATTGATTTAGCTAAGAATGAAAAAATTGATGTTATTGAGAAGAACATCTCTCCAGAAGAGGTTATTCAAGCAGATGAACTTTTTTTTACAGGGACTGCAGCAGAGGTATTGCCAATAACGTTTGTTGATAAAAATAAAATATCAAATGGTCAAAGAGGACCTATTACCAAGATTCTTCAGTCAAAATACTCTAATCATGTAAGAGGGGAGCACATTTTATTCCCTGAATGGTTAACTAATATTTCTGATAATTGAAAATCTTAATAATTAAAACCTCTTCGCTGGGAGATATAATTCATTCCTTTCCAGCCATTGAAGACATAAAAAAGAATTACCCGGAATCTAGAGTAGATTTTCTAGTTGATCGCACATTTCTCAGCACAGCAAAATTAAATCACTCTATCGACAATTTCTTTTCAATTTCATTAAGAGAAACAAAAAATCAATCTTTTGTGAAAAGACTTAAGAATTTGAATAAAGAAATAAATGCATCATTTAAAAATATCACTTATGACTTTGTAATTGATTTTCAAGGATTGATGAGAACTCAAATCATAGGTTCAAAAATCAAAAAAATTTCCAGCTCGAAAAATTTTATTGGTTATAGCTTTAAATCAGCAAAAGAAGGACTTTTAACATTTTTATACGACAAGGGAATAAATATTACTAAGGATGAACATGCAGTAATGAGAATGAAAAAATTAGCAGCTGAAAGTTTAAATTATGAGCCAAATAAAGAACATGATTATGGTTTTAAGCAAGAAGGTTTAGATAAAAAAAATAAGATTATTTTCGTTCATGGGTCTAGCAGGAGAAATAAAGAATATCCCTTAGATTATTGGAAAAAATTAGCCGATCACTTAAAAGATTTCAATTTAGATATTTGTGTACCTGTCCATGGAAAGAATCAATTAAATTACTTTAAAGAAATAAATGAAATTAATTCTAGAGCCTTTAAGTTGGAAACTGATAATTTTCACAAGATCAAAGAAGAGTTTGATAAGTGTTCATTTTTTATAGGAGTCGACACAGGTCTAACTCATATATGCGCAGGCTTAGGATTATCTGGAATTTTTTTATTTGGGCCTACGGATCCTTCAAAAGTAGGGCCTGTTTTTGATTATCAAAGAGTGATCAAGAAATCAAAAATGACCGAAATAAATCCTTCCCTAATTATTGAGATGCTTAAAGAAGAGAGTTTTGAATAAGAAAAAATTAAAAATCGGTTTGATAACTTACAGAGGCAATCCCTCTTCAGGAGGTCAAGGCATTTACATAAACTATTTAAGTAGAGCTCTGTCTGATCTTGGTCATGAGGTTACTGTTATCTCTGGTCCTCCTTATCCGGAAATAAGAAAAGATATCAAACTAGTTAAAATACCCAGCCTTGATTTATTTTCAAAAAAAAATAAGTTTCTTGACGTTAAATTTTCAAAATTATTTTCTTTGAATAATTTGAAAGAATGGATTAGCGCAAACAGTGGCGGTTTTCCTGAACCACATACATTTGGCCCAAGACTCGAGAAATTTATTGAAGAAAACGTAGGCCAATTTGATGTGCTCCATGACAATCAAACTTTATGCAAAGAACTTATTTCTCTTCAGCAGAAATATCCTCTGGTGACAACTATCCATCACCCAATCACGAAAGATTTAGAATTTCAGCTAAAAAGCACAAATGATTTTTTCTTAAAACTCCTTATAAAAAGATGGCACTCATTTATTCCAACTCAAATAAAGGTTGCAAAAAAATTAAAAAAAATTGTTGTACCCTCTGAATCTTCTGGGAAAGATGTCGTTAAAGATTTTTCATTGAAAGATGCAAGTATTGAAGTTGTTCACAACGGTATAGATTTGGGTTTCTTTTATCCTTCTGATAAGCCTTATGAAGATTACAAAATATTATCCATCGCAAGCTCTGACGTACCGATGAAAGGATTAGATTTCATGATCAAAGCTTTTCCAGAAATCAAAAAAAATTATCCAAAAGCTAAATTGAGTGTTTTAGGAAAAATAAGAGAGGAAGGACATACAGAAAGAGTCATAAATAGTCTAGATCTCAAAGATGATATAAATTTTGTATCAGGTCTGTCTCATTCAGAATTAAGAGAACAATATTGTTCATCTCATGTAGTAGTTATTCCTTCCTTGTATGAAGGTTTTGGTTTTGCTGCAGCAGAAGCAATGGCTTGTGGGGTTCCCGCAGTGGTATCTGATGGCGGATCTTTAAAGGAAATCGTTGGAGAAGCTGGAAAGGTTATTATTCCTGGAGATGAAAATGCTATCGTTGATGCTGTAAATGAATTGTTTTCTTGTGAAGATTTAAGAAAAAATATGGTAGCCAAGGGTATCTCTAGAGTTAAAGATAAATTTACGTGGCACAATGCTGCTTTAAAACTAGAAAATATTTATCATCAAATGATAGAGAGTCATGCAAACAATAAATATTCAAAAACTTAATCTTTTAGATAATGCAAAAGTTCTTGACCTTGGTTGTGGAGAAGGTCGGCATTGTTTTGGAGCTTACATGCATGCAAATTTAGATGTTTATGGTTTTGACTTAAATCCAGATGATGTTCAGAAAGCAATAGATAATTTTCCACAATTCGATGAAAAATCTGATACTAAAAGTTGCAGTTTTGGATGCACTGATGCCACAAAACTTCCTTTTGCCGATGAGACTTTTGATTACTTGATTTGCTCAGAGGTACTAGAACATATTCCAGAAGTTGATTGTGCAGTTGATGAAATCATTAGAGTCACCAAGCGAAAAGGCAAAATTGCTGTGAGTGTTCCTTCTTTCTTTCCGGAATGGGTTTGCTGGTCTCTCAGTAAAGATTACCAATTAACTCCAGGCGGACATGTAAGAATTTTTAAATACAATCAACTAAGAAAAATGATTGAGGAAAGGAATTGTAAATTCATTGAGAAACATCGTGAACATGCACTTCATAGTCCTTATTGGTGGTTAAAATGCCTATTTTGGAAGAACCAAGACGATTCATACTTAGTAAATAAATATCATGACTTTCTAGTGTGGGATATGATGAAAAAACCTTTCATAACAAGATTTTTAGAAAAAATGTTGCAACCTTTGATTGGTAAAAGCACGGTTATTTATTTTGAGAAAAATTAGAATCTAGTTTTGAAATCTTTATCTGAGTTAAATCATCTTTCGGAATACATTACCGAGAGTCAAGATGAATGGGGAGGAATTCCTTCGGAGAAAGATAAAATCCTTGATCCTTGGGACCATATTGAATGCTGTATGGCTTTGGATGTTTTTGGAGAAAAGGAAAGATCTAAGCTAGGATTCCAATGGCTTGTTGATCATCAAGAGGATGATGGATCATGGTATTCAGAGTATCAAGCCAACAAAAGTATTTCTTCTAGAAAAGAATCTAACTTCTCTTCTTATATTGCAATTGGGGCACTACATAATTACGAGAGCTATGGAGATTTGAAATTCTTAGAAAACTTGCTTCCGACCCTTGAAAAGTCGCTTCAGTTTACTCTCTCAGCACAAACTGATTTTGGTGAATTCTCTTGGGCTATGGAAAATGGAAAATGGTTAGACGATGCCTTAAAAACTGGTAACTCATCAATCTTTATGAGCTTGAAAGCTTTTAAAAAAATTTTTGATTTGTTAGGCCTAAATTCTAATCATATAGAAAATTCACTTACGGCTTTAAGAAAAGTTTTTTTGAACAAGACATCTAGATTTGATAGAAATTGGGACTCAAAAGAAAGATACAGCATGGATTGGTATTATCCAATTTTGGCAGGAATTTATGATAAATCAGAAGCTATTAAAAAAATTAATTCCAAATGGGACATCTTTATTAATGAAGAGTTTGGCTGTAGATGCGTGAGCGACAGACCTTGGATTACTGTAGCTGAAACATCAGAATTAATAATAACGCTAAAAAAAATAGATGAAACCAAAAAAGCTAAGGATCTCTTTGAAAAAGTAAGCGAATTAAAAGATCCCAAAGACAATATTTTCTGGATGGGTTATGTCTTTGATGATGAGAAATACTGGCCAATTGAAAAACCTACTTGGACTGCAGCAGCATACATTCTCGCTGCGAATGCATTGTGTGGATTTACTTCTACAGGTGACTTTTTTAAGAAGTTATAGTTTAAATTTTTTTTAATATCCCCAAAGTTTTGTATAGCTCTATGAATTTAAATTGATTTGTTTCTTTTACATATTCAAATAATTCATAGGGCGGCCTACCTCCATCATTAGGATCTGGAAAAACATCATGTATGAGCAAATAACCATCTTTGCAAATGAAATCACTCCAAGCTTTAAAATCTGAAAATGCCGATTTTTTGCTGTGACTGCCATCGATGAAGAGAAGACCAATCTCGCAATTCCTCGGCCAGAGCGAACTTACTTCCTTTGAATCACCCACTGCAGGCAATATGGATTTTTTGTATGGAAAATTCTCAATATAAGACCTAAAAACAGGATAAGTATTAAATCTCTCAATTCTTTCATCATAGAAATTTTTATCGAAATATTCTTCGCCAGGCTGATGCTCTTCTGAACCTATATGATGATCGACTGTTATTAAATAACTATCATTAGTTTCACAGGCTTCAGCAATGACTAACGAGGATTTCCCACAATATGTTCCAATTTCAAGGCAAGGACCTTTTTTTGAGGCTTCTGATGCTATTTCAAAAAGTCTTTCTGCTTCAGAAAAATCAAGGAAACCTATATGATTATTAAAATTTTTAATCCAATTCACTTTAAAAAATGTTTACTAGAGAAGTCTACACGAATTCAAAAGGAGAAAATTTTTCCTATCTGACCCATGGAAACCAAGCAGCAGAAAACTTGATCTTTTTCTTTCATGCCACCGGTTTCAATGCAGAGACTTACAATAGCTTTCTGAGCAATCTATCAAAAAAATTAGGCGACAATTACAAAATAATTTCTTTAGATCAAAGGGGACATGGATTATCTTCAGCAAATGCAGACCCCAGAAAACTCTCTACATGGAATTCACTTGTAGATGACGCAAAGGAATTTGTTCAAAAATTTTCCTCTAAGAAATTATATTTTTCTGGTCATTCAATGGGAGCAATTATTGCTTTGAAGCTTTCAACAGAGTTCTCAGAAATTTCTAGATTATTTTTGATAGATCCTGTTTTACCAGGCCCCAAATTTTCTGCTTATGGAAGAGTAAAAAAATTTTTTAGATTGAATAAAACTTCTCATATGGTTTTGGCTGCAAAAAATAGAAGGTTCGAATTTTCATCGAAGCAAGAAGCATTCAATCACTTTAAAGGTAGAGGAGCCTATAAATCTTGGGCTGATGATATTTTGCAAGATTACTTAAATGGAGGAATGATTGTTGAACAGGATAAGGCTTATTTAAGCTGCCATCCTCATTGGGAGGCAGAAGTATTCAATACCGCATCTCTAGATACATGGAAATACATAAAAAAAGTAAAGTGCAAAGTATTCGTACCCTATGCATTAATCGCATCAACCTTGGGAGATGGTGCAAGAAAAAGTCTCCAAAAAAACCATAATTTTAGGCTTCAACCATACGATGCTTCACATTTCCTGCCAATGGAAAAGGGCGATCAACTTAGTTCTGATATAGAATCTTTTATCTTGAATTAAAAAAATGAAAAAGAAAATAACTGTAATCGGTGATGTCATGATCGATTGGTATCTCCACGGAGAATCCTCAAGAATTTCTCCGGAAGCACCTGTACCAGTTGTTAATTTCAAAGAGTCTAAGTTTCAATTGGGCGGCGCAGCAAACGTTGCAAATAATTTAAAGCATCTTGAAATCGAACCTTTTCTTATAGGCGCTATTGGCAATGATCATTTTGGTTCCTTACTGAAAGAACATCTAAAGGCAGAAAAAATAAAGTTTAATTTATTAATAGAAAAAAGCTTTCAAACCATCTGCAAACAAAGATTGATGTCTTCTAATCAGCAATTAGCAAGGATAGATTATGAGAAGTATTTTCATGGAAGCAAGCTAACCAATATATTTAACACATTTATTAAAAATATTGCTAAAACAGACTTAATAATAGTTTCAGACTATGGGAAGGGCACTATTTTTAACGCAAGAAAGCTCATCCAATCTGCCAAAAAACTTAAGAAAAAGATCCTTATTGATCCTAAAGGAAAAGATTTTACAAAGTACAAAGGTGCAAATTTAATTACTCCTAATAAATCTGAATTTGAAAATATTATGGGCAAGGTGGACTCTAAAAAAGATTTGGTAAATAAAGCAAAGAAAATGTTGGAGCATTTGAATTTGGAATCTCTAATAATAACTTTAGGCTCAGAAGGAATGTATGTTCTAACAAAATCTAATAAAAAAATTGTAGGAGACTTCATAAATGCTTATCCGCAAGAGGTATTTGATGTATCAGGTGCAGGGGATACAACGATATCTGCTTTGGGTGCAGCCTTATCTCAGGGTAATGATATTTTTTCTGCCGCTGAGTTCGCAAATTTAGCAGCATCTATTTCAGTTTCTAAGTTAGGAACTTCTACAGTAAGCAAAGATGAGGTTGCCAGTTTGGAGGCCTCAAAAGGTAATAAAGAACAAGTTATTGTTTTTACAAACGGTTGCTTCGATATTATCCACTCTGGTCATTTAGATTTACTTAAAGAAGCAAGAAGTTACGGAGACAAGCTAATTGTTGGTCTTAATTCTGATAAATCAATCAGCAAATTAAAAGGGCCTGATAGGCCAATAATTGGTCAGTCCGAAAGGAAAAAAATCCTTTCAGCATTAAAATTCGTTGATGAAGTAATTATTTTCAATGAAGAAAATCCTCTTAAATTAATCAAAAAACTGAAGCCCAGTATTTTAGTTAAAGGAGCAGACTATACAAAAGAACAAGTTGTCGGCGGGGAATTTGTCGAATCTTATGGAGGTCAAATAAAGTTAGTTAAACTTGTCAAAGGAAAATCAACTTCTAATATAATTAATAAAATATCTTCTTGAGTTATGAGTGCAGTAAAATCTCCTGAAATTACAATTGAAAATTTTAGAAAGCACAAAAAGAATAAAACTAAATTCTCTGCACTTACTTGCTACGACGCTACTCTTTCAAAAACTTTAAGTGACAATGGCGTCGAGATGATCTTAGTTGGAGATAGCTTGGGTATGGTTATACAAGGGCACGATTCAACTCTTCCGGTTTCTGTTGATGATATTATTTATCATTTGAGATGTGTAAAAAAAGGAAATTTGAGCGCACACATTATGGCGGATATGCCTTTTATGAGTTGTGCAACCGAAGATCTCGCTTTTGAAAATGCTTCTAGGATCATGCAGGCAGGAGCAAATTCTATAAAAATTGAGGGTGGTCAATGGATGCTGAATATTACAAAAACTTTATCCTCTCAAGGCATTCCGATATGCGCTCATATTGGTCTTACTCCTCAATCAATAAATAGAATTGGAGGTTATTCTGTTCAAGGAAGAGATCCAAAGGATAAGAAAAAAATACTTAAAGAAGCTATTGAACTTCAAGATGCGGGAGCCGAAATGATTTTATTTGAATGCATTCCTGATTCATTAACAAATTCTTTAGTGGATAATTTATCAATACCAACAATTGGTATAGGAGCGGGGCCCAAAACAGATGGGCAAATTATGGTCTTGCACGATATATTGGGAATTTCTCCCTTAGCAAAAAAACCTAAATTTGTTAAAGATTACCTTGCTGAAAATAATTCTATTCAAGAAGCAATTAGTTCTTATGTGTATGAGGTAAGAGAAGGCATTTTTCCATCAAAAGAGCATACTTTTTTAGATTGAAGATAATAAAATCAAATAAAGAACTAGAAGCATTAAATTCAAAAAAACTTGCATTTGTTCCGACTATGGGGAACCTTCATGCTGGACATTTGAAGTTAGTTTCTGAAGCAAAAAAATTAGAGTATGAAGTTATAGTCTCTATTTTTGTTAATCCTCTACAATTTGGAAAAGATGAAGATTTTGATTCATATCCAAAAACTTTAAAGGAAGACAAATTAAAACTCATAAGTAAGGAATGTGACTATCTCTTTCTGCCTAAATCTAAAGAACTCTTAAATGGAATTCATCAAGAAACTTCAAGATATAACAATTTTCTTTGCGGGATAGATCGTCCAGAACACTTCAACGGAGTAGCATCAATTATTAGAAAGTTTCTAGAAATTATAAAACCTAATTCGATCATCATGGGGGAAAAAGATTTTCAGCAAACCCTAGTAATTAAGGAACTAATCATCAAGCATAATTTCAAATGCAAATTAATAACCATACCTACTGCAAGAGAAAATTCTGGGTTAGCAATGTCTTCGAGGAATAATTATCTGACAGAAACCGAAAGGATGCAGGCAGCTAAAATATATTCAACGCTTGTAGATACGAAAAATCTTATTTTTAAGAACGGTTTTAAGAGAAAGGATTTAAAAAATAAAATAATTTATCTTAAAAAAAATAATATCAATGTAATTTATTTTGATCTATTTGATGCAGAGTCTTTGGAATCAATAAATGAAAGTCCTCACCTTAAAGGTAATTTTGTTTTAGCAACTGCTGCAAAAATTGGAAATACAAGACTAATAGATAATATTGTTTTTTCAATATAGCCTTTTTCGTAAGAGGCTTTCATCATAAATATCTTGAGTATTTTTAGGTCGATGTTTGAATCTCCTATGTATCCAAAGATATCTCTCTGGTTGTTCCCTTATAGATATTTCAATTTCTTTATTTAGCAAAGCTAAGTCTTCATAAAGATTTTCACCGCTCATATCTATTTTCTTTAAAATTATTTTGTATCTATTTTTTATATCCTCCAAATAAAGAAAATAAATTTTGCATCCAGTTCTTTTTTTGGCAATTGACGGAAATTTAACGGTTAACGCAGGTATATTGAAATATGGCACAAAAATTGAGTGATCATATCCATAGTCTTGATCTGGTAAATAGAGTAAATTTTCACCTTTTTGTAATAGTCTCATAGATTTTAATACTTCATTTGGAAACAAAATTTGTTTGAAATATTTTTCTCTCGAACTAAAAATAAAATTATTTACTAATCTTCCTTTTTGTTTTTTTGCCATGGCATTCACATTAAACATCATTGCTGCTACTCGACCTGTGATTTCTAGGTCAGTTGTATGAGGAATTAAAATTAGATTACCCTGTGATGATTTTTTTAGCTCATCTAAATCAAATTCATCAAGATTTATCAGAAGTCTCTTAAAATTTTCACTATTCAGAACCCAAGCTTTAAGACTTTGAAAAATTGAGGCTCCAAGGTGAAGATAATGCTTATTTAGAATTTTAGACCTATCTAATTCATCTAATTCAGGAAAACAAACTTCTAAATTCTTATCAGCAATTTTCCTTCTTATATTTCCAAAAGTCCTTAAGAGATATGCAACAGATTTTGCAAAGAGAAATTCTACAAAGTTCAATAAATATAGCATTTAAGACATTTAAATTTTTTCCCATTATAGTAGCATTTGAATAAATCGAAGATTCGGAGCATTTTATTTTCTTCTTGTACAGTTTTTTAATTTCTTTAATAATTCCTTTTGCTTTAGTGAGGCACATACTAAAAGCAAGTTCTTTCGGAGAAAAAAGATATCAAGCTCTTGAAAAGATCGGATTTTTTAAAGGAGATAAAAACCCAAATAAATCAATCTGGATTCATGCCGTATCAGTCGGCGAGGTGAATGTCGCCCTAAAGTTAATTCAAGATTTAGAAGAGATCTTAGAAAATCCAAATTTTATTTTATCAACGACAACTTTAACTGGAGCAAGAAAAGCTAAAGAAAATCTTAATAAAAATTTAATACATGTTTATTTTCCATTTGATTTAAAATTTATTTGCAAGAAATTCATTAACTTTTATAAACCTTCAATACTCTTACTCGTAGAGACCGAAATTTGGCCAAATCTCATTAATGTCTTCAATGAAGTTAAGCTACCGGTAGTTTTAGTTAATGGAAGACTATCTAATAAGTCCTTAAAGAAATATCAAAGACTGAATTTCTTTTTCAAAAGTAGTTTCAATAAAATTAATCATGCTTTTGTCCAATCAAAAAGTGACTTTGAAAGATTTTATGAGGCTGGAGTTAAAGAAGATGCAATGAGTGTGACCGGCTCAATTAAGTTTGATGCGAACTCAGCATCTCCAAAAAATTTTAACGAAAATGAGATTAATTATTACAAGGAAAAATATGTATTCGTTTGCGGAAGTACACATCCCGGAGAGGAAGAAATACTCATTGAAAGTTTCATAGATTTAAAAAAAGAAAATAAGCATTTAGTTTTAGCACCTCGGCATCCAGAAAGGTTTAATGAGATCAAAGAATTATTAAAAGAAAAAAAATTAACTAGCATTTTTTATACTGAAATTTCTTCTAATCCTAATCACAAGAGTGACGTGACTATAGTTGACGTAATAGGGCGGCTATTAGATTTTTATGAGATTGCTGATTATGTCTTTATTGGAGGTACTTTAGTCGATCATGGAGGACAAAATTTTCTCGAACCAGCTTATTTTCATAAACCAATTATTTCAGGAAAAAGTACATATAACTTTGAAGAAATTTCAAAAAAGTTAGAAGATTTAGATTTATTAAGATTTGTCTCAAATAAAGATGAAATTACCTATGCAATTGAAAATATGGAAGCTATCTCTGATCCTTTGAAGCAGGAGATTGATCTTTGGTTAGATGAAAGCAGGGGCGCTTCAAAGTTAATAAGTCAAAAAATTTGTGAAAAATTTAAATTAATTTAATTTTTTTAGAACATTGAGACAATTTCTTAAATTTTTATAGTAATATTTGTTTTTACTTTTTTTGGGGAAAAAAATAATGAAATTCATCGTAGCTATAATTAAACCAGCTAAATTAGAGGAAGTTAGATCATCTTTGGCGGATGTTGAAGTGGCAGGATTAACCGTTTCTGAGGTTAAGGGATTTGGTCGTCAAAAAGGGCAAACTGAACTTTATCGAGGTACAGAATATAAAGCTGACTTTCTTCCCAAGACAAAAATTGAGCTGGCTGTGCCAGATGATCAAGTTGAAAAAGTAACCACTGCAATCTCTTCTGTTGCAAACACGGGTAAGATTGGCGATGGAAAGTTATTCGTTTTCGATTTAGAAACAGTTATCAGAATTAGAACAGGCGAGACTGGCGAAGAAGCCATTTAAAAATATTTTTTACTATCAAGCCTCTGATTATCTATCTACTCAGAGCTACAAGAATCTTCAGTGAATTAGTTTAAAGAGGACTCAGCAAATTCCTTTGCCCATTTATAATTGGCTTTTCCATTTGGTGCTCGCTTAACTTCTTCCGTAAGAAGAATACTTTTCGGAACTTTATAACCAGCTAAATTTGTTTTCAAAAAAGCAATTAGTTCCGCTTCGCTGGGATCATTATCCTTCTCAGAAGATACAACTGCGACAACTTTTTGACCAAATTTCTCATCAGGCAAGCCAACCACAAGACAATCGTAAACGCTAGCATTTAGCTTTAAGGCTTCTTCGACTTCCTCAGGGTAAACTTTCTCTCCTGCTGTATTAATGCAATTACTACCTCTTCCTAATAGAGTGATCGATCCATCTTCCTCAAGAAGAGCATAATCTCCAGGAAAGCTATACCTTATTCCGTTGAATTCTTTGAAGGTCTCAGCTGATTTCTCAGGATCTTTATAGTAACCTTCTGGAACCAAGCCGCTTGTTCCTATTTTTCCTCTAACACCAGAGCCAGGCGAAACTTCTTTACCTTCATCATCAACAATAATTACTCCAGGATTGATGTTAAATTTGGCTGTTTTAGCTGGGTTGTCTCTGGAAGATATTGATGATCCCATACCACCTTCTGTTGATCCCATGGTATCAATTAAAACCATATCCTTATGTTTAAGAAGTCCATCTTTTACTTCAGAGCTCCACATAACTCCACTCGAAATAATTGTTTGTAAACTATCTATAGTATAAGCATCACCATCCGCTGAGGCTTTGTTCAATGAATCCAACATAGGTTTTGCAAATGCATCACCAACAATAACAACGCTTGTAGCTTTTTTAGATTCTACCTCCCTCCATAAACGATCTGGATCAAATCCCAGAGAAGGCATGGTCACAACACTGCCACCGGATAGATGTGGCAAAAACGCTCCTAACCACATTCCTGTCCCATGCATTAGAGGACATCCAACAAGACTAACAGGTAATTCATTAGATGCAGCTTTTTCCTTAATCAATGACTCAATATCTTCAAGATCTTCAGGAACAGGAAAACCCATGGCAAAAGCTGTTTTCATCATTGAACCGAGAAATAAGCCTTGTTTATACATAACTCCTTTAGGCATTCCAGTTGTGCCTCCTGTGTAAAGCATATAAAAATTCTCTTCAGATCTTTCTCTCTCTTTTTGTTTATCTTCTTTTTGAATTATCTCTGAATACTCATCTGACCCCTCTAAAAGATCCTCGCTGCCGTCCATTACTTGAATGAAAGCTTTAATTTTAGGAAGTTTATTTTTGATGGCTTTTATTCTGTCAGCGTAACAAGCCTGATAAAAAATGGCTTCTGCATCTGCATTATCTAATAAGTAAATTAACTCATCTTCCTGATAACGATAATTCACATTGATGGGAACACACTCATTTTTAAAAGTGGCAAATTGAGCTACGAGGTATTCATTTGAGTTATGAAGGTAAAGTCCAACTTTCGAATCAAAAGAAAGACCTTTGCTCTCTAAGTAATTCGCTAACTTAGCGGCTTGATCTTCGTACTCTCGCCAAGTTACTACTTTATCTTCACAAACGAGAGCTGGTTCTTCCGGAATGATTCTTGAAATTTTTTCAAAAACAGATGCAAAATGCATGTTCATATTTCCCCCAAAAATTTTCTTATGTTTTGAAGTGTTAAATTAGATAATAATTAACCAAAATACAACAGTTTGAAAATATTTTGAAAACCTTATCCCCAATCATTTGCATTCTAGGACCAACGAATTCTGGAAAGACAGATTTATCGCTGAGACTTTTTGATGAAATATCCGCAGATTTGATAAGTGTTGATTCCGTTCAAATTTATAAACATGCAGACATTGGGAGTAATAAAATATCTAAGGAACTTCAAAATAAATATCCTCATCAGCTTATCGATATCATAGAGCCAAACGAGGTTTATTCCGTAGGTGAATTTTTAAAAGACCTAAAGCGCTCTATCGATAAATCACTAAAGTCAAATAAAGTACCAGTTTTAGTTGGTGGCTCGATGATGTATTTTTTTTCATATCTTGTTGGATTTGATGATCTTCCTAAGTCTGATCCCGATACCAGAAGCAAGATTCTTCAAGACATTGATATAAAAGGAAAAGATGCAGCTTACAAAAGACTAAAAACAAAAGATCCCGAAGCGGCAAAAAACATTCATCCTAATGATACTCAAAGACTGGTTAGAGCTTTGGAAGTTCTAGAAATTTCAAATAAACCCATGAGTTCTTTTTTTAAAAGGAAAGAAAATTCTAATTCAAATGTTTTCCCTATAGTGATTGATAAAGGTAGAGGTTCAATTTTTGATGAGGATCTAAAAAATAGAGTCGAAAATATGTTAAGAAAAGGTTTCATTGATGAAGTAGAAGAAATAATAAAAATTTACAAATCTAACAAATTACCCCTTCTTAATTCTGCTGGCTACAAGGAAGTTTCAATGTATTTAAATAATAAAATTAAAAAGGATGCTCTTATTGAAAAAATATTTTTTGCCCATAAGAAATTAGCAAAGCACCAAAGAACTTGGATTAAAAAAATCCCTAACTTGAGAGCTTTTCAAAGTGCAGATACTGCGAAAAATGAAATAATGGAATATTTATCTTATTGAGTATCTTTATATTAATCTTATCTTTAGAATGTGATTTATGTCTTGGAATAACAACGGAAATAATGGATCAAGAGATCCTTGGGGAGGGAAGGACGGCCCTCCGGATATTGATGAAGCTTTAAAAAAATTTAGAGAACAATTCAGTTTTCTTTTTGGGAAAAAATCCAGTTCTGGTGGTGGTGATTTTAAACCAAGGAAATTTCTCACTTCAACCTTAGCAGTTATTTCTATCTTATATGCAGCTTTGGGAATTTATACTGTAGATGCTCAAGAACAAGCAGTTGTCATGAGATTTGGTGAGTACGTTAACACTAAAGGACCAGGCATACATTGGAATCCTCCAATTATTGATACAAGAACTATTGTGAATACTGAAAAATTATTTACTCATACAGCTACTTCTTCGATGCTAACTAAGGATGAAAACATCGTGATTGTTGAGATTGGAGTTCAGTACAAAAAATCTAATCCAGTCAATTATCTATTAGAAGCTTCAACTCCAGACGATAGTCTCGCACAAGCATCCGAGGCTGCCTTAAGACATGTCGTAGGCAGCAATATTATGGACGATGTCCTAACCACCGGAAGAGAGCAAATTGCATTTGACGTAAAAGATAGATTACAACAAAGATTAGATGATTATTTAACTGGAATTGAGGTTGTAACAGTCAATGTTAAAGAATCTAAGCCGCCCGATGCAGTGAGAGAGGCATTTGATGATGTAGTAAAGGCTCGAGAGGATGAGGTTAGATTGAGGAACCAAGCTGAGACTTATGCAAATGAGGTGGTTCCAATAGCTAGAGGTGATGCGCAAAGAACTATTCAAGATGCAGAGGGTTATAAAAATAAAGTGATAGCAGAGGCTGAAGGTGATGCATCTCGTTTTAGTCAGTTACTTGTTGAATATAAGAAAGCTCCGGAAGTTACCAGACAAAGGCTTTATTTGGATGCTGTTCAGTCTGTAATGGACAGTAGTACCAAGGTTATGATCGACGTACAAGATGGCAATAACATTCTCTATTTACCCTTAGATAAGATCGCATCTGCTGCGGTAGCTGCAGATAGAAATAATTCATCATCTGATAACGAGCAAGATATTTCTATAGGAGATATCACAGATCAAGTGATAGAAGAAATAAGAAAAAGACAGGAGAGAAGATAATGAGTAAGCTGGGTTTATTTATCGTATCAGCAGTTGTTATCACTTTAGTGATCCTTGCTAATACACTATACATAGTTACCGATAGAGAGACAGCAATCAAACTAAGATTTGGTGAGATTATTGATTCTTCAATTGAGCCAGGGTTACATTTCAAAGTTCCAATTCTTCACACCATTAGAAAATTCGATGAGAGAGTTTTAACTTTAGATAATTTACCTCAACCTTACTTCACTGCTGAGAAAAAAAGATTGATTGTTGACTACTTTGTTAAGTGGAGAATTACTGACGATGAGCAGTTCTATATCACTACATCAGGCGGTCAACTTTCGGCCCTGAGAGCACTTTTGACTCAAAGAGCCGATGAAGGTTTAAGAAACCAATTTGGTACAAGAAGCGTCCAAGAGGTTGTTTCTGGAGAAAGAGATGAGCTTATGGCTAATCTAACTACCAATCTTAACCAAACAGTTGGGGATGAATTAGGTATCGAAGTAATTGATGTAAGGATAAAAAAGATTGAATTACCCAATGAGGTTAACGACTCAGTCTATAACAGAATGAGAACTGAGCGTGAAAGGTTAGCACAAGAACTAAGGGCTCAAGGAAATGAAATTGCTGAAGAATTAAGAGCTACTGCTGATAAAGAAAGGACAATAATTCTAGCTAATGCGTATAAAATTTCTGAAGAACTGAGAGGTGAGGGTGATGCAACCGCAGCTAACATCTATGCAGATGCATTTAATGAAGATCCAGAATTTTATGAATTCACTAGAAGTCTAAAAGCTTATCAGATGTCTTTTAAAAACAAATCAGATGTTCTTTTAATTGATCCCGACAGCGATTTTTTCAAATACTTGGATAGCTCAAAAGGTAATTAATAGGTATGTCAGATTTCTGGAATCTCCCAGATGGAGTCGAAGAAATCGTTCCTCCTCTTTCTACTAACTTAGAAATAACAAAAACTGAGTTACTAGATTATTTTCAAAATAAAGGTTTTGATCTCATTTTTACTCCTCTGGTCGAATATTCTGATTCTATAGGAGGTCTAGCAAATGAAGAATTATCAAGGTCGAGTTTTCAGTTTTCAGATACAAACTCGGAAAGATCTCTTGCTTTAAGACCCGATATTTCACAACAGGTAGCTAGAATAGACAGAAGATTTCTAACTGAAAAAAATAAAAAATATTGTTACTACGGCGAAGTTACAAAAAAACCACTTGGCTCTTTTACCAAAGCAATCAGCACCATGAAAGTTGGACTAGAAATTTTTTATGATAGCGAGTCAGGCGTCAAAGAGGATATATTTAATGCCTTATCTGGAGCTCTTAAAAAATTAGGCCTCAAAGATTATGTCCTCACCATTGGTGATATTTCTATTCTTGATGAAATACTAGATAAACTGAGATTCCCTTTAGATAAAAGAAATAAACTAAAGGATATCTTATCCTCAAGATCAAAAAGTGATTTATCTGAATTTCTAAAGCAAGAAGGTAAAGGAAAAAGAACTTTAGTAATGTTATCGAATTTACTCGACATCATTGGTGATTATGAACAGGAATTTAAGAACCTTAATTTAATTTGCAAGGAATTAAAAATTGATCCTAAAAAATTAAAAAGCATTAAACAATCTTTTGATATTCTTGAAAAAAATAAAATTAAAAATGTTTTAGTTGATATGGTTGATTTTCCTGGTTACTCGTACCACTCTGGTATAGTTTTTTCTATCTTTCAACCAAAGACGGGAGTGCCCTTGATTAATGGCGGACAGTATAAAACTCCTTTTTCAAAAGCAAATAAAAAAGAAAGAAAGGGTATGGGTTTTGATATAGATTTAATATCTATTTTAAAATTACAAAGTAAATGACAAAAACGCAAAATTTTGCAGTTCTCGGTCTTCAATGGGGAGATGAGGGAAAAGGAAAAATAGTAAACTTCTTGTCCCCAAATTTTCATGCAACTTGTAGATTTCAAGGGGGTCATAACGCAGGCCATACTCTTATTGTGAATGGCAAAAAATTAATTCTTCATTTACTTCCATCCTCTATCTGTGAAAAAGATGCTCTTTCGCTGATTGGCAAAGGTGTGGTTCTTTCACCCAATGACTTATTTGAGGAAATATCAGAAGCCAATACTTTTTTAGAAGGTGTCGAAGATAGATTAAAAATAAGTTCTGCTTGCGTTCTTATCCTCGATCATCATAAAAAATTTGATCAATGCAGAGAAAAATCTAATTCATTTAAAACTATTGGAACCACTGGGAGAGGTATAGGTCCTGCATATGAAGATAAAGTAGGAAGGAGAGCAATTAGATTGGTTGATTGTTTTTACGAAAAGATTTTGGAAGAAAAATTAAGAGAAAATTTAGACTTTTATAATTTTATGTTTAATAAACTTTTCTCAGTTGAAGAGGTTAGTTTTCAGGAAACCTATGAAAAGGCCTTAAGTTATGGAGAAAGATTGAGACCTATGACGAAGGATATTTCTAAACTTATTTTAGAAATGAATAATGATGGAAAGAAGGTTCTTTTTGAAGGTGCTCAAGGAGCATTACTAGATGTCGATAATGGAACTTATCCTTATGTTACTTCAAGTAACTCATCCGCAGCTGGAATTGCTTCTGGTTCTGGCTTAGGACCGCTATCGGTAAGTAATATTTTAGGTATTGCGAAAGCCTATACTACTAGGGTCGGAGAAGGGCCAATGCCTACAGAATTGTTTGATGACATTGGTATTCATATTGCAAAGAAAGGTGGCGAGGTAGGAGCTACCACAGGAAGACCAAGAAGATGTGGATGGTTTGATGCTGTTGCTATGAAAAAGGTTATTCAATCTAACAACGTTAAAAGCCTTTGCATTACAAAACTTGATGTTTTTGATGGAATGAAAAGAATTAAAATTTGCGAAAGCTATGATAATTCAGATGAATTCTTTGAGGAATCTCTCAATCTAGATCACGTAAAGCCTCAGTATATTGAGTTATCAGGATGGAAAAAACCCATTTACGGTTTAAAGACTTTGGATGATTTTCCAAAAGAAGCTATAGAATTTATTTCTAAAATCGAAGAGGTTTGCGGCGTATCTGTTGATATCATTTCAACTGGACCAGAAAGAGAAAGTACCATATTTAAAAACGACATTATCTAGCAGCAATATAAGAGTCTAGAACTCCATTTATAAATCTATAACTATCCTCTTGACCAAATTTTTTGGCTAACTTTACAGCCTCATTAATGACTATTGGATAGTCAATATCTGAATTTTCAATTTCAAAGATAGATTGCCGAAGAATTGAAATTTCTATTTCACCGATTGACTTAATTTCAATGCTCGAATTATCAGCAATATTTTTATTTAATGAATCATTATTTTTATTTATTCCCTTTAATTTTTCGGCAACGTTGGAAATATCAAATTCTCTATACGCTTTCTTGAATTGATTGATTAAATTAGTATTAGAAATATCTGATATTTCTTTTTGGTAAAGAGCCTGTAAAAGAATCTCTCTTGTCTTTGTGGGGGAGAGCTTTTTTTTAACCAGCGGCATCTTTAGAAAATAAGTCAATCATCATAAGAAGACTTTTCGCATACTCAGATCCTTTGACTTCTGCTCTTTGCTTTGCCTGCAATTCGTTATCGGTAGTTAATACTCCAAATATCACTGGTTTCTTGTTTGAAATACTTACCTGAGATAAGGACCTTGCAGTTTCATGAGCAAGCACCTCAAAGTGATAAGTTTCTCCTTTGATGATGGTGCCTAAAGCTAAAATTGCATCGTATGAACTAATAAACTTTTCCGCTGCTTGCGATAACTCAAACGCTCCTGGCACCTCAACACTATCAATATGATTGACGTTGAACCCTTTTAGTTCAGAAATTGCATCCTTTTGCATGACATCTATGATCTCTCGATTCCAAGAGGTTGAGACTATTAAAATGCGATAGTTAGAATAATCTTTTTCATCGATGTTAATTTCCGTTTTACTAAAATCAGTCATGATTAATTTGAAATAAATTCAATAACTTCTAAATCAAATCCAGATAGCGATGGGTATTTAGCTTCTGCGCCAAGGAGTCTAATTTTTGATACGCCAAACTCTTTAAGTATTTGTGAACCAACACCTATCCTTCTTTTATCTGAATCTGAAGAATCATTTTTTTCTTCGATATCATCATCAGGCTGAGTTAAATCTGAACTAATTAATACGATTAAACCATTTTCAGAAGCAGATATTTTTTCCATCGCATCCTCAAGGGACCATCTATCACCAAAATCATTAGATTTAAAAATATCATGCTTAATATTAATTTGTTGGACTCTAACAAGGGTTGGTTGAGATGACTTTATTTCTCCCATTTTTAAAGCATAGTGAACTTCATTTAAAAGAGAATCTTTGTAAACAAAAAAATTGAATTCTCCATATTTATTTCTTATAGATGATTCACTGATTAATTCAATAGACTTTTCATTCGTCAATCTGTAGTTAATCAAGTCCGCGATTGTCCCAATTTTAAGATCATGTTTTTCGCAGAATTTCTCTAAATCAGGTCTTCTGGACATTGAGCCGTCTTCATTCATTATCTCGCAAATTACTGCGGCAGGATGGAATCCTGATAATCTTGATAGATCAATACTAGCTTCTGTATGTCCAGATCTATTCAAAACTCCCCCATCTTCTGCTTTAAGTGGAAAGATATGCCCTGGTTGAACTATGTCTGTACTGAGAGCTTGAGGGTTTGAAGCGACTTCAATTGTTTTTGATCTATCCTTGGCAGATATGCCTGTTGTTATTCCACTTGCGGCTTCTATAGAAACTGTAAAAGCAGTCTCATGCTTGCTCTTATTAGTCTTAACCATTTGATCAAGTTTTAGTCTGTCACAATGTTCTTCTGTTAATGCAAGACAAATGAGGCCTCTTCCATGCATTGCCATAAAATTGATGGCCTCAGGAGAGACATTTTCTGCAGGTAAAATTAAATCACCTTCATTTTCTCTATCTTCATCATCCATTAAGACAACCATCTTTCCTTTTTTAAGGTCAGACAGTAATTCATTTGTAGTATTAATAGGCATTTTTCTTTCTAAGCACTAATTTAAGGTCTCTTCCAATGGATTTTTCTTCAACGATTTCTAAATCAGGAGAATTTAATATACCTTCTAAATTTTTATTTGTATAAAAACTATTTGCTTTATTCCCTAAAACTTTAGGCGCAATATAAAAAATATATTCATCAATAAGGTTTAAATCAATAAAACTTGAGATCAATCTGGGACCCGCTTCTAGAAGAACATCTTTAATATTTATAGAGCCAAGGTAGTTGAGCACCGAAGGAATAGATATTTGATTAGCATCAGATTCAACCTTAACTATCTCTGTATTTAAAGTTTCGCAGATTTGCATTTCTAAATTTTCATTATTAGTAAAAATAATTTTTCCGGAATTATCTTGAAAGAACTTTTTATTGCTATCAATGTATGATTTTGTTGTTAACAAAGCTTTGAGAGGCTGCTTAAAGTCTTGATCATTAACTGCCTCTTCAAGCCTTACATTTAGAAGAGGGTTGTCTGTCTCTAAAGTTCCTGATCCAGTAATAATTGCACCTGATATGGCTCTATAAAAATAACCATCTTTCCTTGATGCTTGAGTTGTTATCCATTGTTCATTATTTTTTTTAAAAGCAATTTTCCCGTCCATAGAGCAAGCTATTTTAGCTCTAACATAGGGCTTTCCTTCCGCTAAATGTTTAAAAAAACCGTTATTTAGAACTGAGTTATTTAGACTTAACTTTTCAATTCCAAAACCTTTTTCTTTTAAAATATCTGATCCCTTTTGGGATGGATCGCTTTGCATATAGATAATTTCTTTAAAAGAATATCTTTGAATTAAATCTGTGCAAGGCGGTGTTCTTTTTTCTGTAGAACATGGTTCAAGAGTTACAAATAAAGAACTACCATTAAGGACATCTTTTGTCGAATCCTTAAATTTTGACTCTGCGTTGAGAATTGCATTTACTTCGGCATGGTTTGAGCCTGGGACAACATGCCATCCTTCTGAGAGTATCATGCCGTTTTTATAAATAAGACATCCCACGTTAGGATTTTCTCTCGTTGTAAAACTTCCTTTTAAGGCCAAATGGACAGCTCTTTCCATCAAAGCTGATTTATTCATTAATCGTTAGAAAGTTTTTTTACTTCCTCACTAAACTCAAGCGGATCTTGGAAGCTTCTGTATACAGAGGCAAATCTGACAAAGGCTACTTCATCAATTTTTCTTAAATGCTTCATAACAGTTTCGCCAATAACTCTTGATGAAACTTCTCTTTCACCGAATCCTCTAATATCCCTTTTAATTTGCTCAATTAGCGTTTCAAAGTCTTCTTCACTTACTGGTCTTTTTTCTAAGGAACGCGAAATACCCTCTTTAAGTTTAATTTCATCAAAAGGGACTCTCGACTTATCTTGTTTAACGATTTTGGGCATAAGGAGTTCTGCTAGCTCAAAAGTAGTCCACCTTTCATTACACTTATTACATTCCCTTCGTCTTCTGATTTGACTGCTGTCTGCAACCAGCCTTGAATCAATCACTTTGCTTTCTTCGTATGAGCAAAAAGGGCACTTCATGGATTAATTTTAGATGATTCATAAACGGGAAAGGCAGCACAAAGATCCTTAACCTCTGATTTTGTGCTTTCTATTAAATTATCGTTTTTCACATCTAAAATTATATTAGAAATCCAATCTGAAAGAATATCCATTTCATCTTCTTTAAAGCCTCTTCTTGTAACAGCTGGAGTTCCTATTCTTATTCCCGAGGTAACAAAAGGAGATTTTGGATCATTTGGTACTGCATTCTTATTAACAGTTATGTTCGCTCTACCTAACGCATTGTCAACTTCTTTTCCTGTAAGATCTTTACTAACAAGATTGACAAGAAACATATGATTGTTTGTTCCATTTGAGACAATATCTATCCCTTTATCTATTATTTTCTTGCTTAAGTGTTGCGCATTTTTAAGAACTTGATTTTGATACTCTTTGAATTCAGGCTCCATTGCTTCTTTGAAACATACTGCCTTTGCCGCGATGACATGCATTAAAGGCCCTCCTTGTGAACCGGGAAAGAGCGCTGAATTTAATTTTTTGTGAATATCCTCATTTTCTTTCGCAAGGATAAGTCCACCTCTAGGGCCTACAAGCGTCTTATGAGTTGTGGTTGTAACAACATCTGCATAAGGTACTGGCGAGGGATAAATACCTGCAGCCACTAATCCAGATACATGTGACATATCTGCCAGTAAATAAGCTCCAACCGAATCAGCTATTTCCCTGAACCTATCCCATTTAATAATTCCAGAAAATGCACTAAACCCAGAGATAATAACTTTGGGTTTATGTTCCTCAGCTAAAGCTTGCACCTCATCGTAATTGATGTCTCCACTTTCATCCAAACCATAGCTGAATGACTCATAAATTTTTCCAGAAAAATTTACTTTAGCTCCATGCGTTAAATGACCTCCTTGATCAAGACTCATTCCTAGCACTTTATCTCCTGCGTCACATAAAGCTAAGAAAACTGCTGCATTAGCACTTGCCCCTGAATGAGGTTGTACATTGGCATAATCAGCTCCAAATAATTCTTTTGCTCTATCAATAGCAAGCTGTTCTGCTACATCAACAAATTCACATCCTCCGTAGTATCTTTTCCCAGGATATCCTTCAGCATATTTATTCGTAAGAACTGAACCTTGGGCTTCTAAGACTCTTGGCGAAGTATAATTTTCAGAGGCTATAAGTTCTATGTGTTCTTCTTGACGTTTTTTTTCATTTTCCAAAGAACTCCAAAGTTCTTCATCAAAAGATTGAATAGACAAATTTTCTGTATACATGAGGGAATTATAACTTCTACAGCATATTTTCTAAGCTTTATTGGTTATAACCTTCTTCTTTCTTTTTGGAAATAATTCGGTACACATGAAACATATGGTTCCATCGCACCCTCTGGCAGTGCAGAATTGTCTTCCATACAAAATAATTTGTATATGCAATTTTCCCCAAAGTGATTTATCAAAGAGATTTTTCAAATCTTTTTCAGTTTGGACTACGGATTTTCCATTTGTTAGACCCCACCTTTGCGCCAATCTATGAATGTGAGTATCTACTGGAAATGTTTCTATTCCAAAAGCTTGATTTAAGACCACAGATGCAGTCTTGTGCCCAACCCCTGGTAGATCTTCTAATGCCTTTATATCTTTTGGAACTTTAGAGTTGTGTTGATCTATTAATATTTCTGAGGTTTCAACTATCGCCTTAGTTTTTTTAGGTGCAAGCCCGCAACTTTTTATGTAGCTGTATATCTTGTCATGACCAAGAGAGAGCATCTCATCGGGGGAAGAAGCAACATTAAAAAGTTCTTTAGTTACGATATTTACCCTTTCATCAGTGCATTGAGCGCTTAATAAGACGGCTATCAGAAGAGTAAATGAATTTTTATGATTTAAAGGTACTTTTGGATTGGGATACATTTCTTGCAACCTGTTAGCAATAAAAACAGCCCTTTGTTTTCTGTTCATAAATTTGCGGGAAGAATTACTTATACTTTTTTAAAAACTAGATTAGTATATGCTTTCGTCAAATAAAAATAAGTAAAATTTATATTTGTTTTATTTTACGGTTCAATTAATTTAAGGAGAATTTATGAGAAACGTAGTAATCGTTGATAGTGTAAGGACTGGTTTAGCAAAGTCCTTCAGAGGGGGGTTCAACCAAACAAGAGCTGACAATATGACGGCCCACTTAGTGAATGCGCTTTTAGAAAGAAATCCATCACTGAAACCTGAAATGGTAGAAGATATGATTTTAGGATGTGGAGCGCCTGAAGGTGCCCAAGGTCATAACATAGCAAGAAATGTCGCAGTATTATCAAATCTTCCAATTGAAGTTGGTGGAACAACAGTTAACAGATACTGTTCATCAGGTTTACAAACTGTTGCAATGGCTGCTAACCAGGTTGCAAGTGGTTTTTCAGACTGCATCATGGCAGGAGGAGTAGAATCCATTAGTACTACTCAAGGCCAAACTAACATGCATATGTATGTAAACGAGCAGTTAGCTGAGGACGTTCCAGGGATTTATCATGCCATGGGTCAGACAGCTGAGTGCGTAGCAAAAAGATACAATGTCACTAGGGAAGCTCAAGATGAGTATGCTTTATCCAGCCAGCAAAGAACTGCTGCAGCTCAGGAAGCCGGTTTTTATGATGATGAAATTATTCCAATGGATACAGTGATGAAACTTGTCAACAAGGAAACTGGTGAAGAGAAAGATGTAGAAGTTACTGTAGACAGAGACGATTGCAATAGACCAGAAACTACTATTGAAGGTCTTTCATCTTTAAAGCCCGTTTTTGATCCTGAAAACGGCTCTGTTACAGCTGGTAATTCATCTCAGTTATCTGATGGCGCGTCTGTTACTTTAGTGATGAGCGAAGATAAAGCTAAGGAACTTGGATTGGAACCTAAACTTTATTTCAGAGGGTTTACCGTTGTAGGTTGTCAACCAGATGAAATGGGAATTGGCCCAGTTTATTCAATACCTAAGCTGTTGAAATCAGCCAATCTATCTATCGAAGATATTGACTTATGGGAACTTAATGAAGCTTTTGCCTCTCAAGTTGTATATATAAGAGATACACTTGGATTACCTACTGAAAAACTCAACGTAAATGGTGGTTCTATCTCTATTGGTCATCCCTTTGGAATGACTGGTTCTAGACAGGTAGGACATGTCGCTAGAGAGTTAAACAGACGAGGTGGCAAATACGGTATTGTCACTATGTGTGTTGGTGGCGGAATGGGTGCTACTGGTCTATTTGAAGCCTACAATTCTTAATAAAAAAGTTAAATTCGTCTATCTGTAAATGTCACAGATAGACGAATTTTTTTTAATTGAAAAATATTTTAAAAATATTGGATCAAAATTTTTATCTAAAAAAAATTTTATTTTAGGCCCCGGTGATGATTCAGCTGTTTTCAAGAGCACAAATAATCTTTGTTACTCGGTTGATCAAAATTATGAAGGAATTCATTTTCCTAAATCTTTACCTCCCGAATTTATAGCAACAAGATCAGTGCTTCGTTCTTTTAGCGACATATCGGCTATGGGAGCTAGACCTCTTTGGTTTAGTGTTGCTCTAGCCTGTGATCTTGATGAGAAATTCATAGATGACTTCTCAAGGGGCTTAAATAAAGTATCAAACTTATTAAGGGTTCCTTTAATTGGTGGCGATTTAATAAAAACAAGTCAGAAGTCTGTGACTGTCTCGGTATCTGGAGAAACAAAGAAAAACAGTCATCTTTCGAGATCTGGCGCCAAACATAATCAAAATATTTATCTAACTGGAGAATTGGGACTTGCCAGAAAAGGTTTAGAGGAAATTAAAGAAAATTGTAATAAAAATATTTTCAGAAAGAAAAATGTCAAAAGATTTATTTTTCCTAAGTTGAGATTAGAAATTTCCAATTCCATTTCACAGTTTGCTACATCATGCATTGATGTTTCAGATGGATTTATTGCAGATTTGGAGAAAATTCTAATTCCCAGCAATCAAGGAGCAGTAATCAATCTAGATAAGATTCCTAGAATTGATAATTCATCTCTCGATGATTTTACATTTGGTGATGACCTCGAATTAATTTTCACTGCTGATAAAAAATATCATAAGAAAATCATGAAACTTTCTGATAACTCCGGAATTAACATTTCCTTGCTTGGACAAACTAAAAAAAATAGTCGAATTAAATATCTTCTCAATAATGACGAAGTACTATTTCCAAGAAAGAAGGGTTGGAACCATGGAAAAAAATAATTTTCCTAATACAAAGAACATTTTCCACTTAATTGCTATAGGTTTTGGTTCAGGACTAATTAGAATTGCTCCAGGAACTTGGGGGTCCAGTCTCGCCTTAATTTTATTTATTGTTGCAGAGGCTTTTATCGATGATCTCTTACATCTATTTTTTTTCATCACTTCTTTACTAATAATATTTTTGATTTCATGCATAGTTGCTTCTAGAGACGCAGATATAAAGGATGACTCAAGAATAGTTTCTGATGAAATGGGCGGAATGCTGCTCACCTTATTCATGGTGAGTATGATTTCAGATGGAATCTTTTTTTATCTTGTAGGTTTTGCACTTTTTAGAGCTTTTGACATAGCCAAGCCCTGGCCTATTTCTTACGTAGACCAAAATTTAAAAAATGGATTTGGAGTTTTTTTAGATGATCTAATTGCAGGATTTTTGAGTTTTCTTGTGTTTTTTTGTTTTTATTTATTACTTACTTAATCTCTCTTTAATTTTCCTTACTATTTTATCCCTGTCTAATTGATAGTCTTTTCGCTGTTCAGATATCCCTCCGATTGATGGGAAATGATCAGAAATTCCGAAATTAATTGTTTTAACTTTAATATTTTCTTCCGCGATAAATTCATTGATTGCTGAACCGGCGCCCCCAGCCACAACATTATCTTCGAGAGTCACAATCAGCTCAGAATGATTTGCACATTTGATTATGCAAGAAGTATCTAATGGTTTGACGAATCTCATATCAATCAAATTTGCGTTTAAATCTTTACTTATTTCATCTGAGAGAGACAACATAGAACCGAAACTTAAAATAGAAATTTTATTTGTCTCAGAAAATTTAATTTCTTTAGATTTTCCAATCTCAATTTCTTCAAATTCAGTTGGTAGATCTGTTCCTAATCCAAAGCCTTTGGGATATCTAACTGCAGCTGGTCCTTCAAATTTATAACCAGTTTCCAATAACCTCCAACATTCTTCTTCAGAGGAGGGCGTCATAATGATCAAGTTTGGAATACACCTCATGAAAGATAAATCAAATATGCCAGAATGCGTTGCCCCATCTTCTCCAACTAATCCAGCTCTATCTATGGCAATCAAGAGATCAAGGTTTTGAATTGCTACGTCATGAATTAATTGATCATATGCTCTTTGTAAGAAGGTAGAGTATATAGCTAGAACAGGCTTTTTCCCTTCGCAGGCAAGTCCGGCAGCAAAAGTCATAGCATGTTGTTCGGCGATTGCTACATCGTAGAAACGTGATGGGAATTTATCCGCAAATTCAACCATCCCCGAACCTTCTTTCATAGCAGGAGTGATTGCAATAAGGGAAGGATCAACATTTGCTTTGGAAGTTAGCCAAGAACCAAAAACATCTGAATATTTCATACCTACGTTTTTATTCTTTGATGCGTTTGGATTTTCCATTTTTGTGATCGCATGGAATCCAATTGGATCAACCTCTGCAGGTTTAAATCCTTTTCCTTTTTTAGTAATTAGATGAAGAAGTTTAGGCCCTGAGGTATCGTTTAAATTTCTTAAAGTTCTAATTATTTCCTTGACGTTGTGCCCATCCATAGGGCCGACATAATTAAAGCCAAGTTCTTCGAATAAAGTTCCTGGTGCAACCATGCCTTTGATGTGCTCTTCAGCTTTACTTGCAAATTTTCTTGCAGAAGGAATCAATCTTAGCGCCATTTTTCCTCCTTCTCTTATCTGCGTGTACCATCGACTCGACCAAATTCTTGCTAGGTAATTAGATAACCCACCAATGTTTTTCGAAATTGACATATTGTTATCATTGAGAATTACCAATAAGTCTTTATTTAGATTCCCAGAATGGCTCAAAGCTTCAAACGCCATCCCAGCTGTTAGGGCCCCATCGCCTATAACTGCTATAGCTTTTTCATTCGAACCTACTGTCATACCCAGAGCTGCGCTGATAGAAGTGCTTGAATGACCCACGCCGAAAGTGTCAAAGATGCTTTCTTCTCTTGAGGGGAAGGGATGCAAACCATCTTTTTGTCTCATAGAAGACATTAAGCTTTTTCTTCCGGTAATAATTTTATGAGGATAGGTCTGATGACCAACATCCCAAACTATCTTATCTTTAGGAGAATCGAAGACATAATGAAGAGCAACTGTAAGCTCTACAACACCCAAACCAGCTCCGAAATGTCCACCCGTCTGTCCAACTGTGTATAAAAGAAATTCTCTTAGTTCGTTACAGAACTCTTCCAATTGATTTTCCTTTAGCTGTTTTAAGTCTGAAGGTGAATTTACTCTATTTAGTAAAGGAGTTTCAGGACATTTATCTGGAATGGAATCAAATACTTTCACTCTATTTTAATTTGTTCTCTCAACTATGAATTTTGATAATTTAATTAGCTTTTCAGTATTGTAAGGGAGAGATTTTAAACACTGAATTGCTTCATTGCATAAGGATTGGGCTCTTGAAAGGGATTTTTCAATTCCAATTAATTTCGGGTAAGTATTTTTCTTTAAATTTTCGTCAGAATGCGCTGGTTTGCCCAAGTCTTCAGTTGATGACGTGCAATCTAAAATATCATCCTTTATTTGAAAAGCTAGACCAATGCACTCTGCAAATCTAATGAATGATTTCATATCATGCTCAGGTAAATCTTCCTTTAAAAGACAAGTGGCATGAACGCAGGCAGAAATTAATTTGCCTGTCTTTAGAACATGAATCATATCCAGTTCTTTAAGAGAGATATCAATATTTTCAGATTTAATATCTCTATTTTGACCTTCTACCATTCCAAAGGGTCCACAAGCCTTCGAAAAAATACTAATAATTTTAATTTTGGTTTCAGCAGATAAATTAGGATCATTAATGTCAGTAATTATTTCCAATGCTAAAGGTTGGATAGCATCACCTGCAAGAATAGCTGAGGCCTCACCAAATTTTATATGGCAAGAAGGTTTACCTCTTCTCAAATCATCGTTATCCATAGCAGGCAGATCATCATGGATCAAAGAGTAACAGTGAATAAGTTCCCCAGATGCTGCCATAGCATCAATGGTTTCATCTTTTAGATTCAAATTAAGGGAATCAGCTACAAGATATATCAGTTGAGGCCTTATTCTTTTTCCACCATCCAGAACAGAATAATGAATTGCTTCTGTAATGTTTGAAAAATCTCTTGCAGGCAAAGCTTTGTTAAGAGCTTTTTCAATTCTTTTTTGATTTCTTTCTAGAAAAGATAAATCATCAATCATTTGATATATCCTCAAAAGAAACGTCTTCTCCTTCTTTAGAGGATAATTTTTTAATTTTCAGTTCTGCATCCGAGAGCATCTTTTGACAAGCTTTAGTTAAAGAAATGCCTTTTTCATAAGCTTCTATTGAATCTTCTAAAGATAAGTTTCCTTCTTCTAAGCTATCGATAATTTTCTCTATTTCACTGAGAGTAGATTCAAAATTGAGTGATTTTTTTTTATTGTTGCTGGACATTTACTTTTTTACTGAATATTTCAAATTTTGAAAAGATTTCCCTCAGTCTCGAAGGCAAAATTAGCCATGCTGGGGTCACAAAGAGAGTTAGTATAGTAGCAAAAGATAAGCCCCAAACTAAACCAAAGGCAAGGGGTTGCCAGTAAATAGCTACTCTTCCGCCAACACCAATCTCTCTTGTAATAAAATCTACACCAATACTGCTAGCGAGAGGCAATAAACCAACTACAGTAGTGAAGGAGGTCAAAAAGACAGGCCTTAATCTCTGCGAGCAGGTTCTTATAAGGATATCTTTCTCTTTTAAATTTATGGAGTTTCTCTTTAAAACATTATAAGTGTCAACAAGGACGATATTGTTATTGACAACGATTCCAGCTAACGCCACAACTGATAATCCAGTAAATAAAACACTGGTAAGTGACTGAGTGACTAACAAGCCTAATTGTACGCCTGCAGTTGATAGAACTATGGCAAATACAATGACAAAAGCCTGATAAAAACTATTTAATTGAGTAACAAGAAGCATAGCCATAAGGAAAATTGAGATCATTCCAGCCGTAGCAAAAAAAGCAGCAGCTTCTTCGGTTTCCTCTTGCTCTCCACCAAAATTAAAACTAATTTGGTTAAATTCGATATTTTCATCTATCCAAGTATTAATCTGAGAAATCACGTTCGAAGGAACTGCATTTTCCAAGTAATCTGCTGTTACTGTATAAGCTCTTTCCCCATCAACTCTTCTTATTGAAGGAACATCGAGTTTTGGAACCACTTCAACAAAACTACTAAGAGGCATCAATCCTTCTCGAGTAGGAATATTTAATTCTCCAAGTTGATCTAGTCTTCTTTCAGACTCAGGATATCTAACTCTTATTTCGACTTCATCTTCAACGTCTTCCGGTCTGTATTCACCTAGCCTGAGGCCATTTGTGACAAATTGAACAGCCGCTCCAATTTCAGAAGTTGAGACCCCAAACAACGAAGCTTTTTCTTTATCAATATCTATTGCCCATTCAATTTTTCTTACTGGAATTGTTGTTTTAACGTTATCTACTCCATCAATTGAAGACTTCATGAACTCTTCAAGAGCTATAGTAGCTTCGTAAACAACTCTGGAATTTTGTCCTGATATATCAATTTCAATTGGAGCATCTATAGGTGGTCCTCCTTCTTCTCTTCTTACATTAAACTTAAGGCCCGGAAATTCTTTGCTTATCTCTCTGATCTGATCAAGAACTTGATAGCCATTAAGACCTCCAATAATTTCATCTTCTTCAAGAAATGCAAGCTCGACCATAAATCCACCGATACCGTCAGACGAGCCTCTACTTCTGGGATCTCCTGCAGAGTTTCCACCTGTAAAGGTTGATAACTTTATAATTTCTGGAATTTGAACAAGTTCATCTTCAATCTGCTCAATGAGTTCTAATTTTTCATTAGCATTTAAATTTCCTCTGGCTTCAACATTAACACTGACGAAGGTGGGTTCACCCTCAGCAAAAAAAGTTGAGCCGGCACCATGTCTTGCCTGCAGAAGGAAGATTGTATAAACAAGCAGGATAACAAAAAATAAAACTTGAATAGGCCTAGAAAGAATAAAGTTCAATGATCTAGCATAAGCACCGGTTATTCCAGGAAGCTCTGTGGGATCTCCGTTTTCTAACTTTGAGGTGTTTTGAATTGACTCTTGGCTTCTATTACCAATGCTGCCAAACAAAGATCCTATGGCCGGAGTAAATAGAAGAGCATAGATTAGCGAACCACCCAAAACTGCAAATACTGTGACAATAAGAGTTCTCAGGAAGCTTCCAGAAAGAGAGTCCCAAAAAAGGAGCGGAAAAAAGGCAGCTAAGGTCGTCAGATTGGATGCTATTACTGGCCAAAACATCCTTCTTGCAGCAAGTTTATAAGCTGTTGTTTTATCCAATCCCTCTGCCATCTTTCTATCGGCAAATTCAATTACAACCACAGCTCCATCAATCAGCATTCCCAATGAAATCAGTATTCCAAAACAGACTAAAAAGTTAAATGATGTTCCATATGCATTTAGAATTATCATTCCAAAGAAGAAACACAGTGGTATTGCAGCGCCGACCATTAATGAAGATCTAACACCCATAGTAGCCAAGGCAACTGCCATTACTAACACTAAGGCAGTAATTACGTTACCCATGAGTTCTTCCAACATAACCGTATTCCAGGCAGTTCTATCTTCTGTAATGACTATTTCAAGAGAAGGAGGATAAAGCTCTTTTTTCTGATCCAAAAGTTTATTAATGGCTTCGACTGCATCAAGTTCATTGGCATCCGTTCTTTTCACAACTTCTATGGCAACGGTATTCTTGCCATTGACCTTTGCATAAGTTTCTTGA
This sequence comes from uncultured SAR86 cluster bacterium, assembly GCA_902525435.1. Taxonomy (GTDB): domain Bacteria; phylum Pseudomonadota; class Gammaproteobacteria; order Magnimaribacterales; family AG-339-G14; genus CACNYO01. The sequence goes on along the minus strand of CABZHD010000001.1, from coordinate 78,898 downwards.
TCTTTATATGACCTTCGGATCTCAGCTACATCTTCTATTCTTATTACAGCGTTTCCTCTTTTAATAAGTGGAATTTTTCTTACATCACTGACATCTTCAAAAATCGAAGGAACTTTAACTGCAAATGTGCCGGTGCCTGTTGTTATTAAACCAGCAGGAATTACCCTATTGTTTTGAGAGATTGCATTATAAAAATCTTGCGCTGTTATACCGAAACTCTCTAATCTAGTTCTATCAACTTCTACTACTAGAAGGTCTTCCGGAACCCCAGCCAAATTTGCTTCAAGTACGAGCGGGATACTTTCAACATCTGATCTTAAATCTTTAGCAATATAATTAAGTTCTCTTTTTGATAATTCGTTGGATACAAGATTTACTCGCATTATTGGGAATCTTGAAAAATTAAAGTTACTGACCATTGGCTCTTCAGCATCAGTAGGTAATTTAAAAGCTACTTCATCTACAGCATCTCGGACATTTGTTTTTGCGATGTCTGGGTCAAAATCATTGGGGAACTCAACGATCACAGTGGAGAAATCCAATCTACTATAAGATTGAACTCCTTTAACATCATCTACTGTTAAAAGTCTTTTCTCTAGTGGTCTCGATATGAGTCTTTCTGCATCTTCTGGTGAAACACCTTCGTAAAAGGTGCTGACCATCACAAAGGGAACATCTATATCTGGTTCGGAGGCATTAGGAATTTGGCCATAAGAAAAAATGCCCCACGTTAAAACGAGGAACATCATTGTTAAGGTAGTTCTGTATCGATCTACAAAAAAATCAATTAATCCTTTCATTAGAATCCGTAAATCTGCTATCTAAAGCTATACCTACTTTTTCTCCTTGGGATACGTAATCTTGCCCGACTGTAATGATTGTTGAAATAGTATCAAGACCAGTTATCCATGCTCCAAAGCTGGTGTCTTCAATTAGTTCAATTGATTTGAAGGCAACTAAGCCATCCTCATCAATGGTTCTAATACCTAAATCGCCATTAGCATCTAAACGCAAAACTGAAACTGGTACCAAATGAGCTAATCTTTCTGTTCCCTTAAGAGTTACTTCAGAAGTCATCCCATCTTTTATTTCAGACTCTGGGTTGGGAACTGATATTTCTACTCTAAACGTTCTAGTGACTGGGTTGGCTGATGAAGAAATGAATTTAACATCTCCTTCAAAAACTTTTCCATTATTTAATTCAACCTTCGCTTTAGAATCGAGAGAAATTTCTGACATATCGTTTTCAGATATCTCTGCCGAAATAAGAATTGGATTAAGATCTAATACAGTCGCGCAAATACCTTGTCTTGGCAGAAAGTCTCCTACATCCAGATCAATCCTGTCCACTATTCCGTCAAAAGGTGCTTTTACAGATGCAAAGTCTAGATCTTGAAAAGCCCTTTCATATCTGGCTTTTGCAGCTTGCAGCTGGCTATTCGAATAAAGCCCCTCATCAAATAATTTTTTTGCAGTTTCGTAATTCAAAGAAGCTTCCTTAGCTACTTCGTCTTTATCCCCGACAAAAATTTGGCATATTGGACTTCCTTTTTTGACAAATTGTCCTTGGGCAACTGGAAGGCCAATGACTTGACCTGAGGTTTCAGCCCTTAATTGAACATTTTTATCTGCCTCCGCAGAACCTTTCAAAATAATATTTCTGGCAAAAGGCTGAGCAGATTGTTTCATCACTCTGACAGTGGTTTCTTCAATGGCAACTTGCTTGGTAGGAATTTCTTTTTCCACAAAAAAACCTGAAATCATCCAGATGGATGCAAAAAATAAAAAGATTCCTGCAGATTGTAAGTTTGAAATCGAAAGTATCGATTTTAAGATTGAGCTTAAAAATTTCATGTATTTAATATGGAGACGAAAGGGATTATATCAACTTAGCTATGTATTACATGCTTTTTTATCTTATGACAGTAAGCATGTCAATAATTAACCAGAATGTTTTTCTTTTAATTTTTCAAGAAGGTGAATTTGTTCTTCTTGAGATAGATTAGTTTTGCTTTCTTTTATTGCATTTAATTCTGGAAGATAAAAGTTGCTGGCATCGCATAGGTAGTCCTTTATTGAATCGGACATTAGAGACTGAAACTTTTCAAAACCTTCTCTTTCTTCGGAGCGCCTGAGATCAGCCCAACCAAAGTTTTTAGCCGTTTCATATATCAAAGGATGTGACCATTTGAAATTTTTAGGCTCATCTGACCCTAAACAGGCCTCTGCAAAAGCCGATTCAATAGACTGAATTCCCTCTTTTTTTAAGTAATGACTTTTAATTTCTTCTAATGTTTGACTCAGCGATGGAAGATATTTTGATTTTGAAGTCAATTCATCAATTGCTTCGAATATCAAATCCAAAGAGAAGATTTCTAATTTTTTGAGCCACAATTGTTTTGCTAAATTTAAACTAACTTCATCCTTAAAAGCTTTATGAAATTGATTGTGATAAGTAATTTCCAATTGAGCAAAAATTAGATTAACCAACTCTATGTGATTATTTGGAATTATTATTTTTTCGCCCATTTGGTATTAGCAAGCCTTTCCAATATATTAGAACTTTTTTTTGAATCTTTTTCCCAAGAATTCTTTATAAAGTTTATAAATTTATTGTTCCAGTTTGGCGAAATTTCTCCAGCATCAATCCAATAAAGTCTAAATTCAGGTATTTTTGATTCAATGAAATCAACTGGAATATTTATTACCTCCAAAACCTTTATGCAATCCTCACTGGGTAGCCAATCTTTTGACATAGGTTGATCTTCTTTATCACTATCAAGCTTAAAGTTTTTTCTAGCCCACTGTTTTTTTGCATGATTTAAAAAAGTGGAATTCCAAGAGTTGGATTTAATCCTTTTTTCTTTCCAAAATAAAATAAACTCCGGCAGCAGGCTTTCAATGAAAGAATCATTTATTTCTAAACCTTTAAGAATTGACCTGGCATCCTCTGAGGGCTGCCAGTTCTTATCTATGAGAACTTTCTTAGATTCTTGATATTCAATTTTTTCCTTTTCTCTCCAATTTTTCAAAGCGTATTGAAGAAATTTTGCCTCCTTTAAATGCGGCTTTAAATCTTTTCCTTTCCAAAATAAATTAAAACTTGGAAGCTGATCTCCTAAGAAATCCTGTTCGATTCCTAAATTGCATGCTTGTTTAACTAAATCTTCACTAGGATAAAAACTCATGGACTCATCTGAATTGGAAGCATTGTCCTTGGCAGAAATATTGTTGAAAAGGCCTAAATTATTAAGTTTTTGATAAGAATTTTCTATTTGCGAAACATCCAAGAACCTAAATTCATCCTTCAGAATACTCAAGGAAAAGTTTTCTCGATTGTTTTGGAAAAAGTCTAGGATGATTGCTTCAGTAATTCCAAGAGATTCTGCAATTTCTTTTGAGAAAGAGTATTTTTTCCCTGACATTTATGCTGAAACCTTCATATTCTGTCTTCTATTTTTGACAGCACTTGAAAGCAAATTCAGCATAATTTCTGTATCTTCCCAGCCAACGCAAGCGTCGGTGATACTTTGTCCGTATTCGAGTTTATTTTTATTATCGGAGCTTTGGTTTCCCTCAATTAAATTGCTTTCAATCATGACTCCAATGATATTTTTAGATCCAGATGATATCTGGTTACAAAGGTCTTGATTTACAATCAACTGTTTTTTGAACTGTTTGCTGCTATTCCCATGACTCATATCAACCATGACAGAATCTATTAATCCATTTTCTTTAAGTATTTTTGATGTTTCTTTTATGTCTTTGTCTTTGTAATTAGGCTCGCTTCCTCCTCTAAGGATCACATGACAATCTTGATTTCCCGCTGAGTTGAAGATAGCTGACTTACCCTCTTTGGTAATGGATAAGAAGATGTGTGAATGACTAGCAGCCTTTAGTGCATCAACGGCAACTTTTACTGACCCATTAGTGCTGTTTTTAAATCCAACAGGACAAGATAACCCAGAAGCTAATTCTCTATGAATCTGACTCTCAGTGGTTCTAGCTCCAATAGCTCCCCAAGATATTAAATCTGAGATATATTGCGGAGTGATAATATCGAGGTATTCTGTACCTGCAGGCAATCCTAATTCATTTATTTCCAAAAGAAGTTTTCTGGCAGTTTTTAGCCCCTTATTTATGTTGAAGCTGTTATCAATATCTGGATCGTTTATCAAACCTTTCCATCCAATTGTGGTTCTAGGTTTTTCAAAATAAACCCTCATCACTATTTTGAGTTCTTTCGATAAATCATCAGCAAGCGGCTTTAATTTTTTTGCATATTCTATGGCAGCCTTTGGGTCATGAATGGAACAAGGACCTACTACAACTAATAAACGGTCATCTTCTTGCTTAAGAATTGAGGATAATTCATTTCTTGATTCGTAAACCAGCTTCGATGCTTTTGAAGACAGGGGTAACTTGTCAATTAGCTTGATTGGAGGTGTGACCTCCAAAAGCCCTTTAATCCTAGTATTGTCTGTTAAATATTGCATAATTCTTTAAGTGAAAGCATTTTATATATAATCTCTTCAATTTAAAGGTTTTAATCTAAATATACAGTGAAAATTTCTCTAGTACAGGAAAATCCCGTTGTTGGCGATATAGAAGGTAATACTTCTATAGCAAAAGATTACATTTTGAAATTTGAATCATCTGGTTCAGATCTCATTGTATTTAGTGAGCTCTTTATTACAGGTTATCCTCCTGAAGATTTATTATTGAGAGACGATTTTCTTATTTCTGCACAAAAAAATGTTGAAAATTTGTCATCATCAATAAAAAAATCAAAAGTTTTAATTGGACTGCCAACAAAGAAAGATGGCAAAAGATACAATTCTGCTGCTTTAATCGATAAGTCTGGAATCATTCAAATCTATGATAAACATGTTCTTCCAAACTATATCGAATTTGATGAAAAGAGATATTTTTCTAATGGCAGCTCCAAGAACTTCTTTCAATTAAATGATCTCAAAGTAGGACTTTCAATTTGCGAAGATATTTGGGATGAAGGATTTATAGATTTGCAAAAAGAAAATAATCTTGACCTTCTCATAAATCTGAGTGCTTCGCCATTCACCACCAGCAAGAAAGAAGAGAGAGGCAATGTTTTTGCCAAGATCTCTGAAAAGTTAAACATTCCTTTGATTTACGTAAATCAAACAGGAGGACAAGATGAACTGGTTTTTGATGGCACTTCCTCAGTAATCAATAAACAAGGTGATGTGACTATTGAACTTAAAAGCTTTGCGACTGATTCTATTCAATTTAATCATGAAGATTTAAATAATAGTTCAATCAAAGAAAAAACATCAAACAGATTGAAAGATCTTTATGATTCATTAGTTCTAGCTACAAAAGACTACGTAGAAAAAAATAACTTCAAAGGAGTGCTAATTGGTTCATCCGGCGGTATTGACTCTGCTTTGACAGCAACGATTGCAACAGATGCTCTTGGTTCAGAAAAAGTTAGAACGATAATGATGCCTTTTAAATATACTGCAGACATTAGCATCAATGATGCTGCGCTTTTGGCAAAGAATTTAGAAATCAATCATCAAGAAATTCCAATAGAGAAGGTTTATGACGCTCACATGAGCAAGCTTTCTGAAATTTTTAACAATAAAAAAATTGATAAAACCGAAGAAAATTTGCAGTCAAGAATCAGAGGAGTGACTCTGATGGCAATTTCAAATAAAGACGGTTTATTAGTTCTCACAACGGGGAATAAAAGTGAAACTGCAGTTGGCTACTCGACGTTATACGGCGATACTGCGGGAGGATTTGCAGTTTTAAAAGATGTGTCAAAGACATTGGTTTATGAACTATCAAAATATAGAAATGGATTAAATGAAGTGATTCCAGAAAGAATCATTACAAGACCCCCAAGCGCTGAACTAGCTCCAGATCAAAAAGATTCTGATTCCCTGCCAGATTATGAAATATTGGATCCAATAATAGAGCTCTACGTAGAAAAGGATTTTTCTGTAAAAGAGATAATTCAAGAAGGTTTTGATGAGAAGACTGTAGAAAAAATAATCGGACTTATTGATTTCAATGAGTACAAAAGAAGGCAGGCTCCATTGGGAGTGAAAATATCTGATAGAAATTTTGACAAGGGTAGAAGATATCCTATTACCAATTTATGGAAACCCAATATATAGAGTTATAGTAAGAAAAAATCACTACATTTTGTGCTTTTGAAGGCAATTGAGCTATAATTCGCTCAAAACAGCTGTGGATACAATAAAAGACATCAATAAAGCTGAACAACAAGAATTGCCTCTAAAATTGCAAGGCGAGAATATATCTGACCTTCCCGAAGATTTATACATCCCACCTAATTCTCTAAGAATATTTTTAGATTCATTTGAAGGCCCGTTAGACCTCCTTTTGTATTTTATTAAGAAGCAGAACCTTGATATTGCCAACATTGATGTTTCTTTAATTACTGATCAATATATTTCATACATAAACCTCATGGAAGAACTTCAGTTTGATTTGGCTGGTGAATACCTAGTCATGTCTGCTTATCTTGCAGAAATAAAATCTAGGATTTTGTTACCCTCACTATCTGAAGATGATGAGATAGAAGACGACCCGAGATCAGAATTAATTAGAAGACTTCAAGAATACGAGAGATATAAAAAAGCATCTGAAAGCTTAAATGATATTCCAATGGTAAACAGAGATTTTTATCTCGCTAGTGCAGCAAAACCTGAATTTGAAGCATCAAAAGAAAAACCAAAAATTACCGGAGAAGACTTAGTGCTCATTTTTAATGAGCTTAAAGAAAGAATAAGTCTTAATAAAAGTCATGTTATTGATTTCGAAGAACTTTCTACAAGAGAAAGGATGACTGAAATTCTTGAATTACTCCAACAAAGTGACTTAATAGCTTTCAATGATTTGATAAAGAAGTCAGAAGGAAAGATGGGCGTTGCAGTTGTCTTGTTAGCAATCATGGAGTTGCTTAAAGATTCACTAATAAAGGGGATTCAAAACGAACCTTTCGGAAAAATTCATCTTTCAAAAAAAATTACAGGCGTCCACTAAATGAATACGATCACACTTTCAAAAATTATTGAGGCAATACTTCTATCGTCTGGCAGACCTTTAAGCGAAAAAGAGATCACTAACCTATTCGACGAAGAAGAAAAACCATCTCATACAGAATTTAAAGATGCTTTAGATTTGATTGAGCAAAATTCTCAAAATAATTCTTTTACTTTATCTAGGGTTGCAAGTGGATTTAGACTTCAGGTTGATCAAGCTTATGCTCCTTATATTGCTAAAATTTGGCAAGAGAAGAATCAAAGATATTCCAGAGCGTTAATGGAGACGATAACTTTGATAGCCTACAAGCAGCCCATAACAAGAAGCGAGATAGAGGAAGTTAGAGGAGTTTCAGTAAGCAGTAATTTAATTAAGAATTTATTTGAAAAGGGATGGATTAAAGTTGTCGGTATTAGAGATGTTCCTGGAAAACCAAGTTTGCTAGGGACTACAAAAGAGTTTCTTGATGACTTAGGGCTCAAGAAACTATCGGATTTGCCTTCTTTACCTGAAATAAATATTTCTACTGAATCTACCATGCCATTACCTTTAGAGGATCCAGACCAAAATTCCATTGAGGGAAATGAGATAATCCAGTGAAAGAAAGAATCCAAAAGGTTCTTTCCGATTCAGGCATCGCATCTCGACGGCAAATAGAAAAGTTCATTCAAGAAAAAAGAATCTTTGTTGGCGACAGACTCGCCAAGCTTGGAGAGAAAATTTCAAGAGACGATCAAATTTTTCTTGATGGAAAAAAAATTACTCTAAATGTTAATAATAAGTTAAGAGTATTAGCTTTAAACAAACCTGAAGGGTTTGAATGTACTAGATCAGAAAAAAGCCCTAAGAAGAAAATATTTGATTTGTTGCCACCTGAAAAAAACTTCAGATGGATATCAGTAGGTAGATTGGACTTAAACACCTCAGGCCTTCTTTTGCTTACAAATAATGGGCAAGTTGCCAATCAACTAATGCATCCCTCATCAATGCTTGATAGAGAATACATTGCTCGTATAAGGGGAGAAGTTGAGCCAGCTGATATAGAAAAATTAAAAAAAGGTATTCAAATTGATGGAAATAGAATGAAATTCAATGATTTAGTTGAAGGCAGGATAACCAAATCCCACTCTTGGTTTGCTCTTGTTATACAAGAGGGAAAAAATAGAGAAGTCAGAAAGTTATGGAATGTATTGGGCTACGAAGTAAGTCGCCTCAAGAGAGTAAGATACGCAAATATTTTTTTACCCTCTACGTTAAAGCAGGGCTCCTATAAGGAACTGAGCCAAAAAGAAATCGATAACTTAATCAAGAATCTCTCTTAGGGATTTAATTTTAACAACATTGTTTAAATCCTCATCTTTAATGGAATTATTATGATAGCCATATTCTGCAAATATAAATGGGGTTTTCGCACGTTTTGAGGCCTCGAAATCTTTAAAATGGTCTCCCAAAAAAAGAGTATTTTCAGGAGAACAATTTAACTTCTTCATGGCTAAATTTATACCGCTTGGATCGGGTTTTCGTCTGTTCTCAGCATCTTCTGGAGAGATAACTATATCTGCTACTTCATCCCATTTATAAAAATTTGAGATTTTATCAGTGAGGAATTTAGGTTTATTTGTAACTATCCCCCACTTTTTTTTATTATCTTTGATGAATTTTATGAGTTCTTCAAAGCCTTCAAATGTTTTGGAGTCAGTGCATATTTTTTCGTACTCCTCAATAAGCTCTTTCCTTAGAATTTCGAAATTGGCATCACTATCTGAAATTGAGAATCCAAGTGAAATCAAGGCTCCAGCACCCTCAGAAACAATTTGTCGCACAGATAAAAATTCTTTTTCAATTAACTCCTTTTGCTGAAGCAAAAAATTAAGAGACACATAAAATTCTTTAGCAGTATCCAAAATGGTGCCATCCAAATCAAAGAGGTACAGGTCTATATCACTGTGGTTTATGAGCATGAACTAAATAGTTAACTGTAACATCATCACCTAACCAATAGTTGCCTGAAAGTGGGTTGTAGCTCATTCCTATGATTTCTTTAACTTCCAAACCCGACCTTGTCATAAAACCATGAAGTTCTGATGGTTTTATGAACTTATTAAAATCATGAGTGCCTTTGGGTAATAAATTAAGAATGTATTCAGCACCAATAATTGCAAAAAGAAAGGATTTTGGATTTCTATTGATAGTTGAAAAAAACACTTCGCCGCCCGGTTTACATAAATCTGAGCAAGTTTTAACGAGCAATTCAGGATCGGGAACATGTTCTATTGCTTCAAGACAAGAAACGATATCAAAAGCTTTCTTTTCAACAAGCAAGCTTTCAGCTTCACCAAGAATATAGCTTATATCTTTGTTGCTTTTTGAAGCATGAAGTCTCGCTGTTTCTATTGCGACTTCTGATATATCAACTCCTGTGACTTGCGCTCCAAAATCGTACAAAGCTTCTGTTAATAATCCGCCACCACAAGCAACATCAAGAACCTCTAAATTATTTACGTTTTTTTTGTCATTAATATAATTTGAACGTAGAGGATTAATTTTATGTAGAGGTGCAAATTTTCCAGAAGGATCCCACCACTCTTCTGCTATTTTATTAAACTTATCTTTTTCTGCTTGATCGATATTCATATTTCTGACAATCTGAGTTCAGTATATTGAATTACATTGTAAAAAAAAGTTAAAGCTTCATTTATATTAAGCTTAATACTTTGTTTAAAATTAATTCTTATTTTTATTTAAAACTTGAAATGAAAATATTCTTTCCAAAGGAATCTGAAAAAGAAACGAGATCTGCTCTGGATCTTGCTTCTGCAAAGAGGTTGATCGATCTTGGAATAGAAGTTTCGTTTGAATCAGGAGTCACTCAAAAGATAGATATCGCAGATCAAGATTTAGAAGATATAGGATGCAAAAACGAATCTAGATCGGAGGGTTTATCTAATTCAGAAATTATTTCCTCAGTAAATCATTTGCCTTTATCAGACTTGGATTCAGTTTCTGAAAATACTTTAACTATAAGTTTTCTTGATGTGTTCAATGAGAAAGAATTTTTAGAGAAGCTAAAACAAAGAAAGATCATTTCTATCAGTATGGAATTAATTCCAAGAATCACAAGAGCTCAAAAAATGGATGCATTATCATCTCAAGCTAATTTAGCAGGGTATTCTGCAGTAATGTTGGCCTCATCTGAAATGAATAAAGCAATGCCAATGATGATGACAGCTGCAGGAACAATTTCTCCCGCAAGAGTTTTTGTAATTGGTGTTGGAGTTGCGGGACTTCAAGCTATGGCAACTGCAAAAAGACTTGGAGCTCGCGTTGAAGCATTTGATACCAGACCAGCAGTTGAAGAACAAGTGAAGTCTCTAGGTGCAAGATTTATAAAAATAGATATCGGTGAAACTGAAGAGACTGATCAAGGCTATGCGAAAGAATTAACGGAGAAACAATTAGAGTTACAAAGAGAAGGAATGAAAAAGGTTTGTGGATACTCAGATATTGTAATAACTACGGCACAAGTTTTTGGTAAGCCAGCTCCCAGAATTTTATCTGAAGATATGATCTCTAGCATGCAGCCAGGAAGCGTCATTGTTGATATGGCTGTCACCTCAGGTGGAAATGTCGAAGGTTCTGTCTTGGGTGAGACTGTGGAAAAAAATGGGGTGAAAATAATAGGACATGAAAATCTTCCAGGGTATGTTCCAGAACATTCCACTCAAGTATATGCAAGCAATATCTATAATTTAATTGAAGAGTTTTGGGATAAAGATGCAAAAAAACTCCAATTAGATGAATCAGATGAAATTTTAAAAAGCTGCATAGTCACAAAAGATGGTAATTTCATATCAGAAATTCTAAGGAGTTAATTTAATGGAAATGATGCTGCTACTGTTTGTCCTTGTCCTTTCAATATTTTTGGGTTTCGAGCTCATTAATAAGGTTCCATCTACTCTTCACACTCCTTTGATGTCAGGTGCTAATGCAATTTCTGGAATAACCCTTGTTGGAGCTATATTATCTTCTGGGGGTGACTCTTCAAGCATTACTATTGCCTTAGGCACAATAGCTGTTTTCTTGGCAAGTCTCAATGTTGTTGGCGGATATCTAGTTACAAATAGAATGCTTAGAATGTTTAAGAAAAAATGATTTTAGAAGCATTTCAGAATAATACTTTTATTAACCTAAGTTACATCTTAGCTTCTGTCTTATTTATATTTGGTTTAAAAATGTTGAGCTCACCCGATACTGCTCAAAGAGGAAATTTTGTATCTTCTTTAGGGATGCTTCTTGCTGTGGTTGTGACTTTATTAAGCAAAGAAATAGTTTCATTTCAATTTATCTTGATAGGTCTTATTGGAGGCGGGGCAGTTGGAGCAATTGCCGCAATAAGAATAAAAATGACATCAATGCCCGAATTAGTTGCTTTATTGAATGGTTTCGGTGGAGCATCAAGCCTTCTGGTTGCCTCTGCAGAATTATTTGCTTTAACAACTTCCAATCTAGTTGCAATGATTGCAATAGGAATAGCAACTATTATCGGAGGGGTAACTTTCTCAGGAAGCTTAATAGCTTTTGGGAAACTTTCAGAAATTATGCCCGGCAAACCTTATTTGTTTATCGGTCAAAAAATCCTCACTGGATTAGTAATTTTATTACTTCTTCTATTACTTGTTCAGTTTTGTTCGGGTATTTTCTTTGCTGAAATTCTTTTTGGTTTTGATTGGATTAACCCGCAATATGCATTAATTCTTCTAATAGCATTATCTCTTTTACTAGGAATTTTATTGGCCATACCTATCGGTGGTGCTGACATGCCTGTAATTATTGCTCTTCTAAACAGTTATTCTGGTCTTGCTGCATGTGCAGCGGGATTTGTAATAGGGAACAATGTATTGATTGTTGCTGGCTCATTAGTAGGGGCAAGCGGATTAATCCTCACAAATATAATGTGTAAGGCAATGAACAGATCATTGCTTAACGTTCTTTTTGGAGGTTTTGGTGCTACTGACTCCTCCTCGTCTTCGGGTGATGGAAAGGTTCAAGGCGATGTAAAGCCTGTCAACATTGCAGATTCTTATCTCATATTAGAGGCTGCTTCATCAGTTCTTATCGTCCCAGGTTATGGGATGGCCGTATCACAAGCACAACATTCTGTAAGGGAGTTAGGGGAGTTGCTTCAAGATAATGGTTGCGAAGTTAAATATGCAATTCATCCAGTTGCCGGCAGGATGCCAGGACATATGAATGTACTTTTAGCAGAAGCAAATGTTTCATACGATGTTCTTGTTGAGCCTCAGGATGTAAATCCTATTATGGATACGATAGATGTATGCATCGTCATTGGTGCTAATGATGTTGTGAATCCTGATGCCAGAGAGGACGAATCAAGCCCTATATACGGCATGCCCGTCATAGAGGTCGATAGAGCTAAAACAGTCTTTGTCTTAAAAAGATCCATGGCTTCTGGTTTTGCAGGAATAGAAAATAGTTTATTTTTTAAACAAAATACTCGCATGCTTTTTGGTGATGCAAAAGAGTCTGTAAGTGGCTTAGTTTCTGAGTTTAAGTCATAAAATAAACCCCTAAAAATACGTCAGAAATGCTATAATTTATTTAGTATTTTGAGCTTATTTTCTATTGATTTTTCTCAATATCATTTCATTGAATGACAAACATTTTTGACGATAAAGATTCCACTATAAGTATTGAGGAAGAGCTCAAATCTTCCTATATGGATTACGCAATGAGCGTAATTGTAGGAAGAGCATTGCCTGATGCCAGAGATGGGCTAAAGCCAGTTCATAGAAGAACATTATTTGCCATGAATGTAGAAGGCAATGATTGGAATAGAGCTTATAAAAAGTCAGCAAGAATAGTTGGTAACGTCATAGGTAAATATCATCCTCACGGAGATGCTGCTGTTTATCACACGCTTGTTAGAATGGCGCAAGATTTTGCTCTTCGTTATACCTTAGTTGATGGCCAAGGAAATTTTGGATCTATGGATGGAGATCCGCCAGCAGCAATGAGATATACCGAAGTCAGACTCTCAAAAATTGCTCATGAACTACTTGCAGATTTAAATAAAGATACAGTTAATTTTGTGGAAAATTATGACGGCACTGAGTTAATGCCCGAAGTTCTTCCAACAAAAATTCCAAATCTTCTTGTTAATGGCTCTTCTGGAATTGCAGTAGGCATGGCTACAAACATGCTTCCTCATAATTTAACTGAGTCTATAGAAGCATGCTTGTTGCTTATTGATAACCCGGATGCTGATATTGATTCCCTTTTAGAGATTATTCCTGGTCCAGATTTTCCAACCGGCGGGTTCATTAATGGAAGAGCTGGCCTGATAGAAGCAGCAAAAACTGGAAAGGGCAGAGTCTATCTCAGAGCAAAAGCCGATATAGAAACAGACAAAAAAGACCGTAGCAAAATTATAGTTTCTGAAATTCCATATCAAGTAGATAAATCAAGATTGGTAGAAAAAATTGCTGAACTTTCCAAAGAAAAAAGAATTGAGGGAATCTCTGAAATAAGAGATGAGTCTAATAAAGATGGCGTCAGAATAGTAATTGAAATTAGATCTGGTCAATCTCCAGAAGTTATTCTTAATAACTTATATGCATTGACTCCTCTGGAAAATGTTTACGGTATCAATAACGTAGCATTAATAAATAACGTCCCAAAACTTTTAAATTTAAAACAAATTCTTGAAGTATTTATTGATCATAGAAAAGAGGTAGTAACTAGAAGAACCAAATTTGATCTAGAAAAAGCAAAAAATAGATCTCATGTTCTCGAGGGACTTACCGTAGCTTTAGAAAACATAGATCCTGTTATAGATTTAATTAAAAAATCAAAGGATGGACAAGAAGCTAAGAAAAAATTGTTATCAAAATCATGGAAAGCCTCTAATGTGGTTAAGCTTCTCAAAGCATCTGGCGCTGATATATCCGGAAGTAAAAAAAATGATTTTGGATTGTCCGGAAATAAATACCAACTATCGGATCATCAGGCACAGGCAATATTAGATCTCAGACTTCAAAGACTTACTGGGCTTGAACAGGAATCATTAAAAGAAGAGTATGCTGAAATATTAGATCAGATAAAAAAATTACAAGAAATTCTTTCTGATCAAAATAAGCTCATAAGCGTTATCAAAGATGAACTAAATGAGATTAAAGAAGAGTATGGAGATGCTAGAAAGACTCCTATCGAGGATAAGTTAGATCTGACAGATGAGGATTTGATCAAACAGGAAGATATGGTTGTGACTATCTCCCACCTAGGTTATGCAAAAACTCAGTCTCTTGAAGTTTACAGATCTCAACGAAGAGGCGGTGTAGGTAAAACGGCTGCATCTGTTAAAGATGAGGATTTTGTAGAGCAGCTTATAGTTGCAAATACTCATTCAACGCTTTTATGTTTTTCTAATTTAGGCAAAGTATATTGGCTTAAGGTTTATCAAATCCCTGCAGCATCAAGAGTTGCCAAAGGTAGGCCGCTAATAAACTTAATAAATTTAGATGAAGGAGAGAGAATAACGAGTTTATTAAATGTTCAATCGTTTGAAGAGCCAGGATTTGTTTTTATGGCAACAAAAAAAGGCGTGGTAAAGAAAACTTCTTTAGATGAATTTAAAAGACAATGGAAAGTTGGAAAAAAAGCTATAAAACTTGATCCTGATGATGAATTAGTAGGCTCAACTTTAACCGATGGAGAAAAATTCATCATGCTAGTTTCTCAATCTGGTAAAGCAGTTTTTTTTGATGAAAAGGAAGCTAGATCAATGGGAAGGGCTGCTAGGGGAGTTAAAGGAATCAATTTAGGGAAAGATGATCAGGTCATATCTCTTCTGGTTCCAGAGAAAGAAAATACAATCTTCACAGTTTCTGAAAACGGCTATGGGAAAAGAACAAACGTCGATGACTTCAGAAAAACTAGGAGAGGAGCCAAAGGCGTTATCGCAATGCAAACCTCCGATAGGAATGGATTACTTATTGGCGCAAATCAGGTTATCGAAGACCAAGAAATAATGTTGATAAGTAATAAAGGTACTTTAGTCAGAACTAAAGTTGATCAAATTAATGTTATAGGAAGAAATACTCAAGGAGTAACTGTTATAAAACTTAAAGACTCAGAAAAGCTTGTGGGACTGGCTTCTATAATTGAAGATACAGATGACTAGGGCATTTAATTTTTGTGCAGGTCCAGCTGCTCTTCCTGAAGAAGTCTTGAAGGAGTTACAAGAAGAAACTTTAGATTATAAAAATCATGGTTTAGCGGTTATGGAAATGAGCCATAGAAGCAAAGAGTTTGTATCCATAGCGGAGCAGGCAAAACAGGATTTCATTGATTTATTATCTATACCTGATGAGTACGATGTTTTATTTATTCAAGGAGGCGCCAGTCTACAATTTTCAATGATTCCAATGAATCTTGGAAATAAGAACCAAAAAGTCGATTATTTAGAAGTCGGATCGTGGTCTAAAAAAGCTATATCAGAAGCTAAGAAATTTCATGACGTTAATATAGCCGCATCTTCAAAAGATATTTCATTCAAAAAATATCCTTCAATAAATGATTGGAATATTTCAGATGATTCCTCCTACTTACATATGGTGATGAATGAGACAATTGAAGGAGTTGCATGTAGGGCTTTAGATGATTTACCAGAAAAAGTAATAGTTTCAGACTGTTCTTCCAACATACTCTCTGAGCCACTAGATGTAAAAAAGTTTGGACTCATTTATGCAGGCGCTCAAAAAAATATTGGCCCAGCTGGGTTAGCAATTGTAATTATTCGAAAAGACTTAATTCAAAAAAGAGATGATCTTCCCGCTTTAATGAGTTATCAGACATATGCAGATTCAGAATCAATGTACAACACGCCTCCAACATTTGCTTGGTATCTTTCAGGTAAAGTTTTTTCTTGGCTTAAAAGGAAGGGCGGCCTTAAATCAATTGAAGAAATTAATCTGAGAAAAGCAAAAAAACTATATGATTACATAGACAACAGTGATTTTTACTACAACGATGTATCTATCGAGAGTAGGTCTATCATGAATGTTCCATTCTTATTGAACGATGATTCCCTAAATGGTTCATTTCTCAAAGATAGCGAAAAAGAAGGTTTACTGAATCTTGCTGGTCATAGATCAGTTGGAGGGATGAGGGCTAGCATATACAATGCTGTGCCAGAAGAAGCTATTGATGCTCTAGTTTCTTTTATGGATGTATTTGCAAATAAGTATGGCTAACTCAAAATTAGAAAAATCACTAGGTTTAATTCGAAAGAAAATTGATTTAATTGATGACCAGATGCTCTCTTTACTTGAAGAAAGGGTCTCTTTGGTTATTGATGCTGAGAATTTAAAAAAAAATACATCGAAAGGCCCTTTTTATCGTCCAGATAGAGAAAAAGAAATTATTAAACGTTTACAATCTTTGAATAATTCGTCGCTAGAGGACAATAAAATCCGAACAATTTTTCAGGATATTATATCGGCCTGTTTTTCAACAGCATTTGAAATTAAGGTTGCATATTTGGGGCCTGAAGGTTCATTTTCACAAAAAGCTGCAAAAAAACATTTCGGGTCTTCTACAAATTTTGTTTCCTGTGGTTCTATCCGAGAAATTATAGATTCAGTTGAAGATAATTCAGAATTTTACGGCGTTTTGCCAATTGAAAACTCAACTGAAGGCCTTGTTAATTCGACTTTAGATGAAATCATTGAAAGTAATCTTAAGATTTGCAGCGAGATAAGCATTCCAATTAATTTAAGTCTTTTATCAAAGAAAAACATTGCTCTTTCAAGTATTAAAACTATCTTCGCGCACAGTCAGGCTTTTGCACAGTCCCAATCTTGGTTGAATAAAAATTTACCCAAAGTTATAAAAAAAGATGTGACAAGTAATTCTCAAGGAGTATTGCAGTCAAAAAGAACAAATTATTCCGCTTCTATAGCTTCTATTGAGGCTGCAAAAAAGTATGACATGAAAGTTTTAAAACATAATATTCAAGATTATAAAAATAATAAAACAAGATTTATTATTGTCGGAAATCATGACGTCTCAGCTACAAAAGAGGATAAAACTAGCGTAAGCATAATAACAAAAAATAAGTCTGGAGCTCTTTCAGATATCTTAGAAAAGTTTAAAGAACAAAAAATCAATCTTACAAACATTCAATCGAGGCCAACCAAAAAGAACAACTGGGAGTATATGTTTTTTATAGAATTAGACGGCCACAAAACTGATAAGAATGTAGACATTGCCCTAAAAAAAATATCACGACTTTCACTAAATTTAAAAGTTTTGGGATCCTATCCCAAAGGAATTTAATGAAAAAGACTTTTCCCGAAGATAGAGTAAATCTCGGCGTAAATAAAATAACTCCTTATCAACCTGGAAAATCATCCGATAGCCTCAATATAAGCAAAGAAAAGCTTATAAAGCTTGCAAGCAACGAGAATCCAATAGGTCCTAGTAAGTTAGCTACCAAAGCAATTAGTCATATTGTTGAGGAAGCGCACAGATATCCTGATGGAAATGGCACGAAACTAAAACAAGAAATTTCAAAGTTAGAAAAAGTTCCATTTGATTGTATTACGTTAGGAAATGGATCCAATGATTTGATTGAGTTTTCAGCAAGAGCTTTTTTAACGAATGGAGATAATGCACTTTATTTTAAACATGGATTTGCAATATATCCCCTTGCCATCCTAGCTACGGGAGCAGATTTAAGAGAATTGCCTGTGACTGAAAATTATCATCAAGACTTAACATCGGTAATTAATTTCGTTGATAAAAAATCTAAAGTAGTTTTCATAGCATCGCCAAATAATCCCACAGGATCAGCAAATACATTCTCTGAAATTGAAGTAATGTTAAATGATTTACCGAATAACTTAATTGTCTTTCTTGATCAGGCTTACTTTGAATATATTGAAGATGAACAATACAAATTACCTTTTGATTTAATCGATAAGTATCAAAATTTGGTAATTTCCAGGAGTTTTTCAAAAGCTCACGGTCTTGCGGCTTATAGACTTGGTTACTGCATCTCATCTCAAAAAATTGCAGATTATTTAAATCGTGTTAGACAGCCATTCAATGTTAGTTCTTTTGCTCTTGAGGCGGGTATTGCATCTCTAAATGATAAGGAGCATTTAAGTAAATCTGTCGATCTAAACCTAAGAGAAAAAAATAAATTAATGCAATTCTTCAATAAAGAAAATATTGAATATCTGCCCACTCAGGGTAATTTCTTTTCTTTTAGTTTGGGTATAGATTCTGATGAAACCTTTGAAGCCTTTTTGAATGAAGGAATCATATTGAGATCTCTCAAATCATACAATATGGATAGATTTGTAAGAGTAAGCATTGGTAAGGAATTTGAAAACGATGCTTTTATTGAAGCTACAAAAAAGATAAAAGGTTCAAGGAATTGAAAGAACAAATACTAATATTCGGCTTAGGTCATATTGGAGGATCTATAGCCAAATCTCTTTGCAAACAGGGAATTAGAGTCTATGCAGAGGATTTGAGTAAAAAAACAATCACTTATGCAATAAAAAATAAAATTATTAAAGGAACATTTTCAGATTTAGATCTTTCAAAACCCTATTCAGTTATTTTCTCAACTCCTCCAATTGTTACCAATAAATTAGTTAACGAAAATAAAGATCTCATTAAAAATGCTGTACTATTTACTGAGACATCTAGCTCTAAAAATAAGATAAAAAAGAATGCTTTTATCAATAAAATTGAAAATGCTATTCTTTCTCATCCAATTGCAGGGAACGAAGGAAGTGGGATAGATGCATCTGACATAAAACTTTTTGAAGACAAAATTTGTATTCTTTCCCCGTTGAAAATGACGTCAAAAAATTCAATTATAAAGGCCCAAAAATTATGGGAATCTTTAGGCTCTAATTGCATAAAAATGGACTTAAATTCTCACGATAAAATATTAGCAGCTACAAGCCACTTACCTCATGTAATTAGTTTTAGCTTAATGAGATATATTGAAAAATCCTCAAACATAAAGAATAAAGTCCTTATGGGAGGTGGACTAAAAGACTTCACTAGAATTTCTTCAAGTGACCCAGAAATGTGGAGTGATATTTTTGATCTAAATAAAAAGGAAATTTTAAATTCAATAAAAGGTTTTAAGAAAGAATTAGAGGTAATGGAAAAAAATATCTTAAGCAGCCGCTCTAAAACTAAAAACTTAATTGCTGAATCCAACAAGGCAAGAAAAAAAATTATTGATTGAATGACTACATCATTAAAGTCATTAAAGAAAAATAACCTTTCAGGAGAGATTGTTATTCCTGGTGATAAATCAATCTCGCACAGAGCAATCTTATTTGGACTTTTAAGCAAAGGAAAAACGCAAATTCATGGCTCACAAAATAGCGAAGATGTTCTTAATTCACTCAACGTAGCTAGATTTCTTGGAATCAAAATCAAGGTTAAAAGCTCTGTCATTTTTCTAGATTCTCCTGGCATGGAAGGTTTGTCTGTCCCAACAAAAGATCTTTATTTTGGTAACTCTGGAACAGGCATGAGACTTTTTGCAGGATTCTTGAGCTCGTTAAACTTTTCATCCACATTAACAGGTGACGCCTCTCTTTCAAATCGTCCTATGATGAGAATCATTGACCCTTTGCAAAAAATGGGAGCAAAAATTTCCGCGACTAATAAGGAAAATCCTCCTCTTAAGATTAGTCCATCAACTGGTTTAAAAGGTATTACTTACAAAATGCCAATTGCAAGTGCGCAAGTAAAATCCTCAATTTTATTAGCAGGATTAAATGCGGAAGGTAAAACTTTGGTAAAAGAAAAATATCCAACCAGAGACCATACAGAAAGAATGATGAAAACTTTTGAAGCTAATATTTCATCTTCTAAAGGGATTGTTGAAATTGAAAGAAGTGATTTAAAAACTCCTGGGCAAATTGAAGTTCCCGGAGATTTCTCATCAGCAGCTTTTTTTATAGGCGCATGCTTAATTTCAGAAAATTCTGAAATAAAAATTAAAAATGTTGGAATAAATAACACTAGAAAAGCTTTTCTTGACTGTCTTTTAGATATGAATGCAAATATTGATCTTGCAAATATTAGACAATTAGGAAACGAAGAAGTGGCTGATTTAGTCATAAAGTCATCGGACTTACTCCCTGCAAAAATAATGGAAGATATCGTTCCTAATTTAATTGATGAGCTCCCATTATTTTTCTTGATTGCAAGCTTGATAGATGGAGAATCAGAATTTAATGGTTTATCAGAATTGAAGCATAAAGAGAGCGATAGACTTTCAATCATGATCAATAACCTTCAAAAACTAGAAGTTGAAGTTAAACTAAATGAGGATAGTCTAAAAATAATTGGTAAAAAAGATAGAATTTTTTCTGATGGAGTATTTTATTCGCATGGAGACCACAGAATCGCGATGACAATGTTAGTAGCAGGGCTGAGATCATCTGAAGGCCTTATTGTGAACAATGTAGATTGTATCAATACCTCTTTTCCAGAATTTATCGATCAAGCAAAAATTTTGGGATTCAGTTTCAAAAATGGATAATTTAATAACTATAGACGGCCCAGGTGGTTCTGGAAAGGGAACAGTAGCTAAATTGTTAGCAGCGAAATTAGGATGGAATATTCTAGATAGTGGAGCTCTTTATAGATTAATAGCCCTGATTTCTGAGAATATTAAAGAAACTGATTCAGACTCAATTGGAATAGAACTTAAAGATAAGAACATCTTTTTTAAGCTTAAAGGAGACCAATATCATCTTATTTTTGACGGTAAGGATGTTACTGACACCATTAGAAGAGAAGAGATAGGGATAAAAGCTTCAGACTTGGCACATAATCAAAATATTCGAGATCTTATTAAAGATACTCAGAGGTCCTTTTACGATCCAGATATAGGTTTAATTGCAGATGGAAGAGACATGGGGTCGGTAGTTTTTCCTGAAGCTGAAATAAAAATTTATTTAGATGCATCGATCGAAGAGAGAGCAAAAAGACGTCAAATTCAGTTGAAAGAAAAGGGTATGGAGGTTAATATGCGCAACCTTATCTCAAGCTTAGAAGATAGAGACTTAAAGGATAAAAATAGAGATGTATCTCCTCTTTTGATTCCCGAAGGAGCAAAAGTGATTGATTCCACAAATCTATCAATAGATGAGGTAGTAAATAAAATAATGGATTTAATTTAGATTATGGAACAAGCAAACTTCGGAAAACTTCTAGACGAAAGTTTATCAACATTGGATTTTCAAATAGGAACAATCATTACTGGAGTAATAGTGGATTTGAAACCTGACTGGGTTACTGTTCACGTAGGTTTAAAATCAGAACCGGTTCTGGCTAGAAGTGAATTTTTAGCAGACGAATCTGATAAGGAACTTGAGATAGGGGATGAAGTAAAAGTTACTTTAGAGGCTGTTGAAGACGGTTATGGTGACACTAGGGTTTCAAGACTACGGGCAATGCACGATGAAAGTTGGCTTAATTTAGAAGAATCACTCAAAACAGGCTCAATAGTCAAAGGATACATAACCGGCAAGGTTAGGGGTGGAATGACCGTAGACGTAGCAGGAGTTAGAGCTTTTCTGCCTGGTTCTCTTGTCGATTCAAAACAACTTGAAAGTTTTGATCACTTAGAAAAAACTTTTCAAGACTTTAAAGTCATCAAATTAGACAAAGATAAGTCTAATGTAGTTCTTTCCAGAAAAGCTGTTCAGGAAGATATAAATTCTGAGGAAAGAGAGAAGCTATTTGCAACTATTGAAGAAGGTTCGACAATAGAAGGTACCGTTAAAAATTTAACTGATTATGGAGCATTTATTGATTTAGGAGGTATTGATGGTCTCCTTCACATTACAGACATTACGTGGAAAAGAATTAATCACCCATCTGAGGTTCTTAATATTGGAGATCAACTTAATTTAAAGGTAACAAATTTTGATAAGGAGAAATCAAGAATTTCTTTAGGATTGAAGCAAATGTCTTCAGATCCTTGGGAGACAATTGAAACCCTTTACCCAGTTAATTCAGTACATAGAGCCAAAGTTTCAACCCTTACAGATTATGGTTTCTTTGCTGAGCTTGATAAGGATACTGAAGGATTGGTGCATGTTTCTGAAATCGATTGGACCAACAAAAACATTCATCCGTCTAAGGTTGTATCTCCAGGAGATGAGATAGATGTTATGGTCTTAGAACTTGACCTAGAAAAAAGAAGAATTTCCTTAGGTATGAAGCAATGTCAGGAAAATCCTTGGCTGATCTTCTCCGAAAATAATTCCGTAGGAGATACTGTCAACGGTTCTGTAAAATCCATAACTGATTTCGGAATGTTTGTTGGTCTTGACGGTGATATAGATGGATTAGTTCATCTTTCAGACTTGTCTTGGACAGAAGCTGAAGAAAATGCAGTTCAAAAATTTCAAAAAGGCCAAGATGTTCAAGCTCTTATTTTGGCCATGGATCCATTAAAAGAAAGGATATCTTTAGGTATCAAACAATTAGAAGATGACCCGGTTGAAAACTTCATTAAAGATCACCCTAAGGGAACTTCTATCACGGGAACAATCTCAAACATTGAGGAGGAGATTTTAAAACTAACTGTAAAAGAAAGTATTTCTGTTTTAATGAGAAAAAGAGACTTTATAGAAGATGAAAGTTCTACACTTGAAGAAGGCAATGAAATAAACTTCTTGATTTCAAATATAGACAGAAAAGAGAGAAAAATCTGGGGCTCCATGAAAGCACTTGAGAAAAGTAAGGAAAAAGAAATTTTGAAAGAAAACGAAATGAAAAATAAGGAAATTGAGGAGAGTTCAAAATCTTCAATCGGCGACCTAATCAAAGATGAGCTTGAAGAAAAGTGATTTATGCAAAAATCAGATCTTCTTGAAAAACTAACTACTCAAAATACATCCTTTTCTACCTCTGATTCAAAAATAGCTCTTGATTCTCTAATTGATCATCTATCAAACCTACTTTCTGAAAAGCAAAGAATTGAAATAAGAGGTTTTGGGGCATTTTCCGTCAGAGAGAGAAATCCAATTAGGGGAAGAAATCCAAAATCAGGAAAAGCAATAGAACTAGATAGTAGATCTTTAATTTACTTTAGACCTTCAAAGTTGATCAAAAATAGAATAAATAAATTGACCTCATAACTGATATAATTTTTAAAGTTTTTTAAATGGAAAAATTTATCAAGCAAGGGCAAATAATAGTTGGATTAGATTTTGATAATTCGCAAAGTGCCTTTGAAATAACTAAACTCCTCAATCCTGAAAATTACAAAGTTAAGGTTGGAAACCAACTCTTTACAGCATGCGGGCCACAGATATTAGATGATCTAAAAAAACAAGGCTTTGATATTTTTTTAGATTTAAAATATCACGATACACCAAATACAGTTGAGAAAGCTATCTTAGAAGCTTGCAAACAGAACGTGTGGATGACAAATATTCATCTTTCAGGAGGACAGAACATGATTGAGGCTGCAGTTAATGCAAAGAACTCAATTTCATCTGAAACTCTTTTAATAGGAGTCACTGTTTTAACAAGCCTTGATCAAAAAGATTTATTCGATACTGGAGTTAGCAACGATCTGAAGGGTCAAATTATCTCTCTTATTAATTTGGGAAAAAAGGGTGGAATAGATGGAATCGTTTGCTCACCCAATGATCTTGCTTATTTAAAGAAGGGAGAAATGGATTCTTTTATAACTGTTTGTCCAGGAATAAGAGTTAAAGCAGAGAGCGGAGGTCAAAAAAGAACTGCATCTATTCATGATGCTATTAATATGGGCGCAGACTACTTGGTAGTGGCAAGAGAAATAATTTCATCCTCAGATCCTCTTAAAGTAATTAATGAAATTGATTCTTACTTTATTTAAGAGAAATTTATTAATTTTTCTTTTTCTTCTTTCTTTATTCAGTTTTTCAAGCTTATCTGTTTCAAAACATAATGCGGTTGTTGTTACGAGACATCACTTAGCAACTGAAGTTGGTTCAAAAATACTCCAAGACGGTGGCAATGCATTTGATGCAGCTATATCGGTTGCTTTCGCTCTAGCAGTTGTAAATCCCTCTGCTGGAAATATTGGAGGTGGAGGATTTGCAATTCTTTATGATGCAAATAAGAAAACTATTGAATCCATAGATTATAGAGAAAGAGCTCCAATTAGAGCCAGAGAAAATATGTTTCTAGATGAAAAAGGAAATGTTGTAAAAGGTTTAAGCACATCATCTTTTTTAGCTTCAGGCATTCCTGGAACAGTTGATGGAATGTTTAGAATCCATAAAAAATATGGTTCTCTTCCAATTAAGAAATTAATTTCACCTGCAATAGATCTGGCTGAAAAGGGATTTATACTGTCTAAATTTCAGGCGGAATACTTTAATAGTAATAGAGATAAATTTTCTAAAAGTCCTGAGACAAAAAAAATTTTTGTAAAAGAAAATTTATGGAAGAAAGGTGATCTTTTCCTTCAAGAAGACCTAGCAAAAACTTTAAAAAGAATATCAAAGTTTGGAAGAGATGAGTTTTATTCAGGTCAGACAGCAAAAAAAATCATTAACTACTTCCAAAAAAATGGGGGCATTTTTACGGAAAAAGATTTTATAGATTATCAATCATCATTTAAGCCTTCTCTATGCTCAACTTTCATTGACTACAAGGTTTGTTCCATGTCTCTTCCAAGTTCAGGAGGTATTGTTCTTTCACAAACTCTTAATATTCTTGAAAATTTCAATTTGACTTCATATCAGCATAATTCCCTTGAATACAATAGGCTCTTGACTGAGGCTATGAGATTTTCATTTGCAGATAGGTCAGAATTTTTAGGAGATGGAGATTTTAATAATTTTGATATTAGTAAAATAACTTCAAAGAAATACGCAAAATCACTTTCAAAAATTATTAAAAACTCTGAAACTAAAATCTTTATTCATACACCAGGTGAACATTTAAATGAAAGTGAAGAAACAACTCATTTCTCAATAATTGATTCAAGAGGAAATGCTGTTTCAAATACTTATACATTAAATACTGCATATGGTTCTGGAATAATTGCAAAAGGAACTGGAATTCTTATGAATAATGAAATGGATGATTTTTCAATAAAACCTGGCTTTCCAAATTTCTTCGGGCTGGTAGGATCTGAAGCAAATAAAGTTGAATCTAGAAAAGCTCCTCTTTCATCAATGACGCCAACTATAGTATTCCAAGAAGGAAAACCCTACCTGATTACTGGATCCCCGGGAGGATCAACAATCATATCGACGGTTCTTCAACTTTTATTAAATATATTAATTTTTGATATGGAGCTTGATGAGGCTACTAAAGCTAAACGAATTCATCATCAATGGAAGCCAGATATTTTATTTATAGAGAAGGATAAGAATATTAAAAATATTAACAGAATAGGTTTTGATACAGTTTACAGGGAAAGAATCGGTGAATCACACTCCATACTTTTCAATAACGGAAATTATGAGGGTTTTGCTGACTTGAGAAGACCAGATGGAAGAGCAATATCAGTACACTAGAACAAAAGAAATTTTCTCTAGGAAAAACGATCTGCCTAAACTTCCAGGAGTTTACAAATTCTATGATGAAAAAAATAAGATTCTTTACATAGGTAAAGCAAAAAATCTTTCAAATAGACTTAAGTCTTATCTTTCTATATCTAAAGATAGAAAGAAAAATGAACTTATTGATAAGATTAAATTTTTAGAAATATTTCTTACTAAAACTGAAAGTGATGCATTGCTTTTAGAACAAAACCTAATTAGAAAATTAAAACCACCTTTCAATGTTCAGTTTAGAGACGATAAATCTTTTCCTGCTATCTATTTTTCGTCTAATCATAATTTCCCAGGAATTTACTTAACAAGAAATAAAAAACTTAAAGGTATAAAGCTTGGCCCTTATGCAAATGTGTCGGCAGCAAGAGAATCCATAGATCTAACAAGGACATTGTTTGGTATAAGAAATTGCTCTGATATGGTTTTTCAAAATCGTTCAAGGCCATGTATTCAACATCAAATAGGCAAGTGTTCAGCTCCATGTGTCGGAAAAATATCTCAGGAAAATTATCTGGAAGAGATCCATTCAGCTATAAAATTCATTGAAGGGAAGGATAAATCTTTTCTTGATGTTCTTTATTCCAAAATGGACAAGTACTCATCACTAAAAGAGTTTGAGCGTGCCGCTCTTTTTAGAGACAAGATTAAAGCTTATAGAGACATTCAAAAAGATCAATCGGTCTTTACAATTTATGATGATGCCATTGCAATAACAAAGAAATCCAATGATTTTGTAAACTGTATTTCTATTTTAGAAATAAAGGATGGTTGGCTTACAAATACTGAAAACTATTTTTCCAAAAAGGATGAATTCACATTTGATGAAGAACTTATGGAAAGCTTTCTTTCTAAGATTCTAATTGAAAAAGGGTTAGAAAATCTTACTTTACTTTCAGATTTCAAATTCAAAAATTTAAATACACAGCTTAAAGAAAAAAAAATTCATTTAGAGAAAAGGAATTACAAAAATAAAAAAATTTTTGAGTTAGCTGAAA
Organism: uncultured SAR86 cluster bacterium; assembly: GCA_902525435.1. Lineage (GTDB taxonomy): Bacteria > Pseudomonadota > Gammaproteobacteria > Magnimaribacterales > AG-339-G14 > CACNYO01. The sequence continues at coordinate 52,212 of CABZHD010000001.1, read as the reverse complement.
TACAATCAGACGACGGTCTGCAACGTCAATATAATTATCCTTGGATAATAGATGGATTTTCTTACATTGAAGATAAAACTCTATCAAAAATAAACAGAATAGAAGGATTTGATGTTAGTCATTTTTCTGGAGATAACGTCACTGCTTCATGTGTAGTTTTTGATAAAGATGGACCCCAAAAAAAACAATATAGAACTTTCAATATAAAAACTAATAAAAATGATGATTTTCTGGCAATGCAAGAAGTTTTATCCAGAAGATTTAAAAGGCTGGAGAAAGATGGGAGCGACTTCCCTGATATAGTTGTTATAGATGGAGGAAAAGGACAGCTCTCATCAGCAAAGAAGATAATCGATAAATTTCATGACTGTAAAACTCAAATCCTTTCTTTAGTCAAAGGGCCAGATAGAAACTCAAAATATGACGACATTCTTTGTTTCTCCTCTGGAAAAATTATAAGGATGAATTTAGAACAAGAAGGCAAGCGTCTCCTTCAGTTTGTAAGAGATGAGTCACATAGATTTGCTTTAACTAGAAGCAAGAAAAGAAGAAAAAATATCACACAATCTGCCATTGATGAAATTAAGGGCATAGGCACTAAAAATAAAAATAATCTTCTAAGGCATTTTGGAGGAATAGAATCCCTTAGGAAAGCAAGCTTGGATCAGATAAAATCTATTAGAGGTATTGGGCCGATGAGGGCAAAATTAATCTTTGATTACTTAAATGAAAAATGAATGAAAATCCTTTCACAAAGAGATCAAAAATCCTTGAAGAAAATAAGGATTATCTCGATCATACTGTTAAAACGATCTCAAAAGTCTTCATAGAAGTCATAAAAAATAATGGAAAGCTCATTTTTGCTGGCAACGGAGGAAGCGCTGCGGAAGCTCAACACATGTCGGCTGAGTATGTTGGAACGTTAGTAACATCCAATAAAAGAAATCCTATACCTTCTATTGCTTTATCAACTGACACATCTTTTATTACTGCTTGGTCTAACGATCATGGATATGAAGATATTTTTAGAAGGCAGTTACAGGCATTAGCTAACGAAAAAGACTGTTTTGTTTCTTATTCTACTTCAGGCGAAAGCAATAACATTATAAATGCTATAGATTATGCAAATTCAAAGGGTATTAAAACAATTTCTTTTACAGGTTCAAAAAATTCAGAAGCATCTAAAAGTTCTTTTTTTACATTCCAAGCACCTTCAGAGGAAACTGCTTTAATACAAGAACTCCATACAATTGTTGGCCATGAAATTTGCTCTATTATTGATAAAGAGTTTTCATGACACCAAACATTATTTCTCTATCTAGAATATTTCTTGTAATACCAATTATTTATCTAATTGCTTCTGGAAATGAATACCTAGCTCTATTGATATTCTTATTGGGATGTTTTACTGATTTTATGGATGGTTTTTTTGCAAGAAAATATAAACAAGAGTCCTTATTGGGGGAAAATCTTGATTTATTAGCAGACAAGTTATTTATTTGTACGCTTTTAATATTTTTACCATTTCATTTTGATAATTTTTTATTTCTTTTTTTATCTATTCTTTTAATTGCAAGAGAGTTAGCCATAGGATCTGTTCGACAATATTTTCTCTCAATTAATTTAGTTGAGAAATCCAAAGTAAATTTTCTTGGAAAATTGAAAACTTTTTTTCAAATGATTTCTGTTGGTTCAGCAATAATTTTCATGAGCACATCCTACGAATATATCTCATTGATTTTGCTTTCAATCACTTTATTCCTTGCCTGGTTTTCATTATTTATCTACTTAAGAAATTAATAAAAAACTAACTTTTCTTTAATATATAATTTCAATTTTGGCTGAGTGGCAGAGTGGTTATGCAGCGGACTGCAAATCCGTGAACGCCGGTTCGATTCCGACCTCAGCCTCCAGAAAAAAAAATGAATATTTTATTGACGGGTTGCGCAGGCTTTATTGGTTATCATCTGGCCAAAAGTCTGATTCAAAACAATAAAGTTTATGGAATAGATAATCTTAATGATTATTACGATGTAAAACTTAAAAAAGATAGATTATTGGATTTGAACAAATTTGATAATTTTTCATTTGTAAATGCTGATTTAAAAAATTCTATCTCTAGTTTTGAGGATATAAATTTTGATATCGCAATAAACCTTGCTGCACAAGCGGGAGTTAGGCTTGATCATCAATCAAATTATCGGTACCTAGATTCTAATGTTATTGGATTTCATAACTTTCTGGATTATTGTGTATTAAAAAATATTCGAAAGGTTATTATTGCCTCAAGCAGTTCAGTTTATGGAAATTCTTGTTTAAGTCCTTTTAAAGAGACAGAACGAAATTTAATTCCAGCCTCCATTTATGCATCCACAAAGCTTTATAATGAAAATATTTCAAAAATATACTCAGAGAAATATGATCTTTCAATAGCTGCTTTGAGGTTTTTCACAGTTTATGGATGCTTTGGACGTCCAGACATGGCTTATTACAGTTTTTGCAAGGATTTATATTTTAAAAAAGAGTTTATAGTTTTCAATGAAGGCAAAATGTCTAGAGATATGACTCATATTGAAGACATAGTTTCAGGGATTCAAAACGCTATCGAGTATGTTAAAAAGATTAATTTTTCTAACTTTGAGATTTTTAATTTAGGAAATGCGAATCCAATATCAACACTGGATTTGATAAATAAATTAGAAATTATTACTGATAGGAAGGCAGTTTTTAATTTCCAAGAATCATTAAGTGAATCAAGCATAACTCATGCCGACCTTGCAAAATCAGAAAATTTTTTGAAATATTCTCCTAAAATTTCTATAGATGATGGTCTTAAGGAGTTTCATGACTGGTTTGTCAGCTATCATGATATATAATCTAAAATTTTCTGCCCAGGTGGTGGAATTGGTAGACACAAGGGACTTAAAATCCCTCGAAGGCGACTTCGTGCCGGTTCAAGTCCGGCCCTGGGTACCAAAGCAGAAACATAAAGAATTATTTTGAGAATTTCAGTTGTTAGTGGCGGCTTTGATCCTTTACATAGCGGTCATCTAAGTTATTTATTTGCAGCTGCTAAATTTGGAGAGAAACTAATCGTTTGCCTCAACAGCGATGAATGGTTAATCAAGAAAAAAAGTAAATTTTTTCTTCCTTTTAATGAGAGAAAGCAAATACTTCAGTCATTAGAGATGGTTGATTCTGTTTATTCCTTTGAAGATGATGATCAAGGAAGTTGTATCAATGGACTAAAGAAAGTGATCAAAGATTATCCAAATGAAGAAATAATATTTTGTAATGGTGGGGATAGGAACAGTGAAAATATTCCAGAGCAAGTTTTAACGGATATTCAATTCGAGTTTTCTGTAGGAGGAGATGAAAAAATTAATTCTAGTAGTGATATTTTGAATAATTGGCAAAATGATCATGAAATCAGAAGATGGGGAAAATTTTTTAACTTATTTACAGATGATAATGTAAAAGTGAAAGAACTTATTTTGCATTCAGGAAAAGAGATAAGCTTTCAGAGGCATTTTAAAAGGAATGAAATTTGGTTTGTATCTAAAGGCGAATGTATTGTTAGGCATAGCAAAAGTAAACCTGAGGATGCTATTGAAAAAAATCTTGCAAAGCATGATTTATATTTAGTGGATAAAACAGATTGGCATCAACTCAAAAATACCTCAAAGGATTCTTGTCACATAATTGAAATTCAATATGGAGACGAAACTACTGAAACTGATATTGAAAGATTAAACGAAGGTTAAAATGAATTTATTAACAAAAATTAAAAGTAAAAAAGCAGTAATAGGAATAGTTGGCCTAGGTTATGTTGGGTTACCCCTAGCTTTTGCGTTTAGAAAAAAGAAATTTAAAGTCATTGGATTTGATATCGATCAAAACAAAATTAAATCCCTTGATAAAGGCAAATCTTTTTTATCTCATATTACAGATAACGATATTAAAAAGATGAATTTAAAAAATGGTTTTTCCTCAACAACAGATTTTTCGAGATTAAAAGAAGTAGATGCAATTATTATTTGTGTTCCAACCCCGCTATCAAAGTTTAAAAAACCTGATCTTGAACCTGTTTATCAAACTGGTAAAACAGTTTCAAAATATTTAAAGAAGGGGCAAATCGTCGTATTAGAATCAAGCACATACCCAGGGACAACAAATCCAGAATTAAAGAATATACTCGAACGAAGCGGACTTTTATCAGGAGAAGATTTTTACTTGGCATACTCTCCTGAAAGGGAAGATCCTGGTAATAAAAATTTTTCCACTTCTATTATTCCAAAAATAGTAGGAGCAGATGATTCAAAAACTACCAAATTAGTCTATGAATTATATAAGCAAGTTATATCTAAGGTTGTTGAGGTATCTTCCACACAAGTAGCAGAAGCCGCAAAGCTTACAGAAAATATATTTAGATCGGTCAACATAGCTTTAGTTAATGAGTTAAAGGTTATCTATGACGAGATGGGTATTGATGTATGGGAAGTTATCGAAGCGGCCTCAACAAAACCATTTGGGTTCATGCCTTTTTATCCTGGTCCTGGATTAGGAGGCCACTGTATACCAATTGATCCATTTTATCTGACTTATAAAGCTAAAGAATTTGGGATAAATACAAAATTTATTGAGTTGGCTGGTGAGATAAATACTAATATGCCAAACATAGTCATAAATAAACTTACTTATGCTTTAAGTGAGTTCACGAATAAATCAATTAATAAGTCTAAAATCCTCATAATAGGAATGGCATATAAAAAAGATGTTGATGATATGCGGGAGAGTCCATCATTAATATTGTATGAATTACTACAAAAATATGGTGCGAATGTTGATTACCATGATGATTATGTCAAACAAATACCTTCTACTAGGGAACATAAAAATCTAGAAGGTCTGAAGAGTATCAAATTGACTTCAAGTAATCTAAAAAAATATGATGCACTTTTAATTAGTACTGATCACTCATATATCAACTATAAGTTCTTATCTAAAAACTCTGACTTAATAATTGATACTCGTAATGCAATGGATAACATTCAAGGAAAGGCCAAAGTAGTCAAGGCATAAAATATGAAAGTAATAGTTGTAGGTTGTGGCTATTGGGGTAAAAATCTTATAAGAAATTTTTATGACTTAGGTCATCTCTATGGAGTTTGCGATTTCAATAACTTTGTTGCAAGTGAATTCTCCAAAAAGTTCTCAGTTCCAACTTTTACTTTTAATGAAGCATGCAAATCAGGTGCTGATGCTTTAATACTTTCAGTTCCAGCTCCGCTGCATGCTGAATTAGCTATAAAAGCACTTAAGGCGAATAAACATGTTTTTGTTGAGAAACCTTTATCAATGAATTTGAAAGAAGCTGACAAAATGATAAAAGAAGCTGAAAAAAGTAAACATACATTGATGGTAGGACATCTAATTCAATACCATCCTGTTTTTGAAAGATTAAAAAGAGAAATAAAAAAAGGCCTTGTTGGTAAAGTGCGCTTTATCCAGTCAAACAGAAGATCTCTAGGTAAAATAAGGTCTCAGGAAAATGTAATCTGGAGTTTTGCTCCTCATGATATATCAATGATTCTATCTGTGGCTCAATCAGATGTATCAAAAGTTTCTAAATTTGGAGAAGATATTTTTCAAAAAGATATTCTCGATACAGCCCTGATAAATATCGAATTTAAAAATGGAATTAAAGCCATAATAAATACATCATGGGTTTCTCCAGTTAAAGACCATTCTTTTGTTGTTACAGGAGATAAAGGTTCCTTGATTTTTGATGATACTAGAGATTGGAATGAAAAATTGTGTTTTTATAGGCACAAAGTAACCAAAAAACCCTATTCAGAAATTACAATTCAAGGAGGCGATCCTAGATTCATCAAAGTCCCTCAAAAAGAACCTTTAAAGGAGGAGTGTAAATACTTCATACAAGTAATAAAAGGATTAAAAAAACAAAGAACTGATGGTTATGAAGGTAGAGAAGTTGTTAAAATACTTCAACAACTAAACTGAACCCATTTTATATACACAGCCTATGGATGATTTTAAGAATGTTTTTATTCACGATTCTTCTTATATCGATGAAGAGGTTACTATAGGAGAAGGAACAAAGATTTGGCACTTCTCACATATCCTGAGTAATTCAAAAATTGGCAATAATTGTTCTCTTGGCCAAAACGTTGTAGTGGGCCCAAATGTTAACATTGGAAATAATGTAAAAATTCAGAATAACGTGAGCGTATACGATGGAGTAACTATTGAAGATGATGTATTTTGTGGACCTTCATGTGTATTTACTAATGTAATAAATCCAAGATCGTCAGTGTCGAGGAAAGAAGAGTTTAGAAAATCAAATATAGGAAAAGGAGCTTCTATAGGAGCTAATGCAACTATCATTTGTGGAAATGATTTAGGAAATTACTGTTTTATTGCTGCAGGAGCTACTGTTACAAAAACTGTCCCAAATTTTGCAATTATGGCTGGCACGCCCGCTAAAAGAATAGGTTGGATGAGTAAAGCTGGATTTATTTTGAAAGAGGATCTTGTTTGCGGTATAGACGGCACAAGATATGAAATGAAAAATGATTCCTTGGTGGAGCTGTCCGATGAGTGAATATACTGAGAAAACTAACTTTATAGATTTAGCTGCCCAACAATCTAATATTAGAAAAAGTATTGATATTTCCATTAAAAAAGTTTTAGACCATGGTCAGTACATAATGGGTCCTGAAGTAAAAGAATTTGAAAATAAATTATCTGGTTTTACTAAGGCTAAATATTCCATAACTTGCGCAAATGGAACAGATGCTTTAACGGTAGCTTTGATGTCTTGGAATGTTGGCCCAAATGATGCAATTTTTGTTCCTTCATTCACGTACGTAGCTTCAGCAGAGGCACCCGCTCAACTCGGAGCCATACCTTTCTTTGTTGATGTTGAAAGAGATACTTTTAATATGTGTCCCATTAGTCTTATGCAAGCAATTTCAGATGCAAAAAAAATGCATTTGAATCCTAAAGTAGTTATCTCAGTGGATTTGTTTGGTTTGCCATGTAAGTCAGATGAGATAAAAAACATTTGTGAGAAGGAAGGCGTAAAAGTATTGATAGATGCAGCTCAAAGTTTTGGTTCTTCGGTAGGATCGGTGAAGACTGGAAAATTTGGTGATGCGACTACTACTAGTTTCTTTCCAGCTAAACCTCTCGGTTGTTATGGAGATGGAGGTGCAATATTTACTGATGATGATGAATTAGCTGATGTTATAGATTCAATTAGATTGCACGGAAAAGGCATACAAAAATATGACAATATCAGAATTGGGATAAATTCCAGACTTGACTCAATTCAAGCAGCAATTTTAATGGAAAAATTAAAAATATTCCCAGATGAGTTAGTTTCAAGACAAAGAATTGCATCTGCCTACAATGAATTATTAAAACCCTTAGATGAGATAGAGACACCTTTTATTTTCAAAGATAGAAAAAGTGCTTGGGCTCAATACACTCTTAAATCAAAAAAAAGGGAAAAAATATTGGATGGTTTAAAAAAATCAGACATACCAACTGTTATTTATTATCCAAAAGCTTTATCACAACAAGATGGATATAAACACTATCCCTCAGTATCATCAGGGCTAGAAAATTCAAACAATTTATCTTCAGAGGTCTTCAGCTTACCAATGCATCCATATCTAAAAGATAGTGAAATTGAGTTTATCTGCGCAGAGATCAAAAAAAGCCTAAACTAATTTTGCCTATATAATTAAATGAAATTAGTAACAGTCGTAGGTGCTAGACCTCAATTCATTAAGGCTGCAACAATATCTAGATTAATAAAAAAAGAATTTTCTAACGAAATTGATGAGCACTTAATACATACAGGACAGCATTACGATTCAAATATGTCCAAGATCTTCTTTAAAGCTCTTAAGATACCTACACCTAAAGTAAATCTTAAAATATCAAATAGTTCTCATGGTGAAATGACTGGGAAGATGATATTGAAACTCGAAGAGGTTTTTCTGAAAAAAAAATATGATGCTCTCCTAGTATATGGCGATACAAATTCAACTTTATCTGCATCCATAGCTGCATCTAAAATTCATTTACCAATTATTCATGTTGAGGCCGGTTTAAGGTCTTTCAATATGTCTATGCCAGAAGAGATTAATAGAATTTTAACGGATAGGGTATCCTCTATGCTTTTCTGTCCTACAAGTGAGGCTATGAAAAATCTAAAAAAAGAAGGTCTCTCAAAAAACTCTTATAATGTTGGGGATGTAATGTACGATGCTTCAAAATTTTATTCGGATCTTGTTGATGCTGATAAAGTATTGAAAAAATTTAATTTAGATAGAGATAACTTTATTCTTGCAACTATACATAGAGAAGAAAATACTAATAATACAAAAAGGCTGCTGTCTATTATTAATTCTTTGAGAATTCTATCTGAAAGATATCAGATAATATTTCCAATTCATCCAAGGACAAAAAAATTTATTAAACTAAATAAGTTAGAAAAAAAATTCAAAAACATTAAGCTTGTTGATCCTTTGGACTATTTAGATATGGTTGCACTTGAAAAAACTTCTCGAGTTATAATAACTGATTCAGGAGGCGTTCAAAAGGAAGCCTTCTTTTTTGGTAAACCATGTATAACCGTTAGAAATGAGACTGAATGGGTTGAAACAGTTCAACTAGGCTGGAATAAACTCACTGGTGCTAATAAAGATGAAATTATAAATGGAGTGGAGTCATTTTATGCTAACTATCCAAAAGCTTCTAATGCAAAACCATATGGTAATGGTCATGCAGCAGAAAAAATTATTAAATCTTTATGCAATCATTTTTAATTATTTGAGGTATGAATGAAAAAAATTTTAGTAACAGGAGGTTTAGGTCAAATAGGCTCACATATAACTGAGCTTCTCTTAGAAAGAGGAGATAATGTTCTCGTAATTGATAATCTTGAAACTGGAAGAATTGAACATTTAACTGATCACGAAAACCTAGAAGTCGTAATTGATTCAATTGCAAATAGAGAAAAACTTTCTGATCTTATGGAAGATTTTTCACCTGAGATTGTTATTCATACTGCAGCATCTTACAAGGATCCTAATAATTGGTATGGAGATGCTTTGACAAATTGTGTCGGTGGAGCAAATTTGGTAGATCTTTCTAAAAAATATGATGTTGAAAGATTCATTTATTTTCAAACGGCACTTTGTTATGGATTAAAACCAACTCAACAGCCGATTCAACTGGATTATCCGAGAGATCCATCAGAGAGCAGTTATGCAATTTCAAAAACTACTTGTGAATTTTATTTGGAGCTCTCAGGTTTAGATTATGTTACGTTTAGATTAGCAAATGTTATTGGTCCTAGAAATGTTGCAGGTCCTTTACCAATTTTTTTTCAGAGACTAAAGGATGGGAAAAAATGCTTTGTTACTGAATCTCGAAGGGATTTTGTTTTTGTAAAAGACCTAGCAAACGTTGCTCTTAAAGCATGCGACGGAGCTGGAAAAGGTGCTTACCATTTTTCTTCTGGAAAAGATGTTGCCATTAAAGATCTTTATGATGAAGTTGTAAAAGCAATGGGATTAAACCATTATCCAGAAGCAGAGATAAAAAAACTTGGTCCTGATGATGTTTTTAGTATTCTCTTAGATCCAAAAAGGACCTTTGAAGACTTTGGAAATATCAAATTCACAGATCTTTCAACTACAGTATCAGAAGCTATAGATTACTTTAAACAGCATGGAACTTTGGGTGAATATACACACCTTAAAATTGATAAAAAGTAAAGATGAAAATTCTAATCACTGGAGGTGCTGGTTGTTTGGGTTCAAACCTTATTGAACATTGGGAAAATAGCAAATATGAAATATGTGTTGTTGATAATTTTGTAACTAGTGAGAAAGAATTAATAGTCTCAGATAATCATTTAAAAGTTATACAAGGTGATATTTCAGACAACGATCTCTTAAAAAAAATCTTTAAAAATTTTAAACCCGATATAGTAATTAATTCTGCTGCTTCTTACAAAGATCCAAATGATTGGATTACTGATATAAAAACTAATGTTCAGGGATGTATTAACCTTGTTAGATTGTCCGAAGATAACAATGTTCAGAAATTCATAAACTTTCAGACGGCGCTATGTTATGGAAAGCCTGAAATTATTCCCATTCCACTGGATCATAAACTTAATCCCTTCACGAGTTATGGAATATCAAAAACTGCAGGAGAACAATATATTATAAATTCAGGATTACCATTCATTTCAATGAGATTAGCAAATGTAGTAAGTCCAAGGCTTTCCATAGGACCGATTCCAACTTTTTATAAAAGACTAAAAAATGACTTAAATTGTTTTTGTTCGGATACATACAGAGATTTTCTTGATATCGAAGATTTTTTTAATATTATGGATCTTGCTTTGGAGCTTAATTCTCCAAATGGAATATATAATATTTCTAGCGGAGAGCTTCATTCTGTAAAAGAAATTTACGATCTTGTAGCTAATCATTTATCAGTAGATAAAGACGTTCCAATTGTTGATCCTGAAGAAGATGATGTTCAGAAAGTATGCCTGGATCCATCAAAAACTGAGGAGGCATTTAACTGGAAAGCTAAAGTTAGTTTTGAAGAATCTATATATAAGCAACTTTCTTGGTACGATAAATTTGGAGTTTCCGAAGTTTATTCTCATTTAACTCCTCCCGATAAAAAATAATGACAGAGCTAAGTTTTGAAGATTCTAAAATTCTTGTGATTGGAGGAGCAGGATTTGTAGGAAGTAATCTTGTTTTATCTTTGCTAGAAAAAAAACCATCACAGATAACTATAGTTGATAATTTGATCTCCTCTGAGAAGGAGAATGTTCCAAAAGGCTCAACAGTCAATTTTATTAATGCTTCAATAAACGATGATGGAATCTTGACTGCACTTGAAGATGACATTGATTTTGTATTCCACTTATCTTGCTTTCATGGAAATCAATCTTCAATCGCTAATCCTTTGCTAGATCATGAAAATAATACCCTTACTTCATTGAAGCTTTTTGACAGATTAAGTAGTTTTCAAAATATAAAGAAGGTAGTTTATGCGGCCGCAGCTTGTGCTGTAGCAGAGAAAACCTATGATTCCCCAACAGCTACTACTGAGGATCAACCAATTTCATTATTCCATGATAGTCCATATTCAATTTCAAAAATAATAGGCGAGTTATACGGTAATTATTATTTTCAGAGGTACGATCTACCCTTTGTAAAAGCTAGATTTTCAAATGTTTATGGTCCAAGAGAAATACTTGGGGCAGGACAATGGAGAGGAACTGTACATACAGTCTGGAGAAATGTAATACCAACCTTTATATGGAAGGCCTTGAATGGTGAATCATTACCCTTAGATAATGGAGGCAATGCAAGTCGCGATTTTATTTTTGTTCAAGATATGGCTGAAGGTCTTATGAAGTGTGCTCTAAACGGAACTCCAGGAGATATTTATAATTTGGCTACTGGAAAAGAAACATCTATTTTGGATCTAGCAAAGATAATCAATGAGCTAACAGAAAATGAGGCACCCTTAGATATGAAGCCAGCTAGGGATTGGGATAAATCCGGCAAAAGATTTGCTTCAACTCAAAAATCTGAGAATGAACTAGGTTTTAATTCAAAAATAAGCATACAAGATGGAATTTTTAAAACTGTTGAATGGACAAGAGAAAATTTTGATTTTATTAAAAATTGTATTCAAAAGCACCAAGTAGAAATGGAGAAATTGACTAAAGTTGAAAAATAAGTTTTCTACAATTTATTTCCTTGGTCTTAGCCTTGCAAAGAGAGATATTGCTGCTCAGTATCGTCAAACATATCTAGGATATGTTTGGGCAGTCTTGCCACCTTTTGTAATGAGTTTAACTTTTATGTTCCTAAACTCTACTGGTGTAGTAAATGTATCTGATAACGATATCTCTTATCCAGTTTATGTTTTTACTGGAACGATATTTTGGCAGATGTTTTGCGACTGTATCAATAATCCAATGAAGGCAATTATCACAAACAAACAACTTCTAACAAAGATTGATTTCCCAAGAGAAGCTCTTATTTTCGAAGCTTTTCTCAACACATGTTTTAGTTTGCTAATTAAGTTAGTTCTTCTCATCATTGTCCTAATATTTTTTGATGCCAATTTATCATTGAATTCCTTTGCCAGCATGATTCCAATTTTTTCTCTATTTTTAATTGGATTTTTTATCGGGATATCCTTGATTCCATTGGGAGCTCTTTATGACGATGTGCAATTCGCAATGCCTATTATTTTAGGCTTCTTAATTTTCTTTATGCCTGTCCTGTACGTGCCTCCTTCTGGAAGTCAATTTAATTTTATTTATGATTTAAATCCTATTTCTATTCTATTGATGTCTATAAGAGATACGCTTTATGGTAACGATTTTGATTCTCTCCTATATCCTATTATTTTTTCTATAATTCTGCTTTTTTTTCTAATTCCACTCAGCATCAAAATCTATAAAATTATTGCTCCTCATTTAATTGAAAGAATGGAAGCGTAATGAATATTATCGAAGTTAATAATTTAAGTAAAAAGTACTCTAGAAGCTTAAAGCATTCTTTAAAGTATGGTTTTCAAGACTCAATAAAAGACATTTTTGGAGGACTGAAAGAAAGTAAAGATCTTAGACCACATGAATTTTGGGCTATAGAAAATATTAGCTTTAATTTAAAAAAAGGAGAGTCTTTGGGACTTATTGGAAGTAATGGCTCAGGAAAAACAACACTATTAAAAGTTTTAAATTCATTGGTAAAGCCAACGTATGGAAGTTTCAAACTCAATGGAACGGTAGGTGCATTAATTGCTCTTGGCACTGGATTTAATCCAATTTTAACAGGAAGAGAAAATGTAAAAATTGCAGCATCAGTTCTGGGCTTTACTCCCAAGGAAGCTGAAAATATGCTGGAAGAAATAATTGATTTTAGTGAAATAAATGAATTTATAGATTCTCCTGTTAGAACATATAGTAGTGGAATGCTTGTGCGATTAGGATTTTCTGTTGCTATCCAAATGAAGCCAGAAATTCTCTTTGTAGATGAAGTTTTAGCTGTTGGAGATCTTGCTTTCGCACTCAAGTGCCAAAGGAAAATAACAGAATATAGAAATAATGGAGGCTCACTAATTTTGGTGAGTCATGGTCTTCATAACGTGAGATTTCATTGTGATAAGACAATTTGGATCAATAAATCAAAAATTGTAATGGAAGGAAATTCAAATTTAGTCTGCACCGAGTATGAGCTTGCAATGCAGGAAGGTCTCAGCAGCACTAATGCACCTTTAGTTATTGATGATAGCTTTAAAATGATTGAAGCTAGAATAAAAGAAACTATAAAAAGCGATGAAGTAGCTAATTTTGAATTCATATTCAAAGCTGAAAGAGAATTGCAAAGTCCTGTAGTAGAAGTTGCCATCTTTGATCAAACTGGAAATCCAGTCATTCAAAGATTTAATGATAATGATAGTTATTTTTTTGAAATCAAACCTGGTTTAAATAAAATTAATCTGTCTTTTGATTCTTTAAGATTAAAATCTGGCACTTATCATGTTACTTTTATTGTAAATGATCAAAATGTAAATAATCCTGTAATTTATTGTCATAATTCTTACAGATTTAATATAAAAAACGAAGGGGCAGAATTTGGACTAATGATTAATAAGCCTATTTGGTCTGTCTCAAACGAAAGTTAATTTTACTTTTTTGATGCACTTGTTTTGTCAGGAAGATCGTCTTTTCTTATGTTCAAGATATTATGGACATGTTTTGCAATTAGTTCCCGTCCATAAAAGTTCCTTTTAAACGGTTTTGTTAAGTAAGGATAAATTCCTAATACTATTTTCCTGCCTCTAGATGGAAAAAACTCTAGTGAATTTTTATTAGTTTCTCCATTTTTGATTGGTTTAAGATCTACTTTTTGACAAAAGTCTTTAATAAAATTTCTATAACTATATTTTTGTGAAAGAATTAAATCATCATAAGATCTAGAGGTAAATTCATCATAATAAGATTCTTCAGATATAACTTTTAAAACATAATCAAAATTAGAAAAATCTTTTTTGAGTTCAACGAAATGAACTCCAGGTGTCATAACTCCCTGATATTTTCCTTCATAATAGATCATAAGGTTTTTGAAAATGGCTGAATCAAAAATTCTAGGGCTGATAGCTCTATAAGCTATTTGATTTTCATATTTTTGAAGAACCTCTCTCCAAATTTCATCTTCTTTAGCTTCAGGAAATTTTAATAGGTATTCATCCATCTCATTTTTAATTATTCCATTCACATCAAAGATTGAAGTTCCAGATTCTACTCCAAGGCAACATCGAATATTTCCTAAGAATCTATTCCAATCATTACCGTATAACCTCGATTCTTCTGACGTTTTGATATCTAGCTTTAGATTTGATTTTGAGGAAAATTTCAAAAATTTTTCTGCTATCTCTGTTTTTTCTTTTCCCCCTTTGCCTAAATAAATCGGCAAGGGCCTTGCTCTATATCCAACATCAACAGTTCTACTTTTATAGTCCTTAACCCATTTTTGTGAACTAACTATAAAATCTTCATCAACATATCCTGTAAGGGTGCTGAAAACTTCTTTACAATTTGAATTATCAAGATATGTTTCTTTGTGATAACTGACATGAAGTATTGAAAATATGGTGTCAATTCCAAGTTCATTAATGTACCTGTATCTCTCAAGACAACTTTGATTTTCATCCTGAAAAAAAGCTATTTTTTTTCCACTTAAATTTTGGAGAAAATCAAATAAAAATTTTGGGATTCCAAAAGGTTGATATCCAAATAAAGAATAATGAAGAATAATATGAGAAAAGTCATTTCTAGAAAGTTTCTTTATTAATTTACTGTTGCTATTAAAAGCAGTATCTATAGAGAAAATAGGCGCATCAATGTATTTGATAAAAGAAGAAAGATGCTGATCAATTGTCGAAGCATTTTTAACAAGACCGCTGCTTCTGTGAACCAGTAGAACTTTACCTTTTGAGGATTTCAATTGAAAAATTAAATGAGCTTTTGATGTATAATTATTCTTAAATTTTTCATGGAAATCAATTCAATTTTTTAGAATTCTTTTTATTTCTTTTTAAATAAACTATCAAAATGTGTGGAATAGCAGGCTGTGTCAATTTAAAAGGTAATGTCATAAATTCTCTTGAAGAAAGACTTACTTTCATGAATAAAATACAAGAGCACAGAGGTCCTGACGGAGATGGGAAATGGATAAACAGCTCTAGAAGTGTAGGTCTAAGTCACACAAGACTCTCTATTATTGATTTAACTCCAAATGCAAGTCAACCAATGTTAGGAGAAGATCAAAATGTTCTAACCTTCAATGGTGAAATCTACAACTACAAAGAAATTAAAAATAAATTAAAAAGGACTTGGACATTTAAAAGCGACTCAGATTCCGAAACAATCTTGGCATCCTATAACAAATATAAACATGAATGCTTAGACCATTTGAGGGGAATGTTTTCTTTTTCTTTATGGGACGATAAAAACAAGAGCTTATTTTGTGCAAGGGATAGATTTGGAATTAAGCCATTCTATTATTGTATCTTAGGGGATAATTTTTATTTTGCTTCAGAAGCAAAAACTTTAGTTCCCTTTCTTGATGAAATTAGGACAAACAAAGAAGCTCTGGCTGAATATTTAACTTTTCAATACACCATTGGAGAGAAAACTTTATTCAGCGGGATTAAACAACTTCTCCCTGGACATGCGCTTAGTATTGAAAAGGGCAAAATTAGCATTTGGAGATATTGGGACGTTCACTATGATATAGACCATTCTCAAGATGAGAATTTTTATGAAAATCAATTAGAGGAATTAATAAATGATTCTGTCTCTTTACATCTGCGAAGTGATGTAGAAGTTGGAAGTTATGTTTCTGGAGGAGTTGATTCAAGTCTCTTGCTCAATCTAGCCTCAAAAACAAATGAAAATATCAAAGGATTTCATGGAAGATTTACCGATTATTCAGGATATGATGAAAGCAATTATGCAGCTTCTGCCACTGATTTAGCTGGGGGAGATCTTAAAATTGCAGATATTACTTCAAAGGATTTTTCTAACAATATTGCAAATGTGATTTATTATCTAGATTTCCCTGTTGCGGGTCCTGGATCCTTCCCACAGTATATGGTCTCAGAATTAGCATCTAAGTATTTGAAAGTAGTCTTTGGAGGTCAAGGAGGAGATGAAATATTTGGAGGTTATGCTCGTTATGTAATTGCATACCTTGAACAATGTCTTAACGCAGCTATGGATGGTACATATAAAAATGGTAATTATGTTGTAACTATTGAATCAATTATTCCTAATTTAGGACTACTTAGAGAATATAAGCCTTTAATAAAGGAGTTTTGGAAAGAAGGGCTCTTTGAAAATATGGATAAGAGATATTTTAGACTAGTAGATAGATCAAATGATATGAAAGATGAGATAAATTGGGATCTAATAAACCTCGAAAATGTATTCCATGATTTTTCATCCATATTTAATAATAAAAGCAACGTAGGACATGAAGCTTATTTTGATAAAATGACACATTTCGATTTTAAATGTTTACTGCCAGCACTTCTTCACGTTGAAGATAGAATGAGCATGGCTCATGGCATTGAGAGCAGAGTTCCTCTTTTAGATCATAAAGTTATAGAATTTGCTGCAAAGATTCCGGCTAATATTAAATTCAAAGATGGCAATATGAAATACATGTTAAAAAAAGTTTTTGAAAAGAATCTACCTGAGGAAATCTTAAATAGAAGGGATAAAATGGGCTTTCCTGTTCCATTAAAAGAATGGTTTGCCGGCGATTTAAATGAATTTGTTTTAGATACTTTTTCATCAAAATCAGCCAAAGAAAGATTCTTTATGAATTCTGAAGCGGTCTTAAATAATTTTGATAAAGGTTCTAAATTTTCAAGAAAAGTTTGGGGTTTACTATCTCTTGAACTTTGGCAGCAATCATTCCACGATAAGAATCTCAAATGGAATAAGAAAAAATAAAAAAGTTGTCTAAAAAAAAGAATCTTAATATTTTGTCCCTTCATAGAATGGGAGATCCAAAAAAAAGAAGAAGAGCAGTTATAGATCTTGAGCACTTCTTCATAGATTGCTTTCCTGAATACAATCACATTATTCATGATGGAAGTCTTTCTCCACCAAGCTATTTATCAGAGATTAAATGGGATGCAATCTTGATTGGGTCGACTTTTCTTTGCAAAGTTGTCCATCCAGAAGAATTTGCAAAAGCAAAAAAAGATTTTTCGTGGATAAAAGATTCTGAATCAATTAAATTTGCTTTTCCTCAAGATGATTATTATTGCTCAAATATTCTTGATCAATGGATGGTAGATTGGAATGTAGACTTCGTTTATTCTGTTTTATTTGAACATAGAGAAATTTTATATCCCAAGTACATGAGACATGGGGAGATTAGAAAAGGTTTTACAGCCTACATCAAAGATACTTGGATTGAGAAATGGAAAAATCCAAAAAAGATAGACGATAGATCAATAGATATTTCTTACAGGGCATCAAACTTAGGAGCTTACTGCGGAACAGTAGGTTTTATTAAAGGAAATATTGGTAATATTTTCAAAAATAAAATAAAAGATTTAAATCTTAAAATTGATATTTCATCGGACGAAAAAGATGCAATACCTGGAGATCAATGGCACGAATTTATGGAAAACTCAAAGTTTTGTCTTGCTACTCCATCTGGGAGCAGCATATTAGATCCAAATGGCGATTTAAGAAAAAAAATTACAGACTACGTAAATGAAAATCCAAAAAAAAATTTTTTTGAAATTTCACAACATTGTTTTCCAGGTCAAGATAAGAAATATAACTTTACAGCTCTCTCTCCAAGGAATCTGGAAGCAGCGCTTTGTGAGACTGTTCAGATTGCAACCAGAGGCAATTATTCAGATTTAATGCAACCATATGAAGATTATATCCCTTTGGATGAAGACTGTTCTAATATTGAGGAAGTATTGAAGTTAATAAATGATAAAGAAATATGTACAAAAATAGCCAAAAAATTTAAAGCAAAAATTTTAAATACATCAGAACTTTATCTGAATAATCATGCAAATGAAATTAATCAGACCATTATCAAATATAAGCAAAAGCATTTGATTGTAAGTGACGACTTAATTAGATTAAGAAACTACAAAAAATTTGAAAGAACTTATTTAAAGTTTTTTTGGTTAATTTATTCATTCAAGCAATACATGAAAATAATAATAAAATATTTATTTTATAAAAAAATTTAAAATGAGTTTTATTAAAGAAATTACAAATAAGGAAATCCATTCAGGTTACCCAGGATATAAAGAATGTAATAAATGCCTGATGGACACATCTGATGGTTCTATTTCTTTTCAAGACAATGTTTGTAATTATTGTAGAGATTATGAATTAATGAAAAGTTCTTCTTGGGATCCCTCAGATAGGGGATATAAAATTCTTGAAAAGAAAATTAAACAAATAAAAGAAAAAAACAAATCTAATAAGTACGATTGCATATTAGGGTTAAGTGGAGGTTTAGATAGTAGTTATCTTGCTTTAATTTTAAAAGAATTTGATCTAAGAGTTTTAGCCATTCACGTTGATGGAGGCTGGAATTCAGAGTTAGCTGTTAATAATATTCAAACAATTATTGAGCATTGTGAATTTGATTTACACACCCACGTCGTAGATTGGGAAGCTATGAAAAATCTTCAGTTAGCTTTTTTTAGGTCTGGGATTTCAAATCTAGATATTCCTCAAGACCATGTCTTTTTTGCTGTGCTCTATTCAATTGCTCAAAAATTTAATATTAAAACATTTATGAGCGGAGGAAATTTTGCGACAGAATCAATATTACCCTCTTATTGGCAGTGTGACGCAATGGATAGTATTTTTATAAAAGATATATTTAATAATTTTGGAAAGGGATCAATTTCTGGGTATAAAACTATCTCATTTTTTAATTTAAAAATCCTTTTTAGATTAAAAGGCTTTCAACAGTTAAGACCATTAAATTATTTGCCTTATGGGGATGAAATTGCATTAGAAAAGTTAGAAAAAATAGGTTGGAGAAATTACTCAACAAAACATGGAGAGTCGATTTTTACTAAGTTTTTTCAGAATTATTTTCTAATCGAAAGATATGGATATGATAAGAGAAGAGCTCATTATTCATCAAGAATTCTCTCCAATGACATGACAAGGGAGCAAGCAAAAGAACTAATATCAAAAGAACTTTATAGCCCATTAGATCTTAATCAGGATAAAGATTATGTTTCTAAAAAACTCGATATCAGTCAATCTGAGCTAGATAGTTTTTTGCTATTACCCAAAAGAAATTATGATCAGTTTAAGAATTGGTCAAAATATATGAATATTGGCAGCAAAATAAATAAGTTTCTTTCTAGTTAACTATTAAGTTTCTTCTTCAGAAATCATATAAATGTATCTTCGAACAAGAAAATAAAATATAGAACCAAATAAACCAACTAAAAGAGCTCCATAGAAATAAATTCTTCTATCTGGGGATGATGGAGATAAAGGAATAAATGCCTTATCTATATATTGAAGAGCATAATCTTCTCTGATATTTGCAAGGACTAGCGTTTGTATTTCAGCGGCCATCAGATTATTTAGCTGATTCTGTAAATTAATTAAATTTGTTTTATTCAGCTCAGTAGTAATGTATTCAATTGCTTTGTTTGCTTCCTTATCATCTTTTGTTTTGAAAAATAAATTAAGATTTTCAATTACGATATCTAGCAAAACTTTCGATACTACAGGGTTAGGAGTCGTAGCTGTGAATTGTAGATAGCCCTTATCAGATTTGATATTTATTAAAGAGTTGAATGCCCCATGAATAGATAGAAAAGGTATATCTAGCAATAAAGATTCAAACTCCTCTCTAACACTTGGATTAAATATTAAATTGAGTAGCTCTTCTTCTGACTTATCTTCAGTGTCTAAAAGTCCCAACACCAAAAGGTCGATATTGTTTTCCTTTGAGAATTGTCTAAAAAAATCTCTAGACTTTAGGTATTCATTTATAAATGATTGACTACTGGCGCCGGGGGCCGCAAAGGGGTTAAAAATTCCTAATGAAGAAGCCTCTAATTGCTTACCAATAGAGTCAGTAACAACAATTACTTTGGCTTCAGAAGCATATTCATTAGGTATAGTTAGAGAATAAAAGTAGGATACAACAGCAAAAGATAGAGATACTCCTAAGATTTTGATTTTTTGACTCCATATAGAGTCTAGTATTTCAAGGAACTCTATTTCGCTTTTCTTACTCATAATAACTAATAGAAAAAAAGAGTATATTACTACATCAATACCATCAAATGATAATGCAACAATCAAAAATACTTTCTATGTGCATCGGAGACTATTCTAAAGATCCTAGACCTAAAAGAATGATTAATTTTTTTTTAGAAAATAAATTTGATTTATACATTTGCTCTGATGTCAAAAAGGATTCGAGAAAGAATTTCAAACTTGATAATCTGGGATTGAGAAATGATTATGATATTTTAAGCAGGTTTAAAAAACTTTTTCTTTTAACAGTACGAAAATTTTTTCCATTCAACACTTTAAAAAACAAAATAAATGAATATATATACGGCTATCATGTCCTGAAACACGATATTGATAAGCAAAATTACGATTTTATAATCTGTCATGATATTTATCTTTTACCTTTGGCAGTTTTTTTAAAGAATAATAATAAAAAAAGTAAAATTCTTTTTGATGCTAGAGAGTTCTATCCAGGACAATTTGAGGATAGTTTTTTATTCAATCTATTTGAAAAAAAAGAAAGAGAGAGGATTTGCAAAACTTTTTTTCATAACTGCGATGAGATTATTACTGTCTCAGATAGTATTTCAAGAAAATATCATGAGTTATTCGATAAAAAGCCAAAAGTCTTCATGAGCGTGCCTGTTTACCAAGACCTAAAAGTAAGAAAGACGAACGATAAGCAAATTAAAATTGTTCATCATGGAGTAGCAAATAAAAATAGAAAAATAGAAAATATGATAAAAATTGTAAGCCAATCAGATGAAAGGTTTTCACTGGATCTTTACTTAACGGGTAGTAAAAAATATATAGGAAAACTAAGATCTATGATTCATGATCAAAGAATTAAAATAAAGGAACCTGTCGAATTTGATGAATTAGTTAATAGTCTCAACTCGTATGATATTGGTCTGTTTTATGTTGAGCCATTAACTGATAACTTAAAATATTGTTTGCCCAACAAACTTTTTGAATTCATACAAGCTAGGTTAGCAGTAATGATTGGGCCCTCAGAAGAGATGAAAAAAATAATAGAAAATTATGATTGTGGTTTTGTTTGCAATGAATTTACCTTAGATTCTTGCATAAAATTACTAAATTCCTTATCCGCAGAATCAATAGATATTAAAAAAGCAAATTCAAATAAGGCTTCAAAAGATTTAAATTTTTATGAACAAGTTAAGAATCTAAATTTTTTCAATGATTAGGATTCAAATAATAGACTCAGGGATAGGAAACATGGGGAGTGTTGCAAATATGCTCAAAAAATTAGGTTATTCAAATGAAATAAAGAAAACTCCCGATAAATCTGATGATTTCGATGTCACTTTGCTTCCGGGCGTGGGTTCTTTTGATAATGGTATGAAAAGGTTAAATGAATCTGGCTGGACGAATTATCTTAAGGAATTAAGCACTAATCAAAATAAAAAGATACTAGGAATTTGTTTAGGGATGCAATTGCTCACAGAGGGCAGTGAGGAAGGTAATCTTGAGGGACTATCAATAATACCTGGGGAGTTTTACAAGTTTGAGAGTCATCATCAAGAAATCAAAGTTCCACATATGGGTTGGAATTATGTAAATTTCTTGAAAGATTTTAAATCTTTTTCAAAATCTTATGAAAATGAAATTCCAAGGTTTTACTTTGTTCACTCATATAAATATTTCTATAAAAATAATGACTTTGTTTGCGGAATAACAAAATATCCTGATGAATTCGCTAGCGTGATAAAAAAAAATAACGTAACGGGTTTCCAATTTCATCCTGAAAAATCTCACTCATATGGTATGAGGTTATTCAAAAATTATTTAGAAAGTGATTGAAACTCGAAGAATAATACCTGCCCTCTTATTAAGAGGAAATGGTCTTTATAAGACTGTAAAGTTTAAGAATCCTTCTTACGTGGGTGATCCAATAAATGCAATAAGAATTTTTAACGAAAAAGAAGTTGATGAACTCATGGTTCTCGATATCGATGCAACAAAAAAAAAGAGTGAGCCGAATTTTGATTTGATTTCTGATTTTGCTAGTGAATGCTTTATGCCTCTGACTTACGGAGGAGGAATTTCATCTTTGAAACAAGCTGAAAAGATATTTAGTCTTGGGGTAGAAAAAATTCTTGTTAAATCAGTATTATTTTCTAATATTAATTTTCTTAGGGAACTTGTTGAGAATTTTGGATCGTCCGCTATCGTGATTTCTCTTGATGTAAAAAAGAGCATCTTCAATTCTTATCAACTTTTTGTTCCTAAAGGAGTCGAAAATAAAAATTTCTCTTCCTTAAAGATTTATATTGATGAGGTAAATGATTGCTTGCCGGGAGAAGTTCTTTTAAATAACACTGACAGGGATGGCCTTATGAATGGCCAAGATCTGAAACTTATAAACTTTATCTCTAAAAATTTTGATGTCCCACTCATTTCGCTGGGAGGAATAGGATCAATCAAAGATATCAGAGATTCCTTTGAAGCTGGGGCAGATGCTGTGGCTGCAGGAGCTTTTTTTGTTTATCATGGTCCGCACAGAGCAGTTTTAATAACCTATCCAAAAAAAACTGAAATAAGGAATCTTATATCATCTAATGAGCCATCATAAAGATCATACTGTTTGTAAAAGATGTGTTTTAGATTCCTCTATTTCAGATATAACTTTTAATTCAGAAGGTTGTTCCTATTGTGAAGAATATCTAACCAGAAAAGAGAATTATGAAATTCAAAATAAATTTTCTGAAAATAATTTAAAAAACCTAATTAGGCAAATCAAAAATTCTGGAAAAGGCAAACAGTACGACTGTATTGTGGGAGTTTCTGGTGGCGTAGATAGTTCTTGGGTTTTAAAAAAAGTAATAGATTTTGGATTAAGGCCTTTGGCAGTGCATATGGATAATGGTTGGAATTCAGAACTAGCCCAGAACAATATCTCTAATTTAGTGAAAACATTAAATATTGACCTGTACACTCACGTTATAGACTGGGAAGAATATAGGAACCTAATGCAATCTTTTTTTGATGCAGATGTTATCGACGTAGAACTTTTATATGACAATGCTATGTTAGCTGTGAATTATAATCTAGCATCCAAATTCAAAATTAAATATATTTTAGGAGGGACTAACCAGGCAACAGAAGGCATGAAGATGCCATCTGACTGGAATTGGTTTAAATATGATAAGAAAAATATTATTTCCATATCCAAAAAGTTTAGTGGTCAAAAGTTAAAAACATTTCCTTCAATCGGAATAACCTCTTTTTTCTTGAAAGAGTTTGTTTTTAAAATTAAATGGATTTCGTTTTTGGATTATATTGATTATAGAAAAAATGAGGCTCTTGAAGAATTAACGAATTTCTATTCTTATAAACCCTATCCTTACAAACATTATGAATCTATTTTTACAAGGTTTTATCAAGGCCATATTTTGTTAGAAAAATTTAATGTAGATAAAAGAAAAATTCATTTGAGCACTCTTGTTGTCAATGGTTTCATGTCTCGAGAAGATGCTTTGAAGGATTTAGAGAGAATTCCATATCCTTCAGAGGTAGAGTTAAATGAAGACAAAGAGTATTTTTTAAAAAAAATGGAATGGAGCTTGGAAGAATTAAATCTTTATCTCAAAAGAAAAAGGAAGGAACATGATTTCTATCCATCATCAAAATTATATTGGGATAATTTAAAGAAGATTAATAATTTTATGTCAGACTTACTTGGAAATAGATTCAAGTTTCAGCCAAATAGATAAGTGAAAAGATTTCTTGCAAATGCTTTTTTTTTCTTTTCATTAATGCCTTTTATTTCTCCTTATCCAATAGGGTCAGATGTACAACCTGTTGCAGTTTTTTTTGCAAGCTTATTAATTTTTTGGACTTTTCTTGAAAGAAATTTTTACCTATCTTTCTTAGGATCATTTTTCCTGTTACTAGGATTTTTTTCTCTAATTTATCAAGGATTTGATGTTTCAAATATTTATGAAATTAGAACCAGGGTTGGATTGATTTTTGCAGCCATTACTTTTGTAGCAATGATTAATTATTTTGATTACTTTTCTCCTCGAGTTTTAATGCTAGCCATTTTTGTAAATCTTTTTGGAGTTATATGGCATTTTATTCATCCAGACTCATTTTTGGTTTTAGGAGAAATAATTGTTCGAGAAATTAAATCAGCTGGAGGTGGAAGAGGATCTTCAGGCTTTGCAGCCGAGAGCAGTTTTACATCAATAACGGCAATGGTTCAGCTAATTGTTGGTTACTTCTTTTACTTAAGAAATAAAATTGGACTTTCATCATTTAGATGGGCTTTTTTACTCTGTTCAATAGTAATTGTTTTATCAGGCTCTGGAACAGGAATCATTTATGCAGCCTTCTTAATCTCTATCTATCTATTGTCAAAGATTTCATTAAGAACATTTGTCACTTCTCTATTAATTTTACCTATTTTGATTTTTGGTTTTTTGAATTCAAGCATTCCAGAACAGACAAGAGGGGGTTACCTTTTAAAATTGGTATTAACTAATCCTTTGATAATTTTTAGAGATGGTTCCGTTGCAGAAAGGATGTTATCAATTGAAATAGGATTGAGGGGTTTTCAATTACATCCTTTAGGGGCAGGAGGAGGCTCATATTCTAACGTTGCAAAAGAGGTAGATAGTAAATTTAACCTTTTAACTAAGTATGAGAGTTTTGGCGTAATTCCTGTAAGAGGAAATGCTTACTTAAAAGAAACAGTGTCTAGTTTTGCAAAATATTTGATAGAACTAGGGATTATTTTTTTATTTTTTATTTTATTAATTTTATATAGCTGTTTTGCTAATAATTCCTTCAATCTCATTTCCTTGTCTTTAGCATTGCTCTTAATGTTAGTAAGTTTTTCTATTCTGTTTCCTCCCACATACCTTTTACTTGCTTGTTGTATTTCTAATAAGAGGCCAGTATAAGTTGAAAGAAAAAAAATCAATTTTATTCATACATCATAATCGTCACTCAGGCGGTGCATCAAAAAGTCTATTTGGTTACTTAAACTCACTTAAAGATAAATTTGATATTCATCTAATTTTTCCTAAGGGTACTGTATCGAAAGATCCAAATATAAAAAATTTTGAATTGATTCCAATTATTGGTGTATCACAATTCGATAATTCTGAAATTGGCTTTTATCAAGGGCGAAGATGGCTAGTTTTAATCAGAGAATTCTTTTTCTTTTTTCCTTCAATATTTTCTATTTTAAAATTAAAAAATAAAAATTTTGCAGTGGTCCATCTAAATGAAATTAGTCTTATATTCATAGGAGTTATAGCTCGGCTTGTTTTTTCTTGTCCAATTATTCTTCATGTAAGAACAGTTCAAAATAATAAATGGAATCTAAGATCAAAACTTATCTCAATTCTTCTAAATAAATTTATAGATCAAATAATATGTATTGATACAACAGTATTAAATAGTCTTAAAGTTTATAAAATAAAAAAACCTATTGAAGTGGTTAGGAATAGTTTTGAAAAGAATGGGGAAATAGAAAAATCAAAAAAATTTGAAAGAAATCAAATTACTAAGGTAGCTATCGTATCTAACTTTCTAATTTATAAAGGAATCTTTGATTTTTATGAGGCTGCTAATATCTTAAAAGAAACAAATAGAATCGAGAATATAGAATTCCAAGTTTATGGAGATAACTTTAGGGAAATGAATGATTTGAAAGGGAAAATAATGCAGTTTTTTGGCTTTCAATTTGATGTCAGCAAAAAATTGAAAGAGAAAATAAAATCTGATTCTCTTGAGGATCATTTTATCTTAAAAGGATTTGCCGATGATTTAGAAAAAGTTTATGAAAATATAGATATTTTATGTTTTCCTTCTCATCTCAATGCAGTTGGAAGGCCGGTAATTGAAGCAGGAATTCATGGTAAGCCAAGCATAGTATCTCTTAGAGATAAGGAAAACTGTGATTATTTGATAAATGACTCGACAGGGATAATCATAGACGAAAAAAATCCAAGCGAGCTTGCAAATTCAATTTATGATTTACATAAGAATATTGATAAAAGATTACTTATGGGAAAAAAAGCATTTGGTCACATCCAAAATTTATTTTCACATCAAGAAAACTTAGATAAATTTGAAACTATTATAGGGAGAGTTACAAATTGAAATCATTTATGAATTTAATAGGAAATTTAATATTTGCTAGTATTGAAACATTAGTAAGAATTTAAAATGAATAGAATCTGCATTATTGGTTCCGGCTATGTGGGCACTGCAATTGCATGCCTACTATCTTCAAAAAATATTGTTTCCGTTATTGATAAGAATCCAGAAATTATTGATCAATTATCAAATAAAATTAGTCATTTAGAAGATTCTCAAATAGATAAGTATTTAAAAAAAAATTATAAAAATTTAAATTTTCATACCAATTTGGAATCTACCATTTCCAATACTGACCTATATATTTTATGTTTACCTACAAATTTTTTGTCCTCTGAGAATAAATTTGATACGGAAATTTTAGAATCAACTATTAAAAAGCTTAATAAATTAAATCCCAAAGTTCCTATTTTGATTAAATCAACAGTACCAGTTCATTTTACTGATTCTATGAATAAGAAATTTAAAAGAGATAATATAATTTTTTCACCTGAATTTTTAAGAGAGGGTTCTGCTTTATTCGATTGTCTCTATCCAGATCGAATTATCGTTGGCTCATCACATTCTAAATTATCGATGGACATAATTTCATTGTTTTTAGAATCAGCCAAAAATAAACCAGAAGTCTTCTCTATATCTTCAGTTGAAGCTGAGAGCATTAAATTGTTTTCTAATAGTTATCTAGCTATGCGAGTAGCCTTTTTCAACGAATTAGATTCCTTTTGTTTATCAAACTCTATTAGTTCAAAAAACATAATTGAAGGCGTCTCCTCCGACAAACGTATTGGCAAGAAATATAATAACCCTTCTTTTGGATACGGTGGATATTGCCTACCTAAAGATACAAAACAACTTATATCTCAATTTGACGACACTCCAAGTAGTTTGATTAATTCTCTTGTTATTTCGAATACTAAAAGAAAAAATTTTATTGCATCGTCTGTGATAAACAAAAATCCTAAGGTTTTAGGAATTTATAGACTTCAAATGAAAGAAGGATCTGACAACATGAAAGAGTCTTCTGTCATAGATATAATTAAGAAAATAAAAAAACAGAATATACCGATAATTATCTATGAACCTCTAATAAATAATAAAAAATTCATGGGTTTAAATGTAATACAGGATTTTGATGAGTTTGTTTCATCTGCGTCATTAATTTTAGCGAATAGATTTAATCAAGAATTAGAACCTTTCATGGGAAAAATATTTACAAGAGATATTTTTCAAGAAAATTAAAACTTTCTAAGATGCAAAAGAATAGCCTAGAAATTGCAGTAGTGCCTGTAGCAGGCTTGGGGACAAGAATGTTGCCAGCAACTAAGTCAATTCCAAAAGAAATGTTACCAATTGTTGATAGGCCTGTTATTCAATATGTAGTTGAAGAAATCTTTCATGCAGGATTTAAAAAAATAATATTTGTAACTCACTCAAGTAAAAAGGCAATCGGAAAGCACTTTGATAAAAGCTCTGAGCTTGAAAAAACTTTATCAAAAAGAATTAAGAAATCTCAACTTAAAGAGATAGAAAATATATCAAACAAAAAAATGGATTTGATTTATATAAATCAAAATAAACCTCTAGGACTTGGGCACGCAATTAAGTGTGCAAAACCCGAGGTAGGAAAAAAACCTTTCGCTGTAGTTTTACCAGACAGAGTAGTCGATGGATCTGAATCAACATTAAAAAAATTAAATTTAGTTAAACTTAAAAAATTCTTTTTAAAAACAAACTCAAATTGCATGCTTTTGAGCGAAATACCCATCAATGAGGTTAATAAATTTGGAATCATTAAACCTAAAAACAAAAAAAAGAATAAAAAACATATTATAGGCATTGAAGATATTCTAGAAAAACCTAACAAAAATGTTGCTCCTTCAAATTTAGCAGCAGTAGGAAGATATATTTTTACTTCGGATATTTTTAAATATATCCCTGACAGCCCAAATAAAAATTCTAAAGAAATTGAACTCACCCATGCTATTCAATCAATGATTTTTGATGGTTTTGATTTAAATGGACTGTTTGCAGATTCCAGATACTTTGATTGCGGAGATAAACTGGGTTATTTTGAGTCTTTTTTATCTTATGCTTTAAAAGATAAGGAATTAGGAAAGGAATATAAGAAAATTATGAAAACTTATTTATGAAAATTTTTTTTAGCTTCATATCAGCCTTTTTTGATCAAAAAGAAATTGTTTATATTAATGAGGATGAGCTTATTTCAGGCGCAATAAATGAAATAAAAAAAAGTAACTTAATCGCAGTAGATACTGAGTTTATTTGGAGAAATACTTACTTTCCTTCTTTAAGCTTAATTCAAATTTCCACTCATAATAAGATTTTTATCTTTGATATGTATCAAAATAATAATTTAATAGAGTTAAAAAAAATTTTTGAATCAAATGAGATCAAAAAAATCTTTCATTCTTTAAGAAGTGATATATCCGTTTTAAAATCCGCTCTCAACGTGAAAGTTCTCAATGTGTTTGATACTCAGATTGCTGAAAGTATTTTGATAAATAACTCCTCTATACAAATTGGTTACAAAGATTTAGTAAAAAAATATCTTCTAATATCCATCTCAAAAAACGAAACAAATTCAGATTGGAGCAAGAGACCTTTGAAACCAAATCAAATGGAATATGCTGCAAATGATGTGAGATATTTAATTAGAATAATGCAGACTCAAATCATAAAACTAAAAAAAATGAAACTTTTAGAAGTTTTTAATAATTTATGTTTAAAAGAGAGACAATTTGGTGAGGAGGATTTTTCAATTTCAAGATTAAGAAGACTGAAAAAGAAAAATAAAAAATTAACTCCCCTAGATGAAAAAATTTTTTTATGGAGAGAGGATGAAGCAAAAAATAAGAATCTTCCTCCAAATAATATTTTTAAAGTCAATCATATAAGCAGGCTAAATGATGTAATTCAAAGGAAAGATTTCAAAGAATGTTCTTGGATCATAAGAAACGAAGATTCAAGAGAAAGGTTTATTTCAAACTTCAAATGATAATTTTAGCTTGGGTGACATATTTCTCTTTTTCTATACTTTTAGCCTACATTTGTAGAAAGATAATTAAAAATTTTTATTTTAAAAAATTTATTTTCTCATTTGTTTTAAGTTTTTTTATTACGATTTGGTTTGTAACTCCAGGCTCAGAGAATATGGCCCCTATTTTTTCAATATTTCTGATGGATATATTTGAGAGTAATCAATTGAGTTTTCAACGACTAATTAGACCTTTCTTTTCTTTAATGTTTTTATTTATTCTAGCTGACTTGTTGATAAGAAAAAAAAGGATTAAAAATTAACAACCTCCATTCGAATATCCCTCAAATCTATAACTCCAATATTGTTTTTGCCTTTTAAAATCCCTGCACATTCTCCTGGATTAAAAATATGAGTTTTCCTTATTACTTCATCTCTATGTCTATGGGTATGACCATGAAGAATTATGTCAGCCTCATTAAAAAAATTATCTTGGATTTCTAAGGGATCATGAACTATGAAAATTTTTCTATCTGCTAATTCTAAAATTTTAGGTCCATCTTCTATATCAAACCCATATCTATTACTAATTTCGGTCAATGATTCTTTATCTCCTTGGTCATTATTGCCAAAAACTCCTACTAACGGGCAATTCAAATTACGGAAAATTTCTAATGACTTTGGCAGTGTGATATCACCAGTATGCACAACAAGATGAACATCCAACGAATTGAAAATATTACAAATATTCTCAATGTTTTTGAGATTATTGTGCGTATCTCCTGTTACGCCAATTTTCAAGTTTTAACTAATTAGTCTTTTCTAGGATATGAATTCCACAGGCAGTTCCCAAACCTATGACGTGGGTCATACCAATTTTTGCACCTTCGACTTGTCTTTTTCCTGCCTCACCTCTTAGATGAGTACAAACCTCATAAATATTTGCAATACCTGTAGCACCTAGGGGATGTCCCTTCGATAAAAGTCCCCCTGAGACATTTACGGGCACTTTCCCGCCTAGCTCCACATGTCCTTCATCAATCATTCTTCCTGCTTCGCCATCTTTGCAAAGGCCAAGGTTTTCATAATGCAACATTTCTGCTGTTGCAAAACAATCATGAAGCTCAACTAGATTAACATCTTCAGGACCAATTCCAGCTTGTTCATAAGCATCTTTTGCGGCAAGTCTAGTGCAAGCATTAACATCAGGCATTACCAAATCCCTATCAGTATAGGGATCACTTGCCATTGCTGATGCTCTTACCTTGACTGCTCGTGACATACCTAATTCTTTTGCCTTTTTTTCTGAAACTAATACTGCAGCAGCAGAGCCATCTACATTAACTGAACACATAAGCTTAGTATTTGGATAAGAAATCATTTCCGCATTCATAACTTCATCCAATGGAGTTTCAATTTGATACATAGCTTTAGGATTCATTGTGGAATGATGATGATTTTTGACGGAAATTTTAGCAAATTGCTCAAATGTCGTTCCATACTCTTTTGTATGTTCCATTCCAGCTTCAGCGAAGACACAAGGCATTGTCCCTGAACCAAGAAGACCTTCTTTTGGAATACCATCTCCTCCACCAGCTCCCCCTAAAAGACCTTTGCCCATTTGCTCAACACCTACAGCAAGTACGACGTCATACATGCCAGCTTTAATTGACATCCATGCTTCTCTAAAAGCAGTTGCGCCTGTAGCGCATGCATTTGCAACATTTACAACTGGCATTCCAGTTTGACCTATTTCTTGAAGAATCCTTTGCCCAACCATTGCATTTGCTTGCCCCAAGTTTCCGCAATAGAGAGCTTGCATATCTTGAATTCCCAATCCAGCATCATCCAATGCCATCAATGCAGCTTCTGCACCTATATTTGGAACACTTCTGTCTGGAAATCTTCCAAACTTAATCATATCAACACCCATTACATAAACATCACTCATATTTTCACCTCATTTAAGCTGGTTCAAAAAAATAACTAAGATAAGAATTTCCCTCTTTATCTTTTCTGCCTAAAGCATCACCATAAGTTATTTTTACTGGCATATTAAATTTTATTTTATCAGGATCTGGATCAATATTAATCAAATTTCCTTTGATTGTTCCTCCTCCATCAAGATCTACTATTGCCGAAATATAAGGCACATCTATTCCAGGAAATGATCTGAAAACTATTGCATAGCTATGTAAGATTCCTGTTTCAGACAACTTTATAACTTCCATTTCGTCTCTTGCGAAACACTTCGAACATACATTTCTTTTACCCAAGTAAGTTGATCCACATTTCTTGCAACGATAGCCCTCCAAATAAGGATCTCCATCATCAGGAATCTTCAAATAATCTACTACAGGTAATGATTTTCTTTCAGACACGTTTCCCCCGATAAAACTTATACATGTACAATTATTAAACCATAGCAGTGAATAAAAATTAAGAAAAAATGAGTCTAATTGGCGGTATTGTTGGCGGGATGATTGGCTTCACTTTGCTTGGACCTATTGGTGCCCTTGTTGGAAGCGTAATGGGTTCAAGAATGACAAGGCAAGCAAAATCTAGAAGAAATCCAAATAATTTAGATCATCAAGTAGCTTTTTTTACAGCTCTATTTGCTTGCCTAGCAAAAATAGCAAAAGCAGATGGAAGAGTAAGCGAGGAGGAAGTTTCTAAAATAGAAAGTTTTATTTCTAACAAATTTAATTTTAGTGAAGATGAAAGAAATTTTGCTATAAACATTTTTCAAAAAGCTAAATCAGATAGGGTTTCTTTTGATGCATATGCAAAACAGCTTTATCAACTTTTAGGCTCTAGTCCAAATTCACTTTTGGTTTTTTATGAGCTTTTATTTGAGTTGGCCATGGCTGATGGAGAAATGCATGAAAATGAAGAGAGGCTTTTAAGAAAGATCCCTGACATCTTTGGGTTTGATAAAAATGTTTATGAAGATTTATACAACAAATATGTTGGAAAAATTTCAGATGCTTATGAAATTCTAGGTGTCACTAAAGGCATGTCTTTAGAGGAAATAAAAAAAGTCTATAGAGTAAAAAGAAAAGAATTTCATCCAGATGCACTAATTTCTAAAGGCCTTCCAGAGGAATTAATTGAAAAAGCTAAAGAAAAATTTATAGAAATACAAGCAGCATTTGAGATAATAGAGAAGGAAAAAAAATGATTAGATTTATTTTAAAAATAGATAATTTTTTAGGTAACTTAAAAGCCTTTGACTTCATTGGCCTATTCTTTTTGAGAGTCTACTTATTCTTTATATTTTGGAACGCCGGGGTGAGAAAAATAGCGTGGGAAGATGGCATACCAAATGTTGATAGATTTTCAGAGTTTTTGGGTCCAGGAGGAAAAGATAATCTCAATTTAATTCTGCCCGACCTATTTGCTTGGCTAACAGTTATTGCTGAAGCAGGAGGGGCTGTCCTCTTATTAATAGGTCTTTTCTCGAGATGGGCAACCGTACCCATTTTAGTCTGCATGGTGATAGCTACTTACTATCATTCTCCAAACGGATGGAATGCGGACGCTGGAGGTTATGAGATGTCAGTAACTTATTTCTTAATGACGTCAATCATTTTATTATTTGGTCCAGGTAAATATTTATCGCTAGATTTTTGGGTTAAAAGAAAATAAATGAATTTTGATTCCATCTCTCAAGAACCGCTTCTTGAAGTCAAATATTTTCTTGAGCAAGCTAAAGATAAAGATTTAAGAGACTGGAATGGTATGACCGTTTCAACCGTTGATGAGAATCAAAGACCTTCTTCCAGAGTCGTATTACTAAAAAAATTTACTGATGATGGTTTATTTTTTTATACCAACTACAAAAGTAAAAAGGGTCAAGATATTTCAAAAAATAACAACGTTTCAGTAAATTTTTGGTGGAGAGAGTTACAAGTTCAAATCAGAATAAATGGAACAATATCAAAAGCTTCGAGAGAAGATTCCCAAGATTATTTCAATTCTAGACCTGTCGAATCAAGAATTTCGGCGATAGTATCAAAACAAAGCGAACCTTTAGATTCTTTCGAAAGCTTTTCAAATCAAATACAGGATGCTACTGCCAATTTAGAACAACAGGAGATCAAATTACCTGAACATTGTGGACTTTATATAATTTTTCCATCTGAAATAGAGATATGGAAGGAGGCTGAATTCAGAAGGCATGAAAGGACTTTATTCCGTCTTGTAGAAAATAAATGGATCACGACATATCTTTATCCATAACATTTTATTAAAATTACCAAATACCAATCTTTATAGGATATTTTGAAAAAATTTAATAACAAAATACTTCTTATTACTGGCGGCACTGGTTCTTTTGGCAATGCTGTCTTGAGGAAATTCCTCAATTCTAGCCTCAAAGAAGTTAGGATTCTCAGCAGGGATGAAAAAAAGCAGGATGATATGCGAAGAAAGTTCAATCATCCAAAGCTAAAGTTTTTTCTTGGAGATGTAAGAGAGCAGAATTCTCTAATAGAACCAGTTAGGGGCTCTAACTTTATATTTCATGCCGCAGCTTTGAAACAAGTTCCATCGTGTGAGTTTCATCCAATGGAAGCAGTAAAAACTAATGTTTTAGGGACCGAAAATCTTTTAAATGCTGCAATTCAAGAGAGAGTAGAAAAAGTCATTTGTCTCAGTACAGATAAAGCAGTTTACCCAATTAATGCGATGGGGACATCTAAAGCAATGATGGAGAAAATAATATTAGCTAAATCTAGATCCAGTGATAAAACTAAAATTTGTATTACCAGATATGGAAATGTGATGGCATCAAGAGGGTCCGTAATTCCTTTATTTATAAATCAAGTATTTGAAAAAAAACCTATAACTATCACAGATCCTGAAATGACAAGGTTTATGATGACATTAGAAGATGCTGTCGATTTAGTATTATTTGCTTTTGAGAAAGGTAAGACCGGAGAAATATATGTTCAGAAATCACCTGCTGCAACCGTAAAACTTTTAGCAGAATGTATATCTGAGATTATGGGAAATAAAGATCATAAAATTAAGATAATAGGAACAAGGCATGGAGAAAAAATTCATGAAACTTTACTTAGTAGAGAAGAATATGCTCTTGCCTCTGATCTTGGACAATATTATTCCATTCCTAAAGATAGTAGAGACTTAAACTACGAAGCTTATTTTGACAAAGGAGATGCAAAAATCTCAAAATCAGAAGATTATAATTCAAGCAATACAACTCAACTGAATAAAAATAAGTTAATAAAGCTCCTTTTTGAACTTCCCTTTATGGAAGATGTGTCAAAAGGCCTCCATGTTAATCCAGTTCTGGAATGAAAGTATTAATCACAGGGGCAAGTGGATTTATAGGAAAAAATCTCCAACAAAAGTTATTAGAGAGGGAACATGAAGTAATTTGTTTTACAAGAAACTCTGAGATTGATTCGCTCAAAAAATACATTAAAGATATAGACTTCGTATTTCATTTAGCTGGGGAAAACAGACCAGAAGATGAGTCTCAATTCTTTGAAAACAATTCAAAATTTACTAAAAATCTGTGCGATTTACTTAAACTTGAGGAGAAGGAAGTTCCCATAATTTTTTCATCTTCAACTCAAGTGCTGGCGGACAATGCTTATGGAAAGAGTAAATTAGAAGCAGAAACTTATCTAAAGAATCTTCATGATAAAAAAGGAAATCCTGTAATAATTTATAGGTTACCAAATATTTTCGGAAAATGGTCTAAGCCAAATCATAATTCTGTAGTCGCGACCTTTTGTCATAACATTTCTCATAATAAAAAGATTAAAATTGATGACGAAGATAAATTTATTTCTCTTTTCTACATTGATGATTTATTGGAATTATTTATAAATGATATGAATTCATCTTTTGAGGGATGCTTAAAAAAAGAAATACCCAATACCTATAAAATAACTTTAGGAGAACTTGCTAATTTAATTTCTGAATTTTCGCAATATGATAATTTGGCTGCAATAGGTGAAGTGGGTGATGGATTTAAAAGAGCCTTATATTCAACTTTCTTATCTTTCCTAGATAAGAAAGACTTCTCATATAAACTTGACGTGAATAAGGATAAGAGGGGAATTTTCGTAGAAGTTTTGAAAACAAAAAACTCAGGTCAATTTTCTTTTTTGACGGCTAAGCCGGGTATTACAAGAGGTCAGCATTATCATCACTCAAAAAATGAGAAATTTATTGTTTGCAAAGGCGAAGCTGAATTTAGTTTTAAAAATTTGCTTAATGATGATTCTTTTCAAATAAAGACTTCCGGAGATACACCTGAAGTAGTTCAAACAATACCTGGCTGGATTCATAATATTAAAAATATTGGGAATGATGATCTAATAGTTCTTTTATGGGCAAATGAAATTTTTGATAACAACAATCCAGATACTTTTTTTGCTGAGGTCTAAACTTTTATGAGAAAACTTAAAGTTTGCACAGTTCTTGGTACTCGGCCAGAAATCATCAGATTGAGTAGAGTCATTCATAAATTAGATCAATATTTTGACCATTCTTTGATTCATACCGGTCAGAATTACGACTATGAATTAAATGAAGTATTCTTTGAAGATCTTGAGCTTAAAGCTCCGAATCACTATCTAGAATCAGCAGATAAAAGCTCAAGCGCCCTAAATACGATTGGAAATATTTTAATAAAACTGGATCCGCTCTTGGATAAAATAAAACCAGACGCAATGCTGATTTTAGGAGACACAAACAGCTCAATTGCTTCTTTGGCAGCCAAAAGAAAAAAAATTCCTATTTTTCATATGGAAGCTGGAAATAGATCTTTTGATGAAAGAGTTCCTGAAGAAATTAATAGAAGGCTTGTAGACCATATATCTGATATAAACCTGCCTTATAGTTCAATTGCTAGAGAATATCTAATATCTGAGGGAATTCCGAGCAATAGAGTAATAAAAACAGGGAGTCCAATGTATGAGGTTTTAGATTACTTCATGCCAAAAATTAAAAAATCAAACATCCTTTCAAAACTTAATCTAAAGAAAAATAGATTTTTTGTACTTAGTTCGCACAGAGAAGAAAATATTGATTTTAAATTCAAAGAATTAGTGGATTTAATAAGTTTTTTAGAAGGTGAATATGAGATCCCAATATTTGTCACTTGCCATCCAAGAACAAAAGCGAAGATTGAATCAGAAAGTATCAAGTTTAGTGACAAGGTTATTTTAAGCAAGCCTCTTGGGTTTATAGACTACGTATTTCTACAAATGAATGCATTTATTGTTTTATCCGATAGTGGAACCATAAGTGAAGAAAGCTCAATTCTAAATTTTCCTGCATTAAATATAAGAGATTCTCATGAAAGGCCTGAAGCTATGGAAGAAGGTTCCGTGATGATGGTAGGTTATGACCAAAAAATGATAACAAATGCTATTGAGATTTTAGGGAACCAGGGAAGAGGATCAAAAAGTACTTTAAATATTGTGAAAGACTATCAAGCAAAGAATGTTTCAGAAAAAGTTGCAAGGATAATTTTAAGCTATACAGACTATGTGAATAAAAACATCTGGAAGAAGTAAACTATTTCTCTTATGAAAAAAATTGCTCTTGTTGCTGATACTTTTCCGCCAACAAACACCTCCGCTGCAATTCAGCTAGAAAATTTATCTCGTCAATTGGCTTTAGATGGCAATAAGGTGGTGGTCTTTATTCCTGATGAGACAATTAAAGGAAGAATAGAAGTTTCAGTTCAGAGCAATTTTGAAAAAGTAAAAATAAGATCACCAAAGATTAAAAATATTTCTTTTATAAGGAGAGCCATCAATGAATCGCTTTTGCCTTTAGTGGCAATAAAAAACTTATATTTTAAAAATAAATTAATCAAAGGATTTGATTCTGTAATATTTTATTCTCCTTCAATTTTCATTTGGCCAATAGCTCTTTTAATAAAGCTTAAAAGTAAATGTAAATCCTATTTAATCCTCAGAGATATCTTTCCAGATTGGGCGCTTGATTTAGGGCTAATTAATAAAAATCTGCCCTATTTTTATTTTAAACTTATTGAGTTTTTGATGTACTTAAGTGCAGATAAAATTGGTGTACAAACAAAGTCAAATTTGGATCACTTTAAGAATTTTTATTTTATAAAGAAAAATAAAGTAGAAGTTTTACACAATTGGCTAAGTTCTTACGAAAAAGAAAATTTAGAATTTAGTTTTGATCCAAATATTTTAAAAAACAAAACAATCCTTATTTATTCTGGCAACATGGGAGAAGCTCAAAATATTGAGATTTGGCTAGAACTTGCTAATCAGATAAAGGATCAGGATATATTATTTATTTTTGTAGGCAGAGGATCAAAATTAAATGATTTACTTCAAATAAAAAAGGATTTAGGAATTGAAAACGTTATTTTTTTAGATGAGTTAGTGCCTTCTAAATTGAATTACTTATATGACTTTTGTCATTTAGGCATAATTTCCTTAGATAAAAAACATAAAATAAATAATATTCCAGGAAAAATGCTTTCCTATCTACAATCTGGACTCCCAATAATAGCTTCTGTTAATCCAGATAATGATATGAAAGAAGTAGTTATAAAAAATAAAGTAGGCAGATTAATAGAAAATGAATCAATTGATGAGTTAAGAGAAAAACTATATGAAATGATATCTTTAATTGAAAGTGATTCTAACATAAGAGAAAGGTGTATTAATTTGTGGAAAACTGAATTTTCCACACAAAAAGCTGCTGATCAGATATTAGATTTTTTTCACTCCTAGTTTGAAATCTAATAATTTCTTTCCACATAAAAAAAAGATAAAATTATTAATAAGCATTATTATCGGCCCCTCGTATAGGTCAACAAAATGATAGAAATAACCCTTCCAGATAATTCAAAAAGAAACTTTGAAAAGCCCCTTACAGTTTATGAGTTGGCTCAAAATATAGGCTCTGGTCTTGCTAAAGCTACTATAGCAGGCGTTGTTAATGGGAAAGAACAAGATGCATGTGATCTGATAGAAAGTGATTCAGAGGTTTCTATACTAACTAATAAAGATAGCCAAGGTCTAGATATCATTAGGCATAGTTGTGCGCATTTATTTGGTCATGCAATTAAGCAAATTTTTCCTAAAGCCAAGATGGCAATTGGTCCAATTATTGACGATGGTTTTTATTACGACATAGATTTAGATCATAAGCTCACTCAAAAAGATCTCGATAAGATAGAAAAACGTATGAGGGAGTTAGCTAACTCATCATATATAGTTGAAAAGAAAATAGTTCCTCATAAAGAGGCTGTAAAAGTTTTTAAAAGCAGAAAAGAAGATTACAAGCTTGAAATATTAAAAGATATTGATGTTTCAGAAAATGTTGCTCTTTATTACCATGAAGAGTACGTAGACATGTGTCGCGGTCCGCATATTCCTAATATGAGCTTTGTAAAAGCCATCAAGTTGACTCATGTAGCTGGTGCTTATTGGAGAGGTAAATCAGAAAATAAAATGCTTCAAAGAGTCTATGGAACTGCATGGAATTCAAAAAAAGAGCTTGATGATCATTTAAATATTAAAGATGAAGCTTCCAAAAGAGATCACAGGTTGCTTGGGAAAAAGTATGATTTATTTCATTTGCAAGAAGAAGCCCCTGGCATGGTTTTTTGGCATCCGAAAGGTTGGAGTATTTATACTGCGGTTGAAAAATATATGAGAGAGAAGCAAGTTAATGCGAATTATGCTGAGATAAAAACTCCCCAAGTAATTGATAGAAAGTTATGGGAAAAATCAGGTCATTGGGAAAAATACAGAGAAAATATGTTTATCACTGAAATTGATGAAGAGCATGCGAATGAGAAAAGAACTAATGCACTTAAGCCTATGAATTGTCCTGGGCATGTTCAAATTTACAATCAATCATTAAAGTCATACAGAGATCTGCCAATTAGATTTGCTGAGTTTGGGAGTTGTCATAGATACGAACCTTCAGGAACCATGCATGGACTTATGAGGGTTAGAGGCTTTACACAAGATGACGGACATATATTTTGCACCGAAGATCAAATTCAGGAAGAGACTGCTGCATTTATATCGCTTCTTTACGATGTTTATGAAGATTTTGGATTTAATAAAATTGATATAAGGCTTTCAACGAGGCCAGAGGTAAGAGTTGGCTCTGACAAAATTTGGGATAGGGCTGAACAAGCTCTCAAAAATGCCATAGAGGCTTTGAATATTGATTATGAGATTTCTGAGGGCGATGGCGCCTTTTACGGTCCAAAAATTGATTTTGTTCTTACAGATGCTCTAAAAAGAGAATGGCAATGCGGAACCTTTCAGGCAGATTTCAACTTACCTGAAAGGCTCGATGCATCATACATTGGAGAAGATGGTAAAAAACATAGGCCAGTAATGATGCACAGAGCAATTCTAGGATCTTTTGAAAGATTTATAGGTATTCTCATAGAACAGTATGATGGATCCTTTCCTTTGTGGTTATCCCCCATCCATGCAGTTGTCATGAATGTATCAGAAAAACACTCTAATAGAGTTAGAGAAATTACCGAGATATTGAAAAAAAATGAAATAAAAGTCATTTCAGACTTGAGGAACGAGAAAATCACTTATAAAATCCGCGACCACTCTATACAAAAGATACCTTATCAAATAGTTATAGGTGATAAGGAAGTTGAAGAGGGCTCTATCAGTGTTAGAGATAGAGAATCTCAAAAGCAATCTTCTATGTCAGAGAGTGACTTCTCAAAAATGGTTTTGAGAAAAATAAGATCCAAGGAGGTCTGATTGTTAAAATTTTTCGTTAGAGGTTTAAAATAGCTTCTCCTAAACCTAGGCAGACTTCTTTTAAAAAAAGACAACCTGTAAATCAACAAATTTCCGCCTCTAAAGTAAGGCTTATATCTGAGTCAGGGGAACAATTGGGAATAGTTGCCATAGAAGAAGCCATGAAAAAAGCTTCAGCAGCAAGTCTTGATTTAGTCCAGTTAGCAAACGATTCCGAACATCCTGTTTGCAAACTGATGGATTATGGGAAACATTTATTTGATAAAAAGAAGCAAAAATCTGCCTCTAAGAAAAAACAAAAAAGAACACAGATTAAAGAAATAAAATTTAGACCTGGCACAGAAGAAAACGATTATCAAATAAAGTTAAAAAGCATAACTAGATTTATTCAAGATGGAGATAAGGCAAAGATTACAATGAGATTTAGAGGTAGAGAAATGATGCATCAGGATTTAGGTCTTGAGCTTTTGAAAAGAATTGAATTAGATCTTTCTGATCAGGCTGTAGTTGAGCAAGAGCCGCAGTCTGAGGGAAGACAACTTGTAATGGTTATGTCACCAACTAAAAAGAAAAATTAAAATGCCAAAAGTTAAAGTACATAAAGGAGCCGCTAAGCGTTTTAAAAAAACGGGCTCTGGCCTCAAAAGAAAACAAGCTA
Source organism: uncultured SAR86 cluster bacterium (assembly GCA_902525435.1). GTDB lineage: Bacteria > Pseudomonadota > Gammaproteobacteria > Magnimaribacterales > AG-339-G14 > CACNYO01. Next base: position 11,239 of record CABZHD010000001.1, on the reverse strand, counting down.
ATAAAAGACATATTCTTACTAAGATGTCGACAAAATCAAAAAGGCAACTCAGAGGCACAACCCAACTAGCTGCCGGAGATGAAAAATTGGTAAAAAGAATGTTTAGAGAAAAATCATGAGTAGAGTAAAACGTGGTGTTCAGGCCAAAAAAAGACACAAGAAAATTCTTAAACTAGCCAAAGGGTATAGAGGAGCACGTAGTAGGACTTTCAAAGTCGCAAACCAAGCTGTATTAAAAGCTGGCCAATATGCATACAGAGATAGAAAAGTTAAGAAAAGAACATTTAGATCGCTATGGATCATCAGAATTAATGCCGCAGTGAGAGAGCATGGTCTCAGCTACAGTGTTTTCATGAATGGTCTTAAAAAAGCTAACATTGATTTGGATAGAAGAGTTTTAGCCAACATGGCTGTAGAAGACAAAGAAGGTTTTGCATCTCTAGTTTCAAAGGTTAAAGATATTGCTGCATAATGGGCTATGGATATAGCCCAAGAGAAAAAAACTTTCTTAAATAAATTTAAAGAAGCAGACTCTCAAGACTCTCTTAATTCTCTAAAAATTGAATACCTTGGCAAAAAAGGCATTCTTCCATCTTTAATGTCCCAACTATCGACTGCTCCTGCTGAAAAGAAACCTAAGCTAGGTAAATCGATCAATGAATTTAAATCTTTAATTGAAGAATCAATCAGCTCTTCGTTGGAAAAAATTGAACAATCCGCTCTGGATGAACAATTATCTAAAGAAGCAATTGATGTTACTTTGCCATTAAGTCCAGACGTAGGAAGTTACCATCCTGTATCTTTGATAGCTCAAGAAATCTCAAATTACTTTCAAAACAAAGGTTACGTTCTTCGAGAGGGGCCTGAAATTGAATCAGAATATTTCAATTTTTCTGCATTGAATATTCCTGAGAATCATCCTGCTAGAGACATGCATGACACCTTTTATTTTGATAATGGTAATCTTTTAAGAACTCATACCTCGCCTGTTCAAATTAGGTCTATGGAATTAGAATCTCCTCCTTTAAAAATTTTATGTCCGGGTAAAGTATTTAGATGTGATTCAGATCAAACGCATACTCCTATGTTTCACCAAGTGGAAGGTCTTGTTGTCGATAAAGATATAAATTTTGCACATTTGAAAAATGAAATTTTGGATTTTGTCGAATCTTTTTTTAAAGACAACCCAAAGGTAAGGTTTCGACCTTCATATTTTCCATTCACAGAACCTTCAGTAGAAGTAGATATACAAGGGGAGAATGGTTGGCTAGAAATAATGGGATGTGGAATGGTTCATCCAAATGTATTGAAAAACGTTGGGCTAAATCCACAAGTGTACTCAGGTTTTGCTTTTGGCATGGGAATAGAAAGAATGACCATGCTCAGATATCAGATATCTGATATTAGAATGTTATTTGAGAATGACTTAAGGTTTGTCACAAAAGGATAATGCAATTCTATAAATCCGACCTACTTCAATATATATCAGGATCGATCTCTGATACTGATCTTTTAGAACAACTTACAGAGTTGGGACTAGAGGTTGACCAATCAAAAAAAGAAAAAAATGATTTATTAATCAAACTAGATTTAACTCCTAACAGAGGAGACTGTTTTAGCCTGATAGGTATAGCTAGAGATGTTTGTGCTGTCAATAATTTAAAATTAAAACTTCCAAAGTTTAAGAAGCAACAAGAAAGTCTCGATTCAAAAAAAACTGTTTCTCTAGATAAGAGCGCCTGTTCAAGCTATCTAGGTCAAATTATTAGACTAAAGAGTAAAGGCAAAACTCCGGAATTCATCAAAAAAACTTTAAGGGCCGCTGATATTGGCCAAGTTAATCCAATAGTTGATATTACAAATTATGTAATGCTCCACACTGGACAACCTTTACATGCTTTTGATAATAAAAAGATTGGCCAGAAAATTTATGTCAAATTTCCTTCTAAAAGAACAAAGTTGAAACTTTTGGATGGCACTTCCCATGAGATAACTAGTGATTACCTGACAATATCCGATGAGAAAGAAGTAATAGCTCTGGCCGGCATTATGGGTTGTGCTAATTCTGAAGTGGATGAAACAACTCAAGAAATTTTTTTAGAGTCAGCTTGTTTTGAGCCTGCAAGCATCAGAGGAAATGCAAGAAAGTTAGGCTTTCAATCTGAGGCATCATTAAGATTCGAAAGAGGAGTTGATAAAGAAATCCAAGAATATGCGATAAATTTTGCAGGACAACTTTGTGCTGAAATCTTTGGAGGAGACTTTTCAAAGATTTTTAAACAATCTAAAAATAATAAAGTAGAGAAAATATCGATAAGTAAGGAATTCATTGATTCAAGGCTTGGGGTAGAAATTCCTGCCACCAAGGTTATAAAACTTTTAAAGGCGCTAGAATTTAAAGTTGAATCAAAAAGAAATTTTTTTGAGTTAACCTGTCCTTCTCATCGATACGATATTGAAATTAAAGAGGATATTATCGAAGAGATAGCAAGAATAATTGGATACGATAATTTACCCAGTAAAAGATTGAAATTGTTAGCTTCCTCTCCGGAAGATCCATCAATTAAAAAAGAGACACTAAGTAAAGATATTTTTGTTAATGCTGGCTTTAATGAAGTGATTAATTACGCTTTTGTTGATTCATCATTAATTCAAATGCTCGAGTTAAATAGCAATTCAATTGAGCTTGCCAACCCTATGTCCAGCAATCAGGATGTAATGCGACCCTCTCTTGTTCCGGGGTTATTAAATAACTTTGAATATAATTTCAATAGAGGTGCTCAAAAATTCAGAATCTTTGAGGTTGGGAATGTCTTTACTAGAGAAGAAAGTTGGAAGAGTCTTGCTGGACTGCTTTTTTTTGATAAATCTTCATCTGATTGGTCCGGTTCTTTTCAAAGTAGCTTTTACGATCTCAGAAAAAGCTTAGATTTATTTTTTTCAAGATTAAATATTGAACCCGTTTATAACAAAGCTTCCATAAATCATTTGCATCCAGGAATATCAGCAGAAATAAAAATGAAAACTAAATCCATTGGAAATATCGGTGTCTTACATCCAGCGATTCAAAAAAAACTCAAGATGCCCGATATAGTTTTGTTTGAGATCAATTTGGACTCCATAAAACTACCGAAGATTAATTCGATAGCTCAACCGCCAAAATTTCCTGGAAGCGAAAGAGATTTGTCCTTTCTTGTCTCAAAAGAAATACCTGCTAATGATTTTATAAAAGAGCTTAAAAAAGCTGGAGGAAAAAATTTAAGGTCTGTTTCAGTTATCGATGTTTATCAAGGTAAAGGAATTGATGAATCTTTAAAAAGCATAACTTTTCGACTTTTTTGGCAAGCTACTGGAGCCACATTGGAAGATAAAGAGGTAGATCAATTCGTTGAGAGTCAAATTAATCATGCTGCTAAAGTATTCAAGGCAAAATTAAGATCATAACAATGGCAATAACTAAACTAGAATTAGCTGATCACTTACATAAAAAAATGGGCTTACCAAAAAAAGACTGCTTAGATTTTGTAAATTCTTTTTTTACTGAAATTTCGAATAGTTTAGAAAAGGGAGATGAAGTAAAGCTGAGCGGCTTTGGCAATTTTTCTTTGTTAAAAAAGAAAGCGCGCCTAGGGAGAAACCCTAAAACTGGTGAAGAATATGAAGTTTCTGCGAGGACTTCAATTTCTTTTAAACCAGGTCGAAAATTAAGGGATAAAATTGTCTGATATTGATTCTTCTTCATTACCTAATAAAAAGTATTATTCAATTTCAGAAGTCTCATCTCTACTTGGAATCAAGCAAACAGAAATTAGATATTGGGAAAAATTTGAACCTAAATTAAGATCCAAAGGCATAACTAGGGCCTATGACTTAAAAAAATTAAAACTCCTAATAGAAATAAAAAAGCTCATTAAAGACCAAGGTATAAAGCCTGCGAAAATAAGTCTTTATTTATCAAATAAAAAAATTAGAAAATCAAATAATTTGGAAATTAAAAAAGAGTTAATAATCATCAAGAATCTTATTAAAAAAGCTAGCAAACTCTAGATTTAGTAGTATTATCAATATGGAAGAGGAGAGGTTTATGAAAAAGGTAACATTTATAAGTTTATTGTTTGTCGCTGCATTATTTGTGTCTTGCGGTGGCGGAGGCGGAGGAGGCAACGATCTTCAAGTCCAGAATAATAATCAGCCGTCTAATAACAATAATTCCAATACCGATACCGACAGCACTTCAACTTCAGATATTAATCCCGCGGATTATATTGTGCCAAATAAAGTTGAAGCAATAAAAGTCGAGTAATACTTTAGGAGAGAGATATGAAATTTTTCAATATTATAATTGCAGTTCTATCTGTAACGGCTTTTTCTCAAAGCTATACTGAAGATCAGGCGGAAATTTACACCGCAAACAATCAAGTTGAGAATACACTTAATACAGCCAATAACATTCTCTGCATAATTTCTAAAATTAAAGCAGAGCAATTTATCGACAAAGGGCCCTACAAAGCTCAATTGTACGAAGACAGATGTGATACCGCTGGAGCCAGAGCAGATGCTCAGGCAGCAGCTCAAGGAGGCCAACAACAGGCAGGAGCACCAGCTATTGAAATTACTAGCACTATGATAGTGGATGTAAAAAGTGCATTTAGTGAGATTGATCAAAGAGATTACATCGAAGTTAAATCTTGGTTCTACATGGAAGGAGATTATTCAGAGGCTCAAGAATCTTACGAAGGAATGTGGGATCAAGAACCCGATCAGTTAATTTATGCTTTAACAAAGGTTTGGTCCGGAGCAACAGCAGAAGATCCAAACGGTGACTTAGAGTTAGATTTTGTGGTGGAGTCTAATTGTAAAAATGCTCCTTTTCAATCAGATGAGGAAGCTAGAGCTGCGGCAGCAGAACTTGGCCTTACGGAAAATACTGATGCTTGGTACAGGCACATGGAGAAGTTTTGGAAATGTATGCCGGCAGGAAATCAAATGGGTTCAGGGAAACTTGATACAACTGATGGCAAAGTTCTATTCATAGGTCCTCAAGGTAGGAATATCCAACTTACTGAAAATGAGAACGGTAGAGATGGAGTCTGGTCACAAACATATGCAGAATGCATTATTGGCGGAGCTCACGTACAGTATCAAAATCAACAAAGTGCTGGCTGCGGCGATCAAAGCGATCAAAATGACAATTGGTGGTTCGTAGATGTTTCTTTGGGTTTTTCTTACGATGAAACTTCAAAGGTTTCATGTAAAAAAATGGTTCAAGCCACCAGAAGACAATTTGACGGCCAACAACAGGTAGAAACGGATGTTACTACAGAATGGAAAGCCATTAATTGGAATATTGAACAATATCCATGGCTGGCTATGGATGGGCCTGCCCAGGGCATTAATGAGGTTTGTGAATCAACCGCAGCCGCAGATGCCAAATTAGCAGTTTGGGAGTATGGACTGTACACCACCGCTGATGACCTTAGGTACGACTTAAAAAAACCAGGATTTGAACTTAAGTCTGATGAAGAATTTCCTGATCCATACAATGAAGATTTCACTCATCCGATATATGCATGGGCTGACTACTGGGGAACGCACGTTGGTGAAGAGTGGAGATCAAATCTGACAGAGACTACAGCTTTTTCAAAAGTAAACTCAGATGACCTAGCGACTTATAATCTTAAACAAAGAAAAATGAGCCTACGAAAAATGTCAGTGGATAAAGTTTCCTTGGACAGTCTTTCAGGTGTTGAAATAAACCTGCATATAGAGTGGGATCTAAAGCAAATCGGAGATGAATGTTGGTGGAACAGAACTGATAACGGAGGTTACAGGTTCACTGGCCAAATGATTGGAACCAGGCCAGTACTTAGAGATGCTCTAGATAATGACGGTGATGGTGAAGACGACCGTTGCGATAGGGAAAGGTGGCAAAAACTTGGCGTTCCAGTTGGTTCAATTGATGAAAACGGAAATCCATATACTATCTTCATGGGTTATTGGGATGCTACAGCGGCACTTGATGGCTCAACTGCGGTGGGACAATTTATTTTTGATACCGCGGTGGTACAAGTCAATAATCGTTGGGTTGGTGAGGTAGATATTACTCCTTTTGCTTTTACCCCTGCAGAGTACTTAGCTGCTTGGGATGATAATCTAGACGATAGCGATGGCTATGAAATTTGGAGAAACTTATGGGCTCATGGTAGAGGTCAAGGATATGAGATCAAAGGAGATGCTCTAGAAGATCCTTCTTCAAATTTAGTTAGCAGAAGAACTGAAAAAGATATTACTGCCGGTGATTTAGCAGGAATCACTCTTGGTTGCATAGAGAGATGTCTTTCTGGAGGCACCATGAAGAAATATTTTGATGAGGCATTAGCACTGATTGCTACAGGTACTGAAGATAATCCTGCTAGTGGGATTTTAGATAGCCCATACACGGGTGTTGCTCAATTAGCAGGAGATGCAAATGCGGTTCCTGCCGGTCCTTATGTCAGGAGCGGAGATAGAAAAGGAGACTGGACTCAGCAAGGTGTCCTTTCAAGTGAGGTAGTTAAATACCAAGGAAGTGGCGACACATTAGTTGTCATTAAGGAGCAAGATGCGGCTAACACACCTCTCGAACTTCCAGCAAAAATGTATGAGCTAGGAAATCCTTGGGCTTATTTTGAAGGGAACATTTGTATCAAACACCCTAATTACGATCGATCAGGTGATACAGATTGTTGGGGTATGAAAAATCATATGACTCTTTTTGATTACGCTAAAGTTTCTCAAGTTGAATGTGATAAGACCAGAGATACCAATGGAGATGGAAAGGGTGATAAGTATGAAATTCATGAATCTTCAGAAGTTCAAACGTCCACCGACTTGAGGTTATGTAACGACAAGTTATGGCAAATGGATGAATATTATGAAGTTCACTGGGATCCGTGGGTTAACTATCAAGTTTATGATGCCGCAGGAGCCCTAGTAGAGATTTCAAGACCTGAAGGCGTAACCCTAAGCTTACCGAATGATAAAACAAAATACGGTAAAGATGCTGGTAAGAAAAAGACTCTTGAATACGCAGGTTTTGGAAGACTCCATGGTTTTGAATGGACAAACTTTGATATTAAGGAATGGAAAGATAAAGGTGAGTATTTTGACTGGAATAGCGCTACTGAAGAAGAAAGACAAAATATCAGAGGATTTCCTACTTATGTTATACCCGATGGTACTATTGTGATGGCACAAGACGGTGTTACAGAATTGAAATCGAAATTTTTAAGAGGTGAATATTATCTTAAACCTTTGCCTTCAGCAGTAGGCAGTCTTTTATACACCACGGATCCTCAAGTTTTAGTAGGTGTTCGACCCGAGGTTTATGATACAGCTTTCATAGGCCCTGTTCCCGAAGATTCACTTCTGCTCAATGGAGGTGAAGCTTGTGTTGATCACGGCGAAATACTAGCTGCTTGTCAGTAAAAATGCTTATTACGCCCTGATATAATATTTTTTCGGGGCGTAGCGCAGCCTGGTAGCGCACTTGACTGGGGGTCAAGTGGTCGCTGGTTCAAATCCAGCCGTCCCGACCAAAACTTGTATGGAAAGAAAATATCAGATAATTCTCTATGGGGCCACAGGCTTCACTGGCAGGCTTTGTGCTCAATACTTCAAAAACAATTATCCTAATCTAAAATGGGCAATAGCAGGCAGAGATCCAAAAAAATTAGAAAATCTAAAATTTGAATTAGGCCTAAATTGCGATAGCTTTGTTGCCTCGGCTAATGATAAAGAAGCTATAAATAATTTTGTTTCTTTAACCAAAGTAGTCTTATCAACTGCTGGCCCGTTCGCACGTTATAGCGATGAAGTGGTCAGGTTGTGTGTGAAAAATAAAACTCATTACACTGACATAACTGGAGAAAACCATTGGGTGAAAGACCTTATTGATGAACATCATATTAAAGCAGCCGAGGATGGCACAAGAATTATTCCTTCATGTGGCTATGATTCTATTCCTTCTGATATGGGTGCCTATTTCGCAGTTAACCAGATGAGAAAAGCAGTTAAGAAAATTACTGTCTATCATTCAGGTCAAGGCGGCGTTAGCGGAGGAACAACCGAGACAATGTTCACTATAGGTCCTCTCCCAAAAGAAAAAAGAGATCCTTTCTTATTAAATCCTCCAGATAGTGTCACAGAATATCAAAGAAAAAATAGTAACGATGGCTTTGAAATAAAAAAGATTGATCATACTGACTCTTATTCAGGAATAGGTTTAATGTCATTTGCTAACACCAGAGTAGTCAGAAGGAGTTCTGCTTTATATGAAGCAGATCAAAAAAGTTATGGCTCTAATTTTATTTTTAGAGAGATGGGTAGCTATTCTACAAAAAGAAGCGCAAGACTGGCATCTTTCGGTTTGATATTAGCCTTCTTGATCATTTCCACACCTTTACGTCATATTGTAAGAAGATTTCTACCAAAGCCAGGAGAGGGTCCAGATGAGGCAACAAGAGAAAATGGGTGGTTTAAAGGATTATTTAAAGCAGAAGCAGAAGACGGCGAAGTTAAATATTTCCAAATTTATGGAAAAGGCGATCCAGGATATAAAGCAACAGCTCAAATGGTATGTGAATCCTCACTTGCTTTAGCGTTATCTGAAGATTTAGTATCTGGAGGTGTCTTAACTTCTGCATATGGTTTAGGTGATTCTTTATTAAATAGATTGAAGCATTCAGGAATAGAATTTTCTGAAATTACTTATAACTAAAGATTACCACTTTATAACTTCATCCTTCCTTTTTTTTATATAGAATTGATTTGTTCAGGTAATCTTTCTCCCCCATAATCTCTCCTATTTCCTGAACATGGCGGGTTTAATAGACCCGCCAAATTATGGTAGGTTAGTGGGTATTAATTTTAATAGGTTGGGCGAAATATTCTCGCTGATCTACCACCATTATGTATGAATCTTTTTATTTTTTCTGAAGATCTAAGAACCAAAGACAACAAAGCCCTTTATGAAGCTTCTTTAAGTCGAAAAGGTCTTTCTGCTCTTTACATCATAAATAAGGGAAAGTATGAAGATCACGGTGATAGTCTTGCCAAGTTAAAACTTAAATTCCTTGCTTTGGAGCATATCAAAAAGTCTTTTGTCTCTCTTAACATCTCATTGAAGATTATTCACTCACAAAATATCTCAGCCGAGCCTTTCGAAATACTAAAGTTTTGTCAAAAATACAACATTAAAAATGTATTCTTGAATTCAGAATATCCATTTAATGAAAATCAGAGAAATATAAAATTAGAAAAACTATGTATTGAAAATGCGATTGATTACAAGGAATTTGACTCTCAATTGATTAATCCTAATCAAATTAAAAATAACTCGGGACAACCTTTCAAAGTTTTTACGCCTTTTTCCAAAAAAATGAGACTTTTAATGTCATCAGAAATTTTAGAAGAGATTCCAGAACCTTTAAAACAAGAAAAAGTAGTTCTTAATCAGGATGAAGTTCCTGATTTTGAACATATTTTTGCAAGAGATTTGAATTTCCCCATTGAAAATTTCCCTGTCACAGAAGAATCTTGCGATCAAAGACTTGAAGCATTTATTGATTCCTCTATTGAGCAGTACAAGGAATTGAGAGATATTCCAAGCATAACTGCAACAAGCAACTTATCGTCCTCTTTTGCAATAGGTTTAATTTCCTCTAAGCAAGCAATTAATAGGGTTCTATCAAGGCTTCCAGATGATGCCGGTACTGGTCAATTTACATGGATAAATGAAATAATTTGGAGAGAGTTTTATAAGTACATCACTTATCATTTTCCTCATGTTTCCAAAGGAAAAAGTTTCAATCCCAAATATGATCATATTTCTTGGAGAGATGATGAAGCATCTTTCTTAAAATGGTGTGAAGGGAAAACTGGAGTACCAATTATTGATGCAGCCATGAGGCAGTTAAATGAAACTAAATGGATGCACAACCGATTAAGAATGATAACGGCCATGTTTCTTAGTAAGAACTTATTAGTCGACTGGAGAAAAGGCGAAAGATACTTCATGGAAAACTTAATAGATGGTGATTTTTGTTCAAATAATGGAGGCTGGCAATGGAGTGCATCCACAGGTGTTGATGCATCACCTTATTTTAGAATTTTTAACCCAATTACACAGTCAGAAAAATTTGATCCTGACGGTAAATTTATTAAAAAATTTGTACCTGAATTAATTGACTGTCCAACTATTGAGATACATAACCCCTCAATAGAAACTAGATCATCTTTAAACTATCCAGAAATGATTGTAGACTTGAAATCTTCAAGACTTAGAGCAATAGATGCATTCAAATCAATCAAATAACTTAGATCATAGACCTGTCTATCTTGACATATTCAATGCTAAGGTTGAGGAAATAAATAAGGCTGAAGAAACTCTATTAATGAGCTTTGAAGCTTCATCAGACTTTTGCCACACAGGCGGAAGAATTCTTCAAGGCGGTTTCGTTGCCACTATGCTTGATTGTTCAATGGCTTTTCTGGCATTTGAGCTAACGGATTATGAAAAATCTCCCATGACGATAGATATGAATATCAATTATTTATCATCTGGAGCCCCTGGCAAATATTTAGCTAGAGCAAAAGTTACTAAGATTGGAAAATCAATTGGATTCTTATCCTCAGAATTATTTCAAGACGACAAATTGATTGCCTCAGCTACTTGCACAGCAAAAATGGCAGATATCAATAAAAAATACTTGAAGCAGATGAAAGATACTGTAAGAAAATGATTTAAAAACCAAAGTCCCAAGAAAGACCTTCGTGATATTTTTTCAAAATTTCTTTAGCTATTAATACTCTGTGAACTTCATCAGGTCCATCAGCTAGTCTCAATGTCCTTGCTCCCTGATACATACCCGCAAGAGGTAGATCAGATGAAACACCCTTCCAACCGTATACTTGAATTGCTCTGTCTACGACTTTGTGCATAGCGTTTGGTACGTAAACTTTAAGTGCAGAGATATCAACTCTTGGATTGCCTTCAGCTTCCATAACCTCAGCACAATGAATAGTCATAAGCCTAGCTGTTTGAATATCTATATATGAGTCGGCAATGAAACCTTGAATAAGTTGTTTGGTTTCTAATTTTCCACCATGAACTTCTCTTTCTATAGTTCTTTTAAGCATCAGATCAAAAGCTCTCCACATTTGTCCTATAGAATTCATGCAATGAAAAACCCTTCCCGCA